>JBDNFP010000419.1:0-12686 GCA_041689775.1 Spirosomataceae bacterium
TGTTTTTTCTGATCTTCGTAGTTCATGCCGCAATGTTCGCCAGCGGGCGTCATAGTCTAAATAATTTATCCAAATAAATTCTCTGGTGTATGCACTTATTTAGACGGTTATCAATTTTGGTCGGAGTTGTACGAACAGTTTTATCCAAATAAGGAAAGATGTAATCATCAGAAGTAAGATGATTATAGTCCTCTAGAATTGAAATGGCTGGGGGTAAAAGTTTGGTATTGAATACATATCCTGTTTTACTTCGTTCATATTCAAGTGATTGCGTTGGGGTTATGTTCTTCCAGGTGAGAGCAGCTACATCAATAAAATTAATGCCTGAGCAGAAGTAGCTAAACAAAAATAAATTTCGGCTGTGGTAGAGTCGAGTATCCTTCTCGATATCTAATTGTATTATATTTTTAATATACTCATAGTACTTATTTCAGGTAGAGTTTAGCTAGTCCATCTTAAACCTGCGATTCTGCTACTAATTAGAATAAAACATATGACTCACATTAAGAACATAAAAACGTGATAAATGCGTTATAAAGAATTATTACGCAGATAAAGCCCTTAGTTGAAAGACAAACCTCCATGAGGAGTGTAGCATATAAGGGATTGGTAGTAGGTAGGTGATAACTATTAGTGGAACGCCGCCCGGCCATTAGATTTTTGTGAGTATTTGATATAGAAAATAGTAGCCATTGATTTGGCTAGATTAATAATACAAACTAATTCTGCTTTAGAGTCTAAAGCAGAATTAGGCTCTCTAGTTGGAAATTATTGCATTTAGGGTTATGGATATACCCGTGGGTGATGCCCTGCTTGGTCGGGTTATCAATCCACTGGGGGAGGCCTTGGATGATAAAGGAGTAGTACCTTCTACTACCCGATTACCCATTGAGCGATCGGCTCCGGCCATGGAGGGAAACGATCCGGCTGGTTTATAGTACATAACACCCTACGCGGCTACGAGTGTGGCGGAATATTTTATGGAGAAAGGGCGTGACGTATTAATCGTGTATGATGATTTGACCCAACACGCTCGTGCTTATCGGGAACTGTTACGGATGGGCAGATATACCTTTCCCCTAAATTTGTTGATGTAGGTAAATCAGTTTCTTGGGTTGGTAGAAAAGCCCAATTACGAGCCTATCGGTCAATTACCCAGTTTGAGGAGTTAGAAACGTTTGCTAGTCTTTGGTACAAGACTCGATGATGAGACACGTAAGATTCTTGTACACGGTAAGCGAGTTTCAAGTAGCTGGAAATGCAGTTCATGGATGTGATTGAGCAGATTTTGGTGTTACTTTCACTTACCAGTGGGTTATTTGATACCATACCCTTAGACCGCATTCGTGAGGCCGAGTTGGAAATAGGTACTTACTTGCCAGAGACAATCCTGCAAAGATTAAGTAGTGCGGATGGTCTACTAAGTGATCCGGAACACGCAATAATCCTGGATTTAGCCCGTAAAGCGTTGGTTCCGTTTTTTGAAACACCTCCGCTAGTTTCTTGATAGGGATAACTTAGAAAACCTAGAACGGAAAATACAGGGAGCTGAGGAATTAGATTCAATTGTACGGACGATCAAAGATCTCGTTGCCTCTAACATTAGACAGTACGAAAAGGCTGTGGACTCATTGGGCGAGTACTACCATACCATCATTCTGGGTTTACCTGCTTACTTTGGGCCTACCACAAATCAAAGTTCTGGTGTTAAACGTAAAGCGGGAAATAGTCCAAAAAGAATCACCGTATTTTTTTGGCTCCGATCAGGGACTGGTTGGGTAGTTTAATGACTCATTGGGGGATTTTGTTTTGGAATCACTCCAAAATATTTCGGGAGAGATAGAAATTTGGGCAGTGGGAGAGCGCATCCAAAGGTCGTGGGTAGTATAAATCTGACGCTGAAAGGGTTAATCTGTAAATCCCTTTTTGTCATTTTATTCAGAGCTTGTGCGGAATCGCAGGCCAGCGAAAACGCAAGTCGTCTCATTGCTATGCAGCGGGTAGAAAAAAACATCAAGGAAGAGTTATTTAATAGACTTTATTCGGAAAGATTGATTTCGCCCGCCCACGCCTGCGCGCACGCGCAAAAATTTATTCGAATAAAGTCTAATGTTGTGTCAGAATTTGAAGCTATGCGTAATAAGTTAGATTGTACATTAATTTAATAGTATTTTAACGCGATAAAAGCGTTTTTTTATTTATAAAACCAGTCATCATTATTATAAATGATAGGATACGATCGGTTTGTTAGCTTCGATCAAAAACCCTAACTATTTTAAGGAACTGATTTTGGTGGGGGCTTCCCCCGGTATCTTAATGACGACGATTACCTCGGCGGTTTTGATCGGGAAAATATTAATTAACTCCTCGATACCATGGAGAATAACTACATTGGTTGGGCATAGTTTATGGCCCCGGTTATTATGCAGAATCAGGAGCGTCCTTTTGCGGAGGCCACTTTTTTCGGATAATCGGTTGGATTTGCTAAATTTATAACACTATTAATTAATATTACAGTGTTAGAATCTACTTCCTGAATCCTTCAGGAAGCAGGTTCTAACCTAGAAACCCTCATTTACCGGGTAGTACTTTCCAACAAATGGAAGTTACTGGACGGTGCCCGGAAATGAGTGCCCGTGCATATTAGATTATTGAATTTAATGCCTTGTATTTGATGATGATGCGCGTGTGGCTTATGTAAATACATTCTTGTGTGAAAGTCTAGGTTTTTCTCGTGACGAACTAGAAGGGGAGTCGCTCGATAAAGTTCTGGCGGTATCGAGTCGAATACTTTACCAAAACCATTTATACCCGATGCTTTACTTACGAGATGAGGCAAAGGAAATATACATGACATTGAAGCTACGGATAGGCGAATCTGTCCCGGTGATGGGCGTAGCTAGAAGTAGTCCGCCGGGAGTAAGAAATTATCCTACGTAAAAATGAAGTGCTGACTCAACTAAAAAGTGAACTTGAAAACAAACAACAATTATCCGACCGACAAATAACTTTACTCATCAAGCATAATCAGGAATACGTTCAACTTAACAAAGTGCTTTCACACGACTTGCTATTCGTACTAGTAAGGGTATATTCTGAAATTGAACGTGGAACCCCTGGAAATGCTTTGCCTCACGAGGTTAATAGAGGAAGCGAAAGCTGAGGCAAGGGAAGAAACCTCAAATTGGACAACTATGATCTTTGGAGGTGTTTAAAGAAGTGATAAAAAATACGTTCATAGGGTTGCTTTCAGTAGATTTTTTAGGGATGTGTGCAAATATTTAGGTACATTATATTAACGGCATCATAACGTTAATATATATTAATGATTTAAGGTAAAAATGGGTAAGGGTTAAGCGTGCGATACCTAAAAAAACGGCTAGCAGCCCGGCCGCGAGAAACCTTCATTTCCAAGAATTTTCTAGAAAGTCAACCCAGTTACGCCACATAATTCCTTCGATATCTGCCGGACTGTACCCATATTTTTGAAGTAGCCCCGGAATTGTTTGAAGATCAGCAATGGAGTCTAAGTCAATCGGTGCTTGTTCTTTTCCAAAGGCACCGTCGAGGTCTGATCCAATACCGACGTGGTAGGCGTTACCGGCCAACTGGCAAATGTGATCGATGTGAGCTACAATATGCTCGATTTTCAGGCCGGTGCTCTGCGGAGTAGATACACCCCGTTGCCAACCAGGAATCATCATCCAAGCATCAAAGGCCATACCAATTACAGCCCCTCGTTCAAGTAAAACTTTAATTTGTTCATTAGAAAACTGGCGATTATGAGGTGTGATAGCCCGTACTAGGTTATGGCTGGCCCAGACCGGTCCTCTATAGTTAGGCACTGCTTCCCAAAAGGCGCGGTCGCATAGGTGAGTAGCGTCCAGTATTATATTAAGCTTCTCCATCTCTCGTAGTAAGGCCTTGCCTTTATCGGACAATGGGGCATCGGCGTCAGTGCCGTGAGCATAGACCCCCGGGCCATAGTGAGCGGGGCCCACTGCTCGTAGTCCATGCTGGTAGGACTGATGCAAATGTTCTAGTGAAAGGACCGAATCAGCTCCTTCGAGGCTCAGAATATACCCAATAGGAAGTTGTTCTGTATTGTCAGCACTCTGCCACAGTGTAAGGTGTTCGCGAAGTTCGGAAAGATTAGTAATCTGTACTATCTCTCCCGCGTACTCCATGGCCTGATACCAGGCTAGCTGCCCCTGCGTTTGTGCCCAGGCTTGCGCCTGTGAATGCCAACCCGGGAGAGTACTTCCAGGCTCAATATACCGGGCAATTTGCGTAGCCACACACAGGCCAATATTACTTCTACGCATCTCCGGAAAACTCACCACGCCGTGGCGGCGATCGGGCTTATCGTTAAGATTATACTCCCGATCACGAATACTTTGAAGCGGCTGAGTGAAATCACGATTCCAATCAAGGGCATTCATTGACAGGTCTAGGTGGGCATCAAAAAGAAACATAGCGGTATCGAAAATTGTTATTTATCAGATGGTTATCTTTCTTTTACGGGCAGTAATCTGCCATTCATCTAACACTGTTTGATTTTCTACCACTAGTGCAGATTCGTGCAAAGCTACCGTAGGGCAGATATGGTAGGGTAGTGCGTACAGCAGATCTCCCACCTTAATCATATTATGGTGTTTAACCTTTATAACCCCATGCTCTTCACTTTGGTTTAGCACTTCGTAATCCCAGAGGTTGAGAAAACGAAAGCGCTTTTCAATGGGGTTCTCTGCGGCAATTGCCTTGTGGCCCAAATCAATGGTAATGATGCCGGGGGTAGGCTTCGAAATAACCCGCGTGGCGATGAGGGCAGCGTTCTGAAAGGGTTGATCGAGAAAACGATCTCCGTAGCCCCAATCCCAAAGTACACTAGTGCCCGGGCTACAATACACGTCATTCCGTATAGCGTGCACCGTAAAGGTAGGTGAGCCACCCGCGATGATCATCAGATCTTGGAACCCTTTCTCAATAAGTTGGTCGCGAAAACGTAGTACTGGTTCAAAGGCAGCATCCGAACGATTCTTACGTTCATTAAAGTGGTTGTCGCAAATGTGACCGTCGTACACGTGCAATCCAATAATATTCACCTTAGGCAATGCTGTTACCTGTTCGTACAGATCCATTAAACCTGCGTTAACGGCATGACCCGAACGATCCATGCCATTATTGACATCTAGAAATACTCCACAAGGTTCTACTTGGCAAGCATCATTTAGGCTAATTGCCGCCGTCAAGGAATCTATTAAAGAGGTGAATTGAACCGAGGGGTACTTTGCGCGAAGCGCTTGTAATCGATTGATATTGGGCCCTACCAATTGGTAGGCGATTAATATCCAGCAAGCCCCGGCCTCGGCTATCATTTCTGCCTCAGCAATGGTGGCACATTTGAATTTCGTGATACCAACCTCCAATTGCATCCGTACAATCTCAGGCATTTTATGGGTTTTCACGTGTGGGATCAGTCGTTCTGGCTTGCCTCCCACCATAACCACCATTAAGCCTATGTTAAACCTTACTCTTTCTTTATATACTAGTAGAGAAGGCGTATAGACCTGCGAGAGATTTGTTACTTCAAACCAGTCACATTTTTTTTGTTGACTATCCATTCGGGTTTTCAATTAGGGATGTAATTCAAACATAGCTTCAATTTCTACGGGAATATTGTCAGGCAACGACCCCATACCTACCGCAGAACGAACACCCACACCATTTTCGGCACCCCAAACCGAGGCAAACAGCTCGCTACAACCATTGATGACGTAGGGATGACGTTCAAAATCGGCCGTACAATTCACCATACCAAGTACTTTAATGACTTTTTTTATTCGGTTCAGGCTTCCCAAGTTCGCAGTCAAGGTCGCCAAAATAGCTAGCCCAACCTGACGAGCGGCCAACTTACCCTCCTCAATCGAGAGAGCTTCACCAACGCGACCTCTTATAAGAGTACCATCTTCCTGCACGGTGCCATGACCGGAAACATATACCCATCGATCATCTATGATCAACAAAGGCTTGTACACTCCCAAAGGTTTAGGGGCAGGTGGTAAAGTAAGATTTAACGCGTTAAAGTTTTGTTCAGGAATCGACATGATTATAAGGGTGTATTTAGGATTATTACTGATTCTTCTCCCAAAGAAATGAAAGATTATACAAATAAACTAAGGATTAGTACGCCGATTAGACCAACAACCGATACAATAGATTCCATAATAGACCACGTAAGTAAAGTTTCTTTAATGGTTAAGTTAAAGTACTCCTTAAACAACCAGAAGCCGCCGTCGTTCAAATGGGAAAACATGAGGCTACCTGCGCCGATGGCTAGCACGATTAATTCGGGTTCAACAGTATTTTGCATCAATAGTGGGGCAAGGATACCAACCGTTGTTAAACCAGCTACGGTGGCTGATCCGACGCATACCCGGATAATGGCCGCAATACCCCAGCTCAAAATAATCGGCGAAATAGCTACCCCTTTTAATCCCTCAGCGATATATTGACTTACTCCGCTTTCGGTCATTACTTGCTTAAATACTCCGGCGCCGGCAATGATGAGAAGGATCATGGCTACCCCTTTAAATGCCTCTTCCATCGACTTACTTACTTCTTTCATGTTCATCCCCCGGCGGATTCCTAAAAAACAAGCAGCGAAGAGCACCGATACCAACATGCTGAAATTTGGATCTGCCAACAGTTCGATGAGCTTATAACCAGGAATTAGTTTATTAATTCCTGACATTCCAGTTAATAGAAAAACGGGAAGTAAGGCTGAAACGGCACTAATGCCCAAGCCCGGCAATTCATCAACGGGGCGTGGTTTTACATCAAACAAGTGTGGGTCGGGTACGGGATTAAAGCGTTTAAGTGTACGGCCAAATAACGGGCCAGCTACGGCGATGGCCGGTATAGAGATTAATATACCGTAAAGAAGAGTTTTTCCCAGATCAGCATTGAGCTGCGTAGCAATGGCCGATGGAGAAGGATGTGGGGGTAAATACCCATGGGCCACTGACAGCGCAGATAACATGGGTATACCTACATACAGCAACGGTAAGCCCGCCGAGGCGGCTATCATAAAGATAAGAGGTACTACAATGACAAATCCAGCATTATAAAAGAGGGGAATGCCAATAATAAAACCAGCCACAGCCACCCCCCATTGTATATTTTTCTTGCCAAATAGGCCTATCAAGGCATCGGTAATACGTTGAGCTGCACCACTATCAGCTACTAGCTTTCCAAGCATCGCCCCAAAACCCACGATTAAAACGAGATCACCAAGGGTACTACCTACACCTTTTTGGATAGCCGTGCCTATTTGACTTACACCCATTCCACTCGCAAGCCCTAACCCAATGGCTACCAACAAGAAGGAGATGAATGTATCTAGTTTTAACCAGGCAATTAAAAGTACCAAGCAAAGAATGGCAATAAATGTTAGTAATAATGGCATACAAGGAGGAGTTTATTAAATTTCAACTATAAGGCTTTGACAGTAGTATTATAACTATCGTCTGTAATTATGACATCCGGAAACACATCTGCGGGAACATCCAATTAATAAATTACTTAAAGCATTTTCTGTGAAGGCCATTATTCTTCGATAATGAGTACAAAAAGGATATGAAATGGGAGTGTTTGCTATTTTGTGCGTTCTGACAAGAGATCGTGAAAAATAGACTACTTTTTTTATCAAGGCCTGCAATCGTTTGTTTAAAACGCTAAAAATGACGAAATTTGGTTGTTTATATAATATCATGTAAAATTATTATGATATTATATGGTATTAAAGGTATATAAATCACTTTAATTCTTCGATTCGTTACAATTATTTTATGGCAGAAACTACAAGTGGAAACATCATCCCTATTAATATAGAGGATGAGATGCGGGGAGCCTACATCGACTACTCCATGTCGGTGATTATTTCCCGCGCACTACCCGACGTACGTGATGGGTTAAAACCCGTTCACCGACGCGTACTTTATGGTATGTCGGATCTCGGTGTGAATTACAACAAGGCGCATAAGAAATCAGCCCGTATTGTTGGTGAAGTACTAGGTAAGTACCACCCACACGGCGACTCTTCGGTGTATGATACTATGGTACGTATGGCCCAACCGTGGTCATTGCGGTACATGTTGGTGGATGGACAAGGTAACTTTGGCTCAGTAGACGGCGACTCACCAGCTGCGATGCGTTACACCGAGGCTCGTCTAAAACGTATTGCCGACGAGCTCCTGAATGACATTAACAAGGATACCGTAGACTTCCAGCCGAACTTTGATGATTCGTTGCAGGAGCCTTCGGTACTACCCGCTAAGTTTCCAAATTTATTGGTAAACGGATCGTCAGGAATTGCAGTAGGTATGGCTACCAACATGGCTCCCCACAATTTGCGGGAGGTAATTGATGGGGTAGTAGCCTACATTGATAATAATGATATTACCATTCCAGAATTGATGGAGTACGTTAAAGCTCCTGACTTCCCAACCGGTGGTACTATATACGGATTTCAAGGAGTACGTTCGGCGTTTGAAACCGGACGTGGGCGGGTAGTAGTTCGGGCCAATACCCACATGGAGATTTCTAAGACGGGTCGTGAGCAGATTATCGTGACGGAGATTCCGTATATGACCAATAAGGCCGCCATGATTGAACGCATCGCGGGGCTTATTAATGATAAGAAACTGGAAGGGATCTCGGATATTCGAGACGAATCAGACCGGGACGGAATGCGGATCGTATTTGATCTCAAAAAAGATTCCATCCCCAATATTGTATTAAATCACCTGTATAAGTATACGCCGCTTCAGACTTCGTTTGGCGTAAACAACGTGGCGCTGGTGAAAGGCCGCCCAATGGTACTCAATCTTCGCGACCTGATTCGGCACTACGTAGATCACCGTGTGGTGGTTGTGACTCGTAGAACGGAATACGAACTCCGCGAAGCTGAAAAGAGAGCCCACATTCTTCAAGGATTACTTATTGCCTTGGATAACCTCGACGCAGTAATTAATCTGATTAGAAGCGCTAAAGATCCTGAAGCAGCTAAAACCGGACTTATTGAGCAGTTTTCGCTTTCAGAAATTCAGGCAAAAGCTATTCTTGAACTTCGTCTCCAACGCCTTACTGGTCTGGAAAGAGACAAGATCGTGAAGGAATACGATGAGATCATGGCTTTCATTACTGATTTGAGAGATATTCTCTCTAATGAAACCCGTAAGTTTGATATCATTAAACAGGAGCTTAGTGATATCAGGGAGCGTTACGGTGATGAACGCCGGACAAAAATTGAGTACGCTGCCGAAGAATTCAGCGACGAAGACATGATTGCTGATGAAGAAATGTTGATTACCATCTCGCATCAGGGCTACATCAAGCGTACGCCATTGCAGGAGTATCGTACCCAAACCAGAGGTGGGGTAGGTGCACGTGGGGTAAAAACCAAAGACGATGACTTTACGGAGCATTTGTTTTCGGCCACGATGCTAAACTACCTATTGATCTTTACGGAATATGGTAAACTCTTCTGGTTGAAGGTATACGAAGTACCAGAAGGGTCGAAAAACTCCAAAGGTCGTCCGATCCAGAACTTGATTAGTACCGAATCGGGTGATTCTATCCGGGCAGTAATCAACGTAAAAACGTTAAGTGACGATGATTATATCAACAACAACTACTTGATTATGTGTACCGAGCAAGGTACCATCAAAAAGACATTGTTGGAAGCCTATTCACGTCCTCGTCAGAATGGTATCATTGCCATTACGGTGCACGAGGGAGATCGGCTACTTGATGTAGCGCTTACCAACGGAGATAATGATATCATCATTGCGTCCAGTGCAGGTCGTGCCGTAAGGTTCAACGAAACGGGAGTTCGTCCGATGGGTCGTACCGCCGCCGGTGTGCGTGGTATCAATCTTAATGATCCGGCAAATAAAGTAATTGGGATGGTTTGTATCAATCGCGAGGATGCCCAACTGTTGGTGATCTCCGAAAACGGTTACGGAAAACGTTCGCCGGTAGAAGACTATCGGGTAACAAAGAGGGGAGGAAAAGGAGTATCTACCATGAATGCTACCGAAAAAGTAGGTAAGCTCGTAGCGATCAGGACTGTAACCGAACAGGATGACATGATGATCATTACCCGCAATGGTATTGCCATTCGTATGAGTGTGACTAATATACGTCAGACCGGTCGTAATACACAAGGGGTCAAGCTTATTCGTTTAAATTCGACGGATGAAATCTCATCGGTAACTCGTATTCTGAAAGAAGAAGAAGACGAAGTACTTGATGGAACATTAGACCCAAATGTAGTGGTAGACACAACTACCGACGAAATAATCGGTGATGAAGCAGGGGAGACCCCGACAGAAGAAACCGATGAAGTATAATAATTCCCTATTTTAACCATAATGAGAACCATTTATTCAAAACCAATCAATTTTTAATCTATGAAAAAAATATTTTTTGTTTCTGCGCTAAGCCTATTCAGCTTTATGGCTTTTGCCCAGAATGCCGTCGATCAGGCTATGATGGATCAGGCTCGCAAGGACAAGGAGAAGAGTGATAAGAATATAGGAGATCCAAAAACGAGTGCGAAAGCAGCTACTTGGATGGATCGAGCCAAGATGTATGAGAGTATTGCACTACAATATACTCAGATCGATTCCAGTGCCTCGTTGGTGGCCTATGAGGCTTATAAAAAGGTGATCGAACTGGACGTAACTAAAAAAGGCGAGGCTGGTCGGAGTTCAAAAGAAGCTTCATCAGCATTGAATGGAGAAGAAGGCACCAGCCTTTACAATGCATTCGTGAAACAAGGTGCTGAGAAGTACCAGTCACAAAATATGACTGGTGCCTTAAAAATGTTTCAGATGGCTCAGGAGATCAATAAAAAAGACACCTTAGCGGCTCTTTACGGTGGTATCTCTGCTCAGCAGGCAGATCAAAAGGAAGTAGCCATTGAGCAGTTTGAGAAATACGCCACTAACGGTGGGGTAGACGTCAGTGTATACTATGGCTTGGCGCAGCTGTACCGTGGAGATAATAAGTTCGACAAAGCGATTAGTACTCTACAAAGAGGGTTAGAAAAGAATCCGGGTAATAAGGACCTCCGTTCCGAGATTGTTAACATCTACCTTGCATCAGGAAACGAGCAGAAAGCGATTACTGAACTGCAAGACCTGGTAGAAAAAGACCCTTCTAGCGTTCAGAACCTTGTAAACCTAGCTATTTTGTATGATAACGCTGGTATTAAGACTGCCGGTGAGATTCGTGACCTTGAAGAAAAAATGGGTACATCTGGTGGCAAACTTGCTAACGCGCAGAAGAGCCTGGAAGACGAAAAAGGAAAGCTTGAAATATTTGAAGGAGAGATTAAGCGTATAGCTGGTCGTTTGAAAGCTCAACCAAAGAGTGCCGATTTGAAGCGTCAGTTGGGTGAAGTCACTCAATCACGTGATGACGCAAAAGCAGGTATTGCTAAGTTTGAAGCGCAGGTAAAAGAAATGGAAGCTAAGGCCAATAGTTCGGATAGAGCTGCTCAGGAAAAAGAGTTAGCTGCATTGACGGATAAATACACGAAGGGTCGTCAGAGTGCTATTGACGTGTACAAGAAGGCCTTAGAAGTTGATCCCAATAACTATGATGCGTTGTTCAACTTGGGTGTTTTTTACTATAACGATGCGGTTGAATTAAAACGCGAAGTTGACAACATGAATATGGCCGAGTACCAGGCAACTGGTAAAGAAGTTGAAGGACGCGTTTGTGGACGTTTCCAGAAAGCGCAGCCATTCTTCGAAAGAGCTGTAAAGATTCGTGATGACGAAGACGCTAAGACCACCTTAGAGAACCTCAATAATGTATTAACACAGTTTGAAGGTAAAGGGGTAAAGTGCGTTCAAGAGTAATATGAGAAAAGTAAGAAATAGCATCTAGTCTCCTAGATGCTATTTCTTATAGAAATCCACTTAACATAATATAAATTATAAAACATTTATATTACTGATTTTTGATGCTTTACGATCTATGCCTTTGACATATCGGTATATCATACTTCAATCAATTTGTGCCTTTGCATGGTGATTATCTTCTTTTCCTAGTCGATTAAAAGTTTGTAGCCAATTAAAATCTAGGGATAGTTTTCTAATAGCAGCTTGCACAAATCAAATTCTCCAAAAACTTACAAGCTAATCCTTTTACCAATTACAGGAACTAAGTTCTAAACGCAGAATTAGTTTGTACTATTAATTTGGCTAAATTCATAGCTAATATTCTATTTATCAAATACCTAAAAAAATAACAACTACAAACTAATAGCTGTTAGCTACTTATGCTGAATTGATTATATATTTAGCAGCTCACTGCGCAACAAATAAAAACTGCTCTCTAAAATAATAAATAACTACCCTAACCCCTTGAAAATAACTATTAGTCCTGGGGCGCCCTGTACTGTGCAAAAGGCTGTGTGATAAACTAGACTACCCCACTTCAAATGCCTTAGAAGCTGTTTAAGTTATTTTTAGCGTCCAGCCGATTGTCCGCTCGACCACCCACCGCTTCTGGTGGATGTCCACCTTGCCCTTACGGGCGATGGGAACCGTGGGTATTTCCACCTCAATGCCGTGCTTTTCGAGCATTTCTTGGCTGAAAGTACCCCGGAA
>JBDNFP010000420.1:0-18956 GCA_041689775.1 Spirosomataceae bacterium
AAAACTCAACCATTTCGCCCTAAAAGGGAAAATATACATCAAGGCTATTCAAGCCGCTTTCAAAGAACTAGAACTACTCAAACTAAAACACACAGGCAATATTTCCTTTGGATAAAAACAGACTTGCGTAACATCAATTAGACTATTTACAGGAAGATTATTCTGATTCCATTTAATCATTTCTACCTACTCTCTCCAATCTACTTCTGGCAAGTGCTTGTGTTTTGATTTGAATCATTCTATTTTTGCAATAGTATGCAAGCATACTATTGCACCCTTTAACCTTTATACTGCCCATGACCGAAGCATATATTTATGATGCCGTTCGTACCCCACGGGGTCGCGGCAAGTCAGACGGATCGTTACACGACGTGCAGCCCGTTCATCTCCTCACCGCCGTTTTGAAACACCTACGCGATCGTAATAACCTCGATACCAGTCTCGTAGACGACGTGATTATGGGCTGCGTGACGCCCATCGGCGAGCAGGGAGCCGACATAGCCCGCACGGCTGTCATTGCCGCCGGCTACGCCGAAAGCGTGGCGGGCGTACAACTCAACCGCTTCTGCTCTTCGGGTCTGGAAGCCATCAATATGGCCGCAGCCCGCATCATGTCCGGGCAGGAAGACCTGATCATCGCCGGGGGTGTGGAATCCATGTCGCGGGTACCGATGGGTTCCGACGGTGGCGCGCTTTTCATGAACCCGCAGATTGTGGCTAAACACAAGATTGTACCGCAAGGCATATCAGCCGACCTCATCGCGACCAAGTACGGCTACACGCGTACCGACCTGGATACCTTCGCGGCCGAGTCGTACCGCCGGGCCGTCGAGGCACAGCAAGATAATCGTTTTGCCCGCTCGCTGGTGGCTATTCAGGATGAGCTGGGTGCTACTCTGCTCGACTTTGACGAAGGCGTTCGGCCCGGTACCACCGTGGAGTCGCTCAGCAAATTGAACGCGGCCTTTGAGAAAATCGGACAAATGGGACTGGACGCACTCGCGCTGATGAAGTACGCTGAACTCACCCACATTAACCACGTACACCACGCGGGCAACTCCTCACAGATTGTGGACGGAGCAGCCGGGATCATGATCGGTAATAAAGAAATAGGCAAAAAACTAGGCCTTAAACCCCGCGCCCGCATCAAGGGATTTTCCGTCATCGGCACCGAGCCCACCATCATGCTTACCGGACCCGTACCCGCCACCCAAAAGGTATTAAAACGGACAGGTATGAACCTCAGCGACGTGGATCTTTTCGAAGTTAACGAAGCCTTCGCGGCTATTCCCATGTACTTCATGGATCAATTAGGGGCAGATCACAGCAAAATCAACGTAAATGGCGGAGCCATTGCCCTGGGCCACCCACTGGGGGCTACGGGAGCGATCATCACCGCTACCCTCCTCGACGAACTCGAACGCCGCGACCTCACCACCGGCCTCGCCACGCTTTGCATTGGCGGCGGTATGGGAGTAGCGACGGTGTTTGAGCGGATTAGATAGGGGAAGCTGTCAGCGTTGATACTCTACGGACACGTTGAATAATTTTGGAAGACTTTAGAACTCCAGATCAAATAAGGGCAGGGCAATTTGGGGTTTCGGAGCAACTCGGCAAACCTTTTCGTTTCCTCATCCATGGGCACCGCGTAGTCTATGTGATCTGCGTTTTCCATCGCACGTCCGGTATGTAGTAAAATCTGAGGAAACAACTGCATGGAGCCAAAATACTCTCTCCTTTGTACATGATCGTGAAATAAGCATAGCTATCCGAAAGAGATCCTGAAAGCCGTTCAATCTCCTCCTTCAGCCAGGGCAATTCTTCGATGGGGTCCTTCACCCCCGCAGGGGCCGATGTCCTCGGGGCCTTTCTTGCAGGCACCAAACAGGGTGAGGAACAGGATAGCGAGTGGTGTTTTTATGGGGTTAAGAGTTGAGATAGCAATGAGCAGCGAGAAAGCGTTTGGACGCATGGATGTTTTTTTTGTTCTTTTGCAAAAAAGAACAAAAAAAATAGATGCCTCCGAAGGTGTTCCAAATTATTTTGTGATTCGCTAAACCTCATCAACATGGAAATAGACTATAAAACCGACCAAAACATTGCCATCATTACCTGGAACATGACGACCTCTCCCATGAACGTCCTCAACGACACCTCCCTTCCGGAGTTTGAAGCGGCTTTGGAAAAAGCCTTTGAGGATACAGAAGTGAAAGGCATCATTGTCACCTCCGCCAAACCGGAGTTCATTGCCGGGGCAGATCTGAAAATGATCCTGCGCAATCAGAATACAGACCCGCGCGAAATGCTGGAAGTCTCCATGGGCCTCAACCGCCTCTTTCGCCGCATGGAAACCCAAGGCAAGCCCATCGTGGCGGCCATCAACGGGACAGTATTGGGCGGCGGGTACGAAGTATGCCTGGCCTGCCACCACCGCATTGCGCTGGATAACCCCAAAGCCAAAATCGGCCTGCCCGAGGTAAAGCTCGGCCTATTGCCCGGCGGCGGCGGTACCCAACGCCTACCCCGGATGATCGGCATGGAAGCCTCGTTACCTCTTATGCTGGAAGGAAGGGACGTTTCTCCAAAAGAAGCCCATGAACTGGGTATGGTTGATGAGGTAGCCGCTACCCCTGAGGCCATGATGCAGGCCGCCAAGGCATGGATTAAAGCTAACCCGTCGCCGATTAAGCCCTGGGATCATATTAATAAGAAAACGGATAAGATCGAAGCCCGTAATAACTACAAAGTACCCGGCGGTGGCGTGCAAAGCCCCACGGGTATGCAGATGTTTACCATCGGCACGGCCATGACCGTGGACAAAACCAAAGGTAACTACCCCGCTCCCATTGCTATTCTGTCTTGCGTGTACGAAGGCTTGCAGGTCAATATGGACCGGGCAATTGAGATAGAAGCCCGGTATTTTGTGCAGGTAGCCCGCTCCAAAGAAGCCGGAAACCTGATCCGGACCATGTTTCTGGGCCTCAACAGTGCCAACAAAGGCGCGAGCCGCCCGAAGGATATCGAAAAGACCGATGTTAGAAAGCTCGGAGTAATTGGGGCCGGTATGATGGGCGCGGGTATTGCCTATGTCTCGGCCATGGCCGGAATTAAGGTAGTGCTGAAAGATGTTGATACCATTGCCGCCGATAAAGGAAAAGCGTATTCTAGGCAGCTGCTCGACAAAGCTATTAATCGCAATAAAATAGACTCAGTCAAGGCCGAAGCTATTTTGAGTCTGATTACCCCAACAGCCAATATGGCTGATCTGGAAGGCTGCGACCTGATCATTGAAGCCGTTTACGAAAACCGTGAACTAAAAGCGCAGATTATCCCCGAAGCCGAGGCGATGCTCTCCGATACCGGGGTGTTTGGTTCCAATACCTCTACCCTTCCCATCACCGGACTAGCTACCGCCAGCTCCCGGCCCAAGAACTTCGTGGGCATACATTTCTTTTCCCCCGTTGATAAAATGCAGCTCGTGGAGCTGATCGTTGGCAAAGAGACTTCCGGTTATGCTTTGGCCGTAGCCGTCGACTATACCCGCAAAATCCGTAAAACACCCATTGTGGTCAATGACTCGCGTGGCTTTTACACCTCGCGCTGTTTTGGTACCTATTCGTCAGAGGGAATGGAGTTACTCAAAGATGGAGTACAACCCATCCTGATCGAGAATGCCGCCAAATTAGTCGGAATGCCCGTTGGCCCATTGGCCGTAACCGATGAAGTAGCCCTTGATCTAGTTCATAAAATAGCCTCCCAGTCGATTAAAGATGGTGCCCTCAGCGAGAATGATACCAGCTTTCAGGTGAGTAAGAAGTTTCTGGAATTAGGACGTTTGGGTAAGAAATCCAAAGCAGGGTTTTATGACTACCCTTCGGAATCACCCAAGGTATTATGGCCCGGTCTGGCGGACGTATTCCCGGTGGCTGATGAGCAACCTACTCTGGAAGAGGTTCAAAACAGGCTCCTCTACCGACAGACCATCGAAGCAGTTCGGTGTTTTGAAGAAGGAGTTATTCGCACCAAACTAGACGCGGACCTAGGTTCTATTCTGGCGTGGGGCTTCCCGCCCTACACCGGCGGTACGTTATCGTTCGTAGATTACGTTGGAACAGCGAAGTTTGTGGCAGAATGCGACCGCCTGGCTGATATCTACGGCGAACGATTCAGGCCAACCCCGAAGCTGCGCGCAATGGCCCAGGCCGGAAAAGGGTTTTAAAAGGTCAGCAGAAAGGTTTTGTGGGTTGTAAATGATTTAAAGCACAAAATACTCCGGGGGGGCAAAACCTTAGTAGATTGTATCTATACAAACCTACGGCGCTCAATTTTGTATTCATCTTGTTTACTACTGAGGTATGGCCTCGCTGAGGCCGTTAACTTGCCAAAAGTGTATACTTACTCATTCATCATTTCCTTCACCAACGATCATTTCGGCTACCTGTCGTCCCGTTTGCATGGCTGCGTTCAGGGAAGGATAAGCCGTGTAATCGCCACACCGGTACAAGTCAACGCCTAGCTGCAAGGGTTCGGCTTGGCTCCCCGCACCAAATTTTACCAACGCATGAGGGATATGATACGTGCGTAAATGTCGCCATTGCTTTGCCTCATCACCAAACCATTGCCCAAGCTCTAATTGGATATTCGCCGCTAGCTTGGCGTGATCCACTAGTTCCAGACCCTGCGTAGTGACCGAAATCAAGCTTTTCCCTTCGGGAGCGTAGGAGGGCGCCGCATCACTAGGCACACACATGTGGTGTACTACCGAAAAATGATTAGGATTCAAAAGCAGCATCTTTTTGGTAGAAGGCGAACGGTCCGCCGCGAAGTAGGTACAGGATGTCACGTTATACTCTCGCTCTTTGCTGGCACCCAACAGCGAATCAGCCGTCGCAGCATCCGTAGCAATAATCACCTTAGCCGCATGCAGACCTTCACCGTTGGCCAGATGTACTACCTGCCCATCAATCGAAGCAACGGCGGTGTTGAGCCGTATGGTACCTGCCGGTAGCCCAGCGGCCAGTTGCTCCGGTATTGCCTGCATACCCTGGGCTGGTACAACGGCATCACCATTATAAAACTGCTTGAACACAAAGCGGAAGAAATTACTCGATGTACTTAGGTCATTTTCGAGAAATACTCCCCCAAAAAATGGCTTAAAGAAAGTAGCAATCATTTTGGGGCTCCAACCGTACTCGTGCAGGTAGTTCAGGGTATCCGTATCCTGATCCTTAAAGAAATCCTCCGCTTTGGTTACGGTATTCACTTCCCGCATCAGCTCTACCAACCGGAGCTTATCGAACAAGGAACCGACGGGCGCCACCAAGGTTTTAAAGATGGTCAATGGCTCTTTGAGCGGATCCGTCATTTCCACAAAACGCCCCTGCTGCCGGATGATGGCTCCCGAACGAAAAACACCAAAGTCTAAGGCGGTATAATCAAGTAATCGTCGGGCTTCGGGATAGGCCGTAAGGAATATCTGAAAGCCCCGATCCAGGCGAAATCCATCTACTACATCGGTACGAACCCGCCCCCCTACTGCGTCCGCGGACTCCAACACAATAGATTTGATTCCGGCCTTGTGCAGATAACGTGCGCAGGTAAGACCCGCTACTCCGGCCCCAATGATCACCACAGGATAGGACATTTTCATGTTTATAGCCATTATTTATGAATAATTATATAAAATTTACAAGATTCTGTTCAAAATAAAATTACACACTTTACCTCCTCGTGTTTAAAAAAGACGTAGCTTTGTGACCAAATAAGGGCACAATTCTCGAAAAATAGATATATTTTTATACATCTGACCATTCGACAGGCTAGTTATCAGTACTTTCTTGTTTCCTGTATAAAGCCGGAATAGTACCCATCAGTTCAACAAAACTTTAAATCTTAGACTTCCCCACAAATGAAATACCAAGTACACCAGGAGGACGGATTTCGATACATTGACGAAGGGCAGGGCGAAAACCTGATTCTCCTGCACGGCCTTTTTGGAGCATTAAGTAACTGGGACGGTGTTATCGACGGATTTTCGGATCGTTTCCGGGTTCTGATTCCGGTACTGCCCATTTATGAGCTTCCTCCCCGCAAAGCCGGATTGGAAGCACTACTCGAATTTCTGGAAAATTTTCTGGCGATGAAGGGCCTGAAAAACCTTACGCTGCTCGGAAACTCCCTGGGGGGACATATTGGGCTTTTGTACACGCTCAAAAATCCCGAAAATGTACAACGCCTTATTCTTACCGGAAGTTCTGGTTTATTCGAGAATTCCATGGGAGGCTCTTTTCCTAAGCGCGGAAACTACGATTACATCGCCGAGCGGGTATCGTATACTTTTTATGATCCCAAAATAGCCACCAAAGAACTGATCGATGAGGTTTTTGAAACTACATCAAGCATTGCCAAATGCATGAGCATAGTTGGTATTGCAAAATCTGCCCAGCGTCATAATCTGGCCAAAGAACTCCATCAGATCAGAATACCGACCTTGTTGGTATGGGGTCTCAATGATACCATTACTCCTCCATACGTTGGTCATGAGTTCAACCGGCTCATCCAGAATTCTGAATTACACTTTATCGATAAGTGCTGCCACGCCCCTATGATGGAGCATCCAGAGAAGTTTAATGCGATCCTGGAACAATTTCTGGCAAAACATACGTTATTAGAATTAGCATAGAGCTCTTCCTGTACAGTAAAAAGAGGGTCGCGTGCGACCCTCTTTTTACTTATTTATGCGAAACTTTCCCTTGACATATTTGATAGTTATTTAGATTTTTTCTAGTTTATATAAAACACCGACCCATACGCATGCTTGCAGCAACGCTTATTAATCCCATGGTACCCACCTTGAAGCTCACCGACCCAGTGAGTACGGCATTGGATTGGATGAGCGACTACGGCACCCAACAACTTGTCGTGGTAGAAGACGACCTCTACAAGGGTATCGTTTCGGAGCCTATCCTTCTTGAAGTATTAGACGACAACATTCCGCTCTCAGAGGTACTACGCCAGCATGAGGAGATTTTCGCGAACGAAGATCAGCACGTATATGAGCTACTCCGTTTACTAAATCAATATCGTTTACAAGTAATTGGAGTCGTCAACGAAGATGGGACTTTTGCTGGTTCTATTTTGGCAAAAGAGCTGCTAGAGCGCTTCGCCGATGTACTTGGTGTGCAGGAGAAAGGGGCGATTCTGGTACTCAAAGTGGCCGAACGCGACTACTCATTAGCAGAAGTCAGCCGTTTGATCGAATCCAACGGTACCAAAGTGATCAGTAGCTATTATTCTTCCAACGCTACTTACGAAAACCCCGACGATGCCCGGCTAACCCTCAAGCTCAACCGGACCGACATCAATCCTATTGTGGCTACGCTCGAACGGTTTGGATATACCATTGAGGAGGCCCACGCCAACGATCCGATCGAAAGTATTGATCAGGAGCGTTTGGATATGCTGATGCGCTACCTCGCTACCTAGTAACACCCTCCCCGTATCGGTTTTATAAATATTCGTGTACCCTCATGGGTAGTTCTTCCGGTGTATTTTACTTTTTTCAGTAATCTAAGGGGCAATGCTTTCGTTTGTCGTCTTAGTAAGATGTAAAGTCTGTATCTGAAAACAATTAAATACTATCATGACAAACCGTCGATTATTTATAAAGAAAGCATCAGGTAGCGTCGCCCTTTCTCTATTAGGAACCGGGCTCGCCCAGGCAGATGCATCCACTACCCCAGTTGCCCCCGCCGAAGATACCTTCCGTCAGGGTATAGCCGGATATAGCTTTGTTCATTTTGAATTAGATGAATCGCTGGCTATGATGCGCAAAACTAATATACAGTACCTGTGCATCAAAGACTTTCACCTACCCATGAAAAGCACCGCGGAGGAGATTACCGCTTTTCACGCTAAATTAAAGGAGTCCAACGTAACAGGCTATGGCGTGGGGCCCATCTATATGAAAACCCGCGAAGCTATTGATCAGGCTTTTGACTACGCCAAACGCGTAGGCGTTGATCTGATCATCGGTATTCCCAACCCGGAAGATCTACCGTACGTGGAGCAAAAAGTAAAGGACAGCAATATCCGCTACGCTATCCACAACCACGGACCGGGTGATAAGATTTACCCCAATGCCATTACCATCAATGGCTACATCAAAAACCTGGACCCACGCGTGGGTATGTGCTTTGATATCGGGCACAGCATGCGCTACGGCAACGACCCCGTGGCCGATCTGGAAAAGTATTCGAAGCGGATATTTGACATGCACCTCAAAAACGTTACCTCCGCTACCCACGACGGTACTACCTGCGAGCTGGGCCGCGGCGTGATCGACATTCCGGCAATTGTAAAAACACTCCGTAAGATCAAATACTCAGGGGTAGCAGGACTCGAATACGAAAAGGACATGAAAGACCCATTGGCCGGCATTGCCGAATCGATCGGGTATTTCAGAGGAGTACTCGACTCTACCCGTAAAGCCTAATCCAATTACCTAAAAACCATACTGTAAAAAATGCAAGATTCAAGAAGAGATTTTATTAAGAAAATAGCCTTAGGAACCGCCGGAATCTCACTGGCAGGAACCACAAGTGCAATGTCGGCCAAGAGCTATTCCAAAATTATCGGGGCTAACGATCGCCTCAGAGTAGGCATAGCTGGCCTGGGACGTAGATTAGGGGCTTACTACCAGCCCATCGGCCTAAAAAGTAGCAACGTAGAACTGGCGTACTTGTGCGACGTTATGAAAAGTCAGCGCGAATCAGCGGCCAAGAAGTTTTCCAAGCATATTGATACAGCCCAAAGCTAGAAAACGATATTCGGAAGGTCATCGAAGATCCCAACGTGGATGTACTCATCAACGCTACCCCCGATCACTGGCACGCACCCGGCACCTGGATGGCCGTGAAGGCTGGTAAGCACGTGTACGTAGAAAAGCCTTGTAGCCACAACCCCCGCGAAGGAGAGTTGCTGGTGGAATTCCAGAAGAAATACGGAAAAGTAGTTCAGATGGGAAATCAACAACGGTCCGCTCCCGAATCAATCGAAATCATCAAAGAGATTCATAACGGAGTAATCGGAAAAGCGTATAAGGCCGTGGCTTTTTACGCCAGCGCCCGCGGCGAAGTACCCTTGCAAAAAAAAGCGCCCGTACCCGAAGGACTCGACTGGGAATTATTTCAGGGGCCAGCTCCGCGCCGCGACTATACCAGCGAAACCTGGGACTACAACTGGCACTGGTACGGCTGGAACTACGGTACCGCCGAAGCTGGCAACAACGCCACGCACGAACTGGACTTTGCCCGCTGGGCCTTGCAGGTTGAATTTCCGGAGCGCGTAGAGACCGAAGCCGAAAAACGCTACTTTGCCAACGATGGTTGGGAAATGTACGATACCATGGACGCAACCTTCCACTTTAACGACAAGAAGGTGATTCAATGGGGAGGACAAAGCCGCAACGGTTATAGTACCTACGGTAGCGACCGCGGTACCCTTGTGTACGGTACCGAAGGAAATGTATACGTAGATCGGAGTGGGTATAAGCTATACGATCGCTCTGGTAAGCTAATTCGTTCCAATTTGAGTAAGAACAACGAGGCAGGTACAGCCCTGGGCGGTGGCGGCGATATGTCTACGCTCCACGTGGTCAATTTCTTCAACGCCGTACGGGGTAAAGAGAAACAAAACTCGACGATCGACGACGGAGCAAAGAGTACCTTGCTTTGCCACCTCGCTAATATCTCTTCCCGCGTAGGTCACGCGCTCGATACTGACCCTAAAAACGGACATATCCTGGACAAAAAAGCCATGAAGTATTGGAGCCGCGAGTATCAGCCCGGCTGGGAACCTAAATTATAATCCAATTTAGATACCGCTAGTGCAAAGCAAAAGCCCCGGAAGAAATTCTTCCGGGGCTTTTGCTAAAAAATGGCTACTGGTCAGATTATCCTTCTACAACCTCTGATCGTACCGGGTAATCTGTATACCCTTCTTTACCGGGGGTATAAAAAGTATCATTATCCCACTCAGCCAAGGGCGCATTTTCAGCAAAGCGCTCTACCAAGTCAGGATTGGAAATGTAAGGCTTACCAAAAGCAACCAAGTCGGTATCACCGGCTTCGATGACGGCGTTGCCGCTTTGCTGATTAAAGCCAGCGTTGATCATCAAGGTACCCTTGTACATGGGTCGGTAGCGCTTCGCAATCTGAGTTTCGGCGTAGGGTATATCAGATACATCCATGAATGGCTCGGATAAGTGCAGATACGCCAAGTCATACTTATTCAACTTTTCAATAATATAGTCGAATGTTGGGATGGTCTCTTCGTCCATGGTCATTCCAAATAAACCATTGAGCGAAGGATTTAAACGCAACCCTATTTTCTGCTCAGGTATTTCTTTTTTCACGGCTTCCAGTACATCAAACAAGAAGCGGGCTCTCTTTTCAATGCTTCCGCCGTACTCATCCGTGCGGTGGTTAGAAGTAGCGTTAAAGAACTGATGAAACAGGTAGCCATTGGATGAGTGAATCTCTACTCCGTCAAATCCGGCTGCCACCGCATTCTTTGCCGCATTCGCAAAGTCACTGATCGTGGTTTGGATATCCTGCAAAGTCATAGCCCGGGGAGCTACGGTATCCTTAAAGCCCTGAGGGGTGTATGATTTAGCATCCGGATTGATGGCCGAAGGGGCAACGGGTAGGTCCCCATTGTGAAAGTCAGGGTGTGACATACGTCCAACGTGCCACAGCTGAATGAAAATTTTTCCTCCTGCTTCGTGTACCTTACTCGTTACCTCTTTCCAACCTTCTACCTGAGCATCACTGTAAATACCCGGCGTATTGATATACCCAACTGCCTGCTGAGATACCTGAGAACCTTCGGTAATGATCAGGCCCGCACTAGCGCGTTGTGCGTAGTAATCTCCCTGCAATTCACCCGTGGGCTTATTTTCGAGATTGGCGGCCCGACTGCGGGTCATGGGAGCCATCACTACCCGGTTACGGAGTTCTAAGTTGGCATTACTATACTTTTGTAATAAGGGTTGTTCGCTATTCATAGTCTCTTGTTTCGGTTTTTTATACTCTGTTTTACTAATTCTGTTCCAGCGCCAATCAATAGAGTGCTTCATTGATTATGTGAACACTGTCGATGACGGAATTGTTACTGAAATTGTACTTTACAAAGTTCAGAATTATACGATAAAGCACAAAGGAGGTAGGTCACGATTAATCTGTGAGGTAGATCACAAGATCAGCCATTGAGGCGGCTGAGCGTTTCCCGTGACACGCCCAAATAGGATGCAATAAGGGTTTTGGAGGCTCTCTGGAATAGTTCAGGGTTTTTTAAAAGCAATTCGTCGTAGCGCTCTTTGGCATTGGTAGTGAGCAAAGTAAGAATTCGGTTTTGGAGGCCCACGTAACCCATGTCTACTTTTTCTCGGAAGAAGTTAGCCATCTTATGTAATTCATTACACAGTTTTTCCCGATCATCAAGTGAGATATACAATACCTCCGATGCCTCAATACTGTCAACGAATATCCGTGACATGGTGCGGGTAATATACGCCTCATAGTCGGTAATCCACCAGTCTTCCATGGCGAAGCTTAGTATATGTTCTTTCTCACTGGCATCGACGTAGTACGCTTTCAGAAACCCACTGACTACCCAATAACTATTCTCCACGTACTCCCCGGCCTCGATGAGGTACTGATGCTTCCTCAGCTTTTTTGAATGGAAGTGAGAAAACACAAACTCAAACTCTTCGTCCGTGAGGCTGGTTATCTTTTCAATATGTTTTCTCAATTGACTACTCATGGCTCTGGGTTAATTCTCTACTTAGCAACTCTTTCTACCATTCCGAAAATTCTTACCACTCGATAAATTTCAGGCTTCAAACTTCATTAAACTAAGACTGGTGAGAATAACCACCAACGTCACTCCCACATCCGCCGCAATGGCAAATACCAGGTGACTATACCCCGCCAGAGCCAACCCAATAAATAGTACCTTCACCGCAATCGCCCCAATCGTATTAAATCGGATGCGGGATAAAGTCTTCCGACTAAGGCGAATCAGAAAAGGTATCAGCGATAGCTTATCGTTCATCAGCGCAATATTGGCGGTCTCGATGGCTGTATCACTCCCCACCGCGCCCATGGCAATACCCACAGTACTGAGCGCCAGAGCGGGGGCATCGTTAATGCCGTCGCCCACCATCGCCACGGAACCATACTTGGCCAACAATTCTTTTATCTTTTCTGATTTATCTTCGGGTAGTAGTCCACCATACACACGCGTAATGCCTACTTGTCCTGCTACGTAGTTTGCCGCTCTTAGGTGGTCTCCGGTCAACATCACCGGCTCTACGCCTAACTTCTTTATCTCGTCAATCACCTGCTTGCTGTCTGGTTTAATCTCATCCGCTAGGCCGATAATACCCGCTACACCATCACCGAAGCTTACCACCACACTGGTTTTCCCCTCTTCCGAAAGCCGCTCAACCATTGTTTCTGCTTCCTGATGAACGGGTTGATGCTCGCGGATAAATTCAAGTTTTCCGAGATAGATCGTTTCATCCTCGCACACCAGGCATTTGGCAATAGCACCCTTACCCATCACACTCCTGAATCCTTCCGCCCGGTGGGGTTCAAAACCTTCGGATCGGCTTCGGTCCACAATGGCCTGGGCAAGGGGATGCTCAGAAAACAACTCCGCGCCCGCCGTACACGCCAGCAGTTCTTCCCGGCTGGTACCCATAAACGGTTCCACATCCGAAACAATAGGATTACCGTACGTGATGGTTCTGGTTTTATCCAGGGCAATGGCCTTGATCCCCGCCAGAGCCTCCATGTATTTCCCACCCTTCACCAAAGCTCCTTTGGTCGAAGCATTACCAATAGCCGCGTAAATAGCCACCGGAGTTGAGATAACCAAAGCACACGGACAAGCAATCACCAACAGAGTTATGGATTGTTTTAACCAATGGTCAGCGTCCAATTGAAAACCAAAAACCGGCACGGCAAAGGCCAATACCGCCAGTCCGATAATCGAGGGCGTGTAGCGTTTTGAAAACTTCTGGATAAACTGCTGCGTCTCACTCTTATTAGCCGAGGCTTCGAAGGTCAGCCGGATAATTTTTGAGAAGGTAGTATCGGCCGAAAGTTTGGTGGTTTTTAACTCAATAAACCCGTGCTTATTGAGTGTTCCGGCAAATAGCGAGTCTCCCGGATGTTTGTCTTTTGGAATGGGTTCCCCGGTTATCGCCGCTTCATCCACGCTGGTCTCTCCCGATACTATCTCACCATCCAACGGAATCATCTCGCCTGGTTTTACCTGAATGATTGTTCCAATTTTTACTTCATCAATCGCTATGCTTTTGGCTTCCACTTTCACAAAAGCCGTTTTGGGCGCTTTCTTGACCAGTTGGTCCAACGCTGATTTGGAGTTTTCAATGCCGATATCTTCTAACCTTTCGCCTAACACATACAAAACAATCACCACCGCCGCTTCGGGATACTCTCCCAGGTAAAATGCTCCGATTACGGCAATCGTCATGAGCAAATTAATGCTGCTAAATCGCAGTTTGAATAGTGCTTTCACGCCATTCAACACGACCGAGTACCCAATGGCCAGGATAAAGGCCGCAAAAATAACCGGAGCGTAGGGCAACGGAATATGGATACCGGCCAACGATAAAATTTCCAGTACTACTACTAGGGCTACCCCAGCCAGCAAAAACGTAAACTTCTTATCGTGAAAAGGTAATTTCATAGTATCGCTATTTTACAATGGCTATGAAGGTAATGAAAAGGTACAAAACCATAAAACCGGGTTCCATTTAGATGGTAGTATTTTGCATCAACACAACTGAACTATCCGTGATCCGGCCAAAAATAATTTGAATTCCGGTTGTGTGAAGTTATCTTTCGGCCTGTAACCTTCGCATTAAAATCCCCCATCGCATGAAAATAGCCATTCACGGACGTACCTTCTCCGAATCCGCCCGACCTTTTATTCAGGCTATGTTCAAAGAGCTGAGGAATCGACGCATTGAAATACAACTCTTTGATCCATTCCGCCGATTTCTGGACTCCGTGAGGGTGGAACACTATTCGAGTCACATGTACACCACTGCTGATGAGCTTTTTGACGCCAAGCTCATCGTTAGTATGGGCGGTGATGGCACCCTACTCGAAGCAGTATCACTGGTAGGCGCTCGCGAAATTGCGGTCATTGGTATCAATGTTGGGCGTTTGGGTTTTCTGGCCACCGTGCCCCCCGAGCGCATTGACGACATGGTTTCCGCGCTTGAAGAAGGTAAATATCGTATCGATGAACGCTCCATGCTGGTAATGGAAACCGAAACCGATATTTTCGGTGGTCAGAATTTTGGCCTGAACGATTTTACGATTACTAAGACGGATACTTCGTCCATGATCACCGTGCATTCCTACCTCAACGGCGAGTTTTTAAATTCTTACTGGGCCGACGGTCTGATTGTCTCTACCCCGACCGGCTCCACGGGCTACTCGCTGAGTTGCGGCGGACCAGTATTGGTACCTCATTCGCAGAACTTTATTCTGACGCCGGTCAGTCCCCATAACCTCAACGTACGTCCTTTGGTGGTAGAAGATATTTCCGTGCTAAGTTTCGAGGTAAAAAGCCGCAGTAATAATTTTATGGTATCACTCGACGCCCGTTCAAGGGTAGTGGATGCCTCCGTAAAGTTGACCATCCGTAAAGCACCTTTTTCTGCCCGACTCGTTAAAATGCTGGATGATGACTTTTTCAATACCCTTCGCAGCAAACTTTCTTGGGGATTAGATATGCGAAATTGAGTGGATTATGGCGGTGGGCCGCTTAAATAGACGTATTTTATCATTCAAATCACCTGGTAAATAGGTGATAGACAACTACCAATGACGCTGCATTTTCACCCTTACGATCTTCGGCTGAGACATACCTTTACCATCACACATGATTCGCGCGACGTGCAGCCTAGTCTGATTGTGGAGCTGCGACAGGGCGAATTCAGTGGCTACGGGGAAGCAACTTCCAATAAGTATTACTGCATTACGCTGGAAAGTATGAAAACGGCTCTTAATTCTATCAGGGAGCAAATTGAGCAGTATAGCTGGGGAAACCCGGAAGAGCTCTGGGCCTCCGTATACCCGTTTCTGAAAGATAACCCTTTTGCCCTCTGTGCCCTGGACGAAGCCGCGCATGATTTGTTTGCCAAGCAGCAAAGGCGAAAAATTTACGAAGTCTGGGGTCTCAACCCTGAGCAAAACCCCTTGACCAACTATACCATCGGCATCGACTCCATTGAAAAGATGGTAGCAAAAATGCAGGAATTACCCTGGCCATTGTACAAAATCAAGTTAGGTACTCCCGACGACCTCGCCATTATCCGGGAACTACGCAGGCATACCGACGCTGTGTTTCGGGTAGATGCCAATTGCGCCTGGACCGCCGAACAAGCCATTCGCTACTCCCATGAACTCAAATTTCTGGGCGTCGAGTTTATAGAACAACCCCTACCCGCCCGGGATTGGGAAGGTATGAAGACCGTATTTAAAAATAGTGCCCTGCCCGTCATTGCCGACGAAAGCTGTATCGTCGAAGAGGATGTTGAACGCTGCGCCGGATATTTTCACGGCATTAATATCAAACTTACCAAATGCGGTGGCCTGACGCCCGCCCGCAAAATGATTACCAAGGCCAAATCATTAGGCATGAAAACCATGGTAGGCTGCATGAACGAGAGTAGCATAGGTATTTCCGCAATAGCGCACTTACTTCCACTCCTCGACTACGTGGATATGGATGGTACCTTACTGATCAGTAATGATCCTGCTTCGGGGGTCACATTTGACTACGGTAGGGTACTCTACGCCGAAGAAAACGGCACCGGAGCCCGATTACTTACCTAGTACCTAACGAAACAGATTGATGGCAGCTCTATTTCCGACTAACTCTCTCCCCGGACGTACCGTGCAGCTCGCAGATACAGGTGATTACCTGTGGTTTAGCGGAACTGACTACCTCGGTATGGGACATAATGAACCCTATCTGTCCCATCTGCGCAAAGGACTGGAAATTTACGGATCTCATTTTGGTAGCTCCCGCAACAACACTCTTCAACTACCTATTTACGAAGCAGCCGAAGCAGCCTTAGCCACCTTTACCGGGTCGCCTGATGCCTTGGTTGTATCGTCAGGAATGTGGGCAGGACAGCTCCTCATCAAGTACCTCGAAGGGAAACCGCATCAGTTTCATTACGCACCGGGCGTACATCCGGCCCTGTGGGGAAGTGGCTACGCCCCCACCGCTGATTCGTGGACCGACTGGTTTCGTGCCACGACCCAACGTATGAAGAAAAATCCACCCGGACAATCACACGTGCTTTGCACCGACTCCATTGGCTCTCCTTGGGTGGAAGCATTCGACTTATCCCTGCTGCACCAACTACCCGATCATTGTCCCGTTTGGTTGGTGGTCGATGACTCCCACGGACTGGGAGTCCTGGGTGTTGGTGGAAAGGGTGTTTTTTCGCAATTGCCCGCCGACAAACCCAACCTCCGGGTAGTGGTAACGTCCTCATTAAATAAAGCGCTGGGAGTACCCGGTGGGGTTATTTTTGGGGATACTGATCTCATGAAGGATATACGAAGTACCGCGTGGTTTTCGGGTAGTTCGCCGTCGGCACCGGCGTACCTGTACGCTCTACACCAAAATTTATTGTCCGGAGTTTACCCGGAGGCGCACCGAACTCTCATAGAAAACACCGAGTACTTTACCTCCGTACTTTCATCGTTACAATCGTTCAGCCACGTGGATCGCTACCCGGCTTTTTGTAGCCACGATGCGGCCTTGTACGATCACTTACTTCAAAATCTGATTCTTACCGCTTGTTTTCCTTACCCAAAGCCGACCGACCAACCCGTTATGCGGTTAGTGGTCTCTGCTTTACACCAAAAAAAAGACCTCGACCGATTGGCCGAGGTCTTGGCTAAGTATAA
The DNA here is from genome assembly GCA_041689775.1 of Spirosomataceae bacterium. Classification (GTDB taxonomy): domain Bacteria; phylum Bacteroidota; class Bacteroidia; order Cytophagales; family Spirosomataceae; genus JBDNFP01. Next base: position 17,031 of record JBDNFP010000420.1, read on the forward strand.
CGGGGTCAAGCCTTTTGAATTGAGTAGTCTATGAGTTGAAAGTTGATCTCAGCTACCGTCCATCTGCGACTACTGGCAGAGAATAATTCAAGTTTTCAACTTAGAGAATATCAATTGTGCGAATCAAGAAATTGGCAGTTACAGAATGTGTGTATGTTGAGCCACAAATCACATGCTGACGATAGCAGAGATGCCTAGTATGCAAGCCCTTTATGAAGATTATAACGATAAAGCAGTTTTTATTTTTGTGACGAATGATGAAAGAGCGTCCATCAACAAATTTATAGCCAAACATCATTACACTTTTCCTATTTATCAGCCTCTTAGTCCCGCTCCTGCCCTTTTAGAAGGGAATAGTTTACCGACCACATACCTTATTGATCAATCTGGGAATATTCTTATTAAAAAAACGGGTTCTGCCAATTGGAAAAGTAAGAGATTTATTAGAGTATGTTTTGGAATTTGAAGACTTTGCATTAAAGTGAACTATTTTTGTGCTACAATTTATTTTTTATGGAGTGGTGCAGCGTGTTGCCATCTGCATTATCGTATAGTAGGTAGCCTAAGCAATGATTGACTTTCACCTCTTGTTACTTCAAAATTTGGCATTTCAAAATCATGATTTCACATTCCTAATGGCTTGCCAACTCCCATTAGTTCCGCTCCTCCAAAGCCATTCCAAGGGTCCAAACTTGTATTTTCTAAACCACCATTTACTGAACAATATTTGCAATATGAAGAATAACAGCCCCAAGCCTAATGCCACGGTTCCTGATAGTTTTAACAATAAGCCTAAACCATAGCCATAGTAAATAAAGATGCCAAATGCAGATTGCAACACGTAGGTACTTAGTCCCATTTTTCCAACGGGAATCAATTGTCTAATAAACTTTCGCGTGCTATCAGATTTATAAAACAGCAATACTGTGCCTATGTAAAATAGGGGAATAAAGATATTGGAAGCATCTTTAGCAACTGCACCAAAAAAACGTTGATTTTCTAAAGAGGAAGGTGTTGAAAGATAGTAATTCATAAGCAATAGTGGAATCCCAATGATAGCAGATACGAGAAGAAGTTTGCTAGTTGGAATTTTATCCAGATTCTCGTACTATTTTTTTCGCCCCGCCCAAAGACCTAGCCCGGAATTACCCAGAGTCTTCCACTGAATTTCAGGTAATTGAATTTATTTATAAATCCGATGGTACGATTAGAAATGATGAGTTTTCTGTATTCACCATTAATAACTAAATCAAAATAAATGGTAGCTTGCTCCACAGGGTTTAGGCCCTTCAATGTGACATGTACTGTTTCCTGAACAGAAGGTTGAAGGATTGAAATGGTATTGATCAGGATAGTCGGGCCGTTGAAAGCAAGGAATACACCCATAAGAAATACCAGCTTAGTTGGAACTTACCTGAATAAGACCAGAGCCATTCCAATGACCGTATAAACCGTCAAAAAATTGCCTCGGTAATGTATGTAATGAACAAGACCAATTAGAAATAGCAGTACTAAACGCCAGACAAATTTTGATGAGCTTTCCGCCTTTTTTTGCTCTAATATTAAATAGAAACTTAGGCCAAAAAGAAAGGAAAAAATAGCGTAGAATTTTCCTATAAAAAGGTTTTGAATTACAAACTGAGAAAAAGAATCTACGGAATTAAAAATATTAAATCCAACATATTGTAGTGGGGTGAAACTTGCCAAATAGCCTTCAAATATATGTGTCATTAATATTCCAAATAAAGCGAAGCCTCTCAAAGCATCTATTTCTTCAATTCTTTTCACAGGGCTTTCTTATAAAAACTTATTTCGACCAGAATTGGGTATTTTGCATCACAAAGGAGATAGGAAAGTAGTTATTTTAGTACTGATTCAGGTTCAACCGACCACAAAGGTTACTAAATACGAGACTTTTTTCTAAAC
>JBDNFP010000421.1:0-15253 GCA_041689775.1 Spirosomataceae bacterium
CAAACTCTTTCGGGTTGGTAGTTTAAAAATCCTGGATGTGATGATTAAAGTCACAAAAGCCATGATGCCCACCAATGATGAAGTATTTCCACCCTGGCAGGGAATACAAGATATGCGTAGTATGTTGAGCGGGATTGTAAAGATGAACCAGCTCAATAATGAGCGGTACCCAGGTATCCAATGGACCACCGTGCAGGAGGTAGTAGCTTCCCGCCTGGTTTCTGTCTCGAAGTGATCTCCTTATTCAATATTTTTCCCTAACTTTCCCCTAAACCCTTTACTCTTAAAATTACCCACGATTGTGAAAAAACTACTCCTTAGTATCACCGCATTCATAGCCCTCATTTTACTGTTTTTTGGGTATACCGACCGCTCCGTGGATGACCTGAAAGAAAAATATGCTACCTACCCGTCTTCTTTTATTGATATGGACGGCATGCAGGTACATTACCGGGATGAGGGTTTAAAAAAAGATAGTCTCCTTCCCATTGTGCTGATCCACGGCACCGGTTCGAGTTTGCATACTTTTGATGAATGGACCAACGATTTAAAATTCGAGAGAAGAATACTACGAATGGACATTCCGGCCTTTGGCTTAACGGGGCCATTTCCTGACAAGGACTACTCCATTGATCATTATGTTGACTTTATCCAGCATTTTCTGGTCGCAAATGGAATAAAACGTTGTATTCTGGGTGGTAATTCTTTGGGGGGAAATATCGCCTGGCAATTTACCACCAAGTACCCCCACATGGTCGATAAACTTATTCTGATCGACGCCGCTGGCTACCCCATGGTCTCAAAAAGCGCGCCGATCGCGTTTCGTATCGCCCGGATACCCGTTCTAAACAACATTCTGACTTTCATTACGCCCCGTTTTATGGCAACATCAAGCGTGGAAAACGTGTACGCCGATAGGTCAAAGGTGACGGGTGAACTCGTAGATCGTTATTTTGAACTTACCCTTCGGGAAGGAAACCGACGGGCGCTGATTGATCGTATACAACTGCCTTTGGATAGCACCGCCTATCCTAAAATAAAATCCATACAGCAACCTACACTGGTATTATGGGGTGAGCAGGATCTCTTAATTCCGGTGAGTGTAGCCCAGCGATTCCACGAAGATCTACCCAACGACACCCTAGTTATCATGAAAAATGTAGGGCACGTACCCATGGAAGAAAGCCCAAAAGAAAGTCTCGCGATTATTAAAGCATTTTTGAAAAAATAAGTCGGTATTAGAAAAGAAGCCTGCGGTACTTATAGAAGTATCTTTTTCAATTTATGCTAGCACCTTTCTCTATGAAGCTACGATTCGCTTTACTCCTTCTCTACCCTATTCTTTTCTCTCCTGATGTTGTCAGGGCACAAACCACGGAAACTCCGGTAGTTTTCTCTTGGTGGAATCCTACCCGAGCTGATGCTCCCGTCTTGGAAGGTCAGGCCTGGCCCAAGGAGGTAAAACACTTCTATAACCGACTCCCCGGCCGGGCCGAAGGAAAGGTAAGGCAGTCAGTCTGGGATTTGGGTCGGCAGGCAGCCGGATTGATGTTACGCTTCCGGGCCAACGCTGGTGAAATCAAGGTGCGGTACGTGGTAGAAGGGCGTCAGGCTCTCCCTCATATGCCCGCCACGGGGGTTAGTGGACTGGACTTATATGCTATTTCCAGCGATGGAGACTGGCGTTGGTGTACGGCAAAATACGCTTTTGGCGATACCATTGAGTATCATTTCCGGAATATTGAACCAAACGATAACTACCATAAGCTAGGCCGGGAATACCGGCTTTACTTACCACTTTATAGTCCTGTCAAATGGATGGAAATTGGCGTACCGGAAGGTAGCTTGTTTACTCCTCTCGCCGTTCGCTCCGATAAACCAATCGTTATCTACGGCACTTCGATTGCGCAGGGAGCTTGTGCTAGTCGCCCTGGCATGGCATGGCCTACCATACTCAGCCGAAAGCTAGACCACCCATTATTGAACCTTGGCTTTTCCGGTAATGGGCGACTAGAACCAGAGGTTTTGAGTATGATCAACGAAATTGACGCCACCGTTTTTATCCTGGATTGTCTCCCCAACCTTGTTAATCCCGAAGACTACCCTCTGGATACCGTGTACACCCGCGTTTTAAACGCCGTTAAAATGATCCGACAGAAGCACCCGGCCACGCCCATTGTTTTGGCCGAACACGCTGGCTATACCGATGAAGCCATCAATCCTAGCAGTCGAAAACGCTATTCGGTGGTCAATGAGGTTATTCAAAAAGCCTACGCTCAGCTCCGAGCCGAAGGGGTTATGTACCTGTACCTGATCCCTAAATCAGACTTTGGCCAAGACATCGAAACTATGGTGGACGGTACGCACCCCAATGACCTTGGTATGATGCGCTACGCCCAAGGTTACGAAAAATCGCTCCGAAATATTCTTCGAGAACCACAAGGTGAGGTCAGTACGACCCGACCAATTATTCAGATGCGGGAACCGGGGAACTATGATTGGGAGGCTAGGCACCGGGAGATACTCCGTATGAACCGCGAAAACCCACCCTCGGTAGTACTCATTGGCAACTCCATTACTCACTATTGGGGTGGACTCCCGAAAGGTCCCATTGCCCGGGGAGCAGAATCTTGGAAGGAAACCTTTGAACCAAGAAATACCCTCAACATGGGCTACGGCTGGGACCGAATTGAAAACGTGCTGTGGCGGGTGTACCACGGTGAGCTGGATGGGTACAAGGCTAAGCAGATTTACGTCATGATTGGCACCAATAATTTTCAGCTAAACTCCAACGAGGAAATTCTGACGGGATGGCGTATGCTGATCGAAGCAATCAAACTCAGGCAGCCGGAGGCAACCCTGACCATGGTGGGCGTCTATCCCCGGCAACAACAAGAGAACCGGGTAAGGGACCTCAATCTACAATTGGCCCAACTAACCCAAGATATGAAAGTGAAGTACCTGGATGCGGGGAAGATACTTTTAAAATCAGATGGTACTATTAACGAAGCTCTCTTTACCGATGGTTTGCACCCAAACACGGAGGGCTATAACCGATTGGGTACTCAGTACCGATAAATCGAAACAAGGCTGCCGTGCTACAACTTAAAAGTCTTGAATAGCCGAGAGCAATTAGGTTGTTAGTCGCTGTATCTTATGATCATTTCGTACAAACTAAGACTTCACACGTACCCAAGTTCTATTGCAGAAGTCGTTTTGGTTGAATGAATCTTACGTGAAAAAATAAAATACTGATTATCAATTAATTATAAGAAATAACGACTATAAGTTGATCGCTATCAACTCCTTTTCTACCTTGACTCGTATTTCTGAGCGACCATGCAAATTCAAATAGGTATAAGGCCTGAGCACCGGGAAGAGACGATCCGATTGTATGCCATGGCCTTGGAGAGAAAATTTCAAAAAATTCTGGGTAGCCCGGAAGTCGTGATTGGGTTGATGAAGGCCGGTCTAAACCTGGCCTGCGCGATTTCGACGGTGACCGAAGAAAATGAATTAGTTGGGATCTCCGGTTTTCAAATGGGTGAAGAATCTCTAACCAAAATCCCATTCAGTAACTTCACTAAGTAATCTACCGGGGTCAAGGAATTGGGAAGTTACTGTTCAACCAACTAGAAGCTTTTGCTAAGTCAGAAGGCTTTACATCTCTTAAACTAGATGTAATCGACGAAAATCCTGATGCCAAATGACTGTACGAAAAAATCGGCTTTGTCCAGACCAACTACCAAAAAGTACCCTTGTTTATTTTTGATCTAATTGGGGTCAGTGAGGTCACGACGATGGAGAAAGTACTAAACTCCTAAATTCGTGGATACCTTAGGCCAAGGGTAGTTTTTAAGAGATTATCTCTTTTTTACAAAATCAAATCACTATCCCCATGCCCACTACCCGACGTGAATTTCTGAATAACTCTTCCAAAATAGTAGCGGCGGCTGGTTTGGGCGGTTTTGCTTCCACCCCTGCCATTGCCAAGACCGCTCACAGCGCCAACGACAAAATCGTCGTAGCCCTCATCGGTGCCAACAACATGGGGTTTGGCGACCTGAAAAATGCCATCAACCTACCCAACGTTGAATGTGCCGCCCTTTGCGATATTGACGACGCGGTACTGGCCCGCCGCTCGGCCGACGTGGAAAAGATGCAGGGTAAAGCCCCCAAATTGGTAAAGGATTTCCGGGAGGTGATGGACGACAAAAATATTGATGCCGTCATCATCGGTACGCCCGACCACTGGCACTGCCTGCCGTTTATCGCTGCTTGTCAGGCCGGGAAGGATATCTACGTTGAAAAACCGTTAGCCAATAGCATCGCCGAATGTGATTTGATGGTAAAAGCCACCCGAAAGTACCAACGCGTAGCGCAGGTGGGTCAGCAGCAACGAAGTGGTGAGCACTGGCAGAAAGCCATGGAATACATCAAGTCGGAAAGTATTGGTCAGCTCCGAAAAGTAAATGTGTGGGGAAATTTCAACTACGGCATCGGTCAGGTAGCAGTGCCCGACTCCACCGTACCGGCAGGCGTGGACTTTAATCAATGGCTTGGTCCCGCCCCGCAGCTTACCTTCAATAAAGGTCGTTTCCACGGTTCTTGGCGGATGTTCTGGAACTACGGTGGCGGACTACTTACCGATTGGGGAGTACACCTACTTGACATGGCCTTGTGGGCTAAAGATATAAAAACGCTCCCGCTTTCGGTAATGGCTACCGGAGGCAATTTTGCCTTTTCCGACCACGCCCACGAAACGTTTGATACCATGAACGTAAGCTACCAATTGAACGATTTTGTGGTCAACTGGGAGCATACGGCCGGTACCCAAAGTGGCCCGTACGGGCGTTCCTACGGACTAGCCTTTGTAGGGAATGATGCTACCCTGGTCATCGACCGGCAAGGCTGGGAGGTATTTCCGGAACTGACCAACGGGGGAAAGTCTTATAAAGTACCTAAAATTCCGCCGCAATCCGGCCGAGACTACCACGCTGAGCACATGAAGAATTTTATTGATTGCATCAAAACCCGGCAAGACCCGGCTTGTACCATCGAAAACGGAGCCTTGGTAGCAAGTTACGCCCACATGGGAAATATCGCCTTACGCACTCGGACCCAACTAGTGTGGGATGAGTCAGCCCGTAACTTTGGAAATAACGCAGCTGCCAACGCCTTGATAACACCAAATTACCGGGCTCCCTGGAAGTTACCAGTTCTTTAACAACTCATGACCTTGTCCTTGATTACTAACACTTTATGACTTTTTTTAGGTTAAAGTACTTTACCTTACTGGTTTGGGGATTCGTTTTATCCGCACCGATATGCGCTCAAACTCAAGTAAAAGAGTCCTTTATTTCCAAGGTTATCAAACTGACCCCCACCTCTACCTGGAAACTGGTCGAAAGCATACCTTTATCGTTTCCCGCTCACCATCCGCAGGGTATGGTCAAAATCGGGGACTTTTTCTGTATGTCTTCCGTGGAGGTTATCGACCGAGCCGAGGGCAAGGGTGTGGGACACCTTTTCAAATTTGACTTAAACGGAAAGCTATTGGCTGATGTAGTACTTGGAGAAAATGCTGCCTACCACCCCGGCGGAATTGATTTTGATGGGAAGAACCTGTGGGTACCGGTAGCTGAGTATCGGCCAAATAGTACATCAATCGTTTATAAAGTGGATCCTTCAACCTTACGAACGGAGGAAGCATTTCGGTTCAACGATCATATTGGAGGTATTGTCCACGATACCGACTCCCACAAACTCCATGGCATAAGTTGGGGTTCGAGAGCCTATTACAAATGGGCGCTACCTAATGAGAACAAGCCAATCCCAAACCCGCAGTCAGCTAAGGGTATTACTAACTCCTCCTTCTACATCGACTACCAGGATTGCCATTACGTAGGAAATAACCACATGCTATGCGGAGGTTTAAAAACGTACGGCAACGGGAATGCAGTGTTTCGCTTGGGAGGTCTGGAATTAGTGAATTTAAGTAGTCACCAAGCAGTGTATCAGATTCCACTTGCGCTCTACGCTCCCTCCGGCCGACCCATGACCCAAAATCCATTTTGGCTGGAAATTACTCCGAACGGGCTACGTGGCTATTTTGTACCCGATGATGATCAGGCTACCATGTATGTATATGAGGTTGAGGTTAATTAAAATTAACAAAAGAAACTCATAACTACTTAACTTTAAACCCACTAACTCCTAAACTCTAAACTCATCAACGTCTTTACTCGTCAATTCTAAACGACCGCCGACTCGCAAACGTAGGTAGGTATGATACCAGTACTTAATATTTTTAGTACCACTTCATCTTTTTGGGTATTTCCCGTCAGCACCAGCGCGGTATCTAACCCAAATTTATTTCCCCCCAATATATCGGTATGTAGAGTATCTCCTACCATCAAAATATCTTTCTTACTGACATTCGGATAATTCTTGATATGCTCGTATGCAAAAATAAACATCTGCGCATCAGGCTTTCCGAAGCGAATGAAATGTCTACCTAGAATATTTTCAATCATATCAGCCACGGCACCAATCGCGATAGCTACCTCGCTGGAAGACATAGGGTACGTTCGGTCGGTGTTTGCTACTACTACCGGAATATTTCTTTTTCTTAGCAAATTGACTGTCTTTGAAAGATCCCGGTTCCAGTCAAATCCTTCATCGTCGAGCATTACCAAGGCGTTCACATCCGATATAGATCGCAAATCCATATCCCTGATCGCCATGGTTTTCAAATCAAGGGTTTCCAGGTAATGCGCCGATGCCTGAGTACCCAGGTACGCCACCGTCCCTTTTTCAACTTTCAGATTCAGGTACTCCCGGGCGAGCATCCCGGAGGAAATGATGCATTCCGGCACGATATCATACAAGCCAAGGCGGTGGTACGAGGCCGCCAAGTCTTGGGGGCTGCGGGAGGCATCGTTGGTTATAACATAAAAGTCTTTTTTCTTCTCACGTAGGTACGCAAACGTATTTTCAATTCCGGGTATAAGGGTATTATGGGTTTTCAGGACCCCGAAAGCGTCAAAAAAAATGACGTTATACTTTTCTATAACGGTTTTGAAATTATCAAGATGCATTACGATAAGTTTAATGAATAAAAGGACAGTGAACCATTGAGTCCACTGTCTAAATTCCTAATGTACGAAGGATCTTATCAGCGTCAAATTCCTTTTCAATGGAAGGAAAATATATTTCGTAAGCCTCCTTTTGTAGTTTAATAGCGTAGGTACGGTGAAAGAAATAGCGTCCGTATTTGATCACATAATTGAGGATAAAAAACCGATACGCCTCCTTCATAAACCGAACTTCGTTCTCCGTCAGCGGATAAATCTTGTGGTATTCTTTCAGAAAAATCATAAACCGATCTTCCATCAACGGGCCGATCACATAGCTAAATGTAGCGCGGTCACCAATGTTAGAAACTACCCGACTAAAAAAGTAAAAGTCCATAATGCGCGTCGAAACCCGAAACCAGTCATAGTCCCAGCGGGAATATAGCTCGAAGTTCTCATTCATCGAAAAATTGCCAATATTCCAATCCACAAACACCGGCATCATGTCAAAATTAATAACCCCAAGTTTATTAGTGTTTTTAATAAAAGTAGCGCACTGCTCCTTCAAAAAGTCGATGTGCATCCGGTGCTCATATTCCCCCGTCTCAGTTTCAAGAATATCAAGCAGGCTCTGAATATCCGTCCGGAGTTTTTTGGAAGATTTTGGTAGAACGGTATTGGCGCGAAAACACGCTTTGTGCAATTTAGCCATCTGCACGGCTAGTCCCTTAATCTGATCTTCATCGAGCCTGCGCGGCAACTTTTCCTTCGTTCTAATCGGGTTATAAAACACAACCCAAGTATCAATCAACCCCTTTTGATAGCGGTAGGTGTATACCTGATTGTTCTTCATTAACGACTTAGCCAGTACATTCTCGAATGGAAAAAGCAGGTTAGAGGATAACGCCTGAATAATCCGGTGGTCTTCTTTAAAATGCTCGTATTTTCCAAAATACGATAGCTTGGCAATCACAACGTCGTCATTATCGAGGCGTATCCTAAAAACGTGATTGGTGGACACTTTGGCGCTAATATCTTCGATATTAACGATGGTTTTAGAGGAATCAAAACCTGCCCAGGCCTCTTCTATAATGGCTGGGTAATTTACTAACTTCATACAATTCTATTTGGAATACGATATACTCAAATAATCTCAAAGTACCTTTTCAACTCCCAATCACTTACCTGGCTCACGTACTGACGCCACTCCCACTCGCGGGTACTTACAAAATGATCCACAAACCCATCTCCAAAAAACTCAATGGCCAGGGGCGAATTTTTCATGGCCTGGGTTGCCTCCCATAAGTTAGGGGGTAATACGCCAAATTCCTTATTCTGATAGCCGTTGCCTTGGGTAGCCGGTATGGTCAGTTCCATCTGATGCTTAATACCGTACAACCCGGAAGCAAGCGCCGCCGCCATGGCCAAATACGGGTTAGAGTCAGCCCCGGATACCCGATGCTCCACGCGAGTATGACCAACGGAATCATTCAATACCCGGAGCGCGGTGGTCCTGTTTCCCAACGCCCAAGTAACGGTAGTGGGCGCCCAAGCTCCTTCCACCAAGCGCTTGTAGCTATTGATGGTAGGCGCAAACATGGGCAAGATATGGGGAAGACAATGCAACTGACCCGCAATAAACTGTTTCATTAATGGACTCATTTTGTTCACCTCCGAAGAATCATGAAACAGGTTTTGGGTCCGGTCGGGACTCCATAAACTTTGGTGAATATGCCCACTACATCCGGGTAAGTCAGCGTTCCACTTGGCCATGAAAGTAGCCACCAATCCGTGGCGGTAGGCAATTTCCTTTACCCCCGTTTTCAGTAACGTAGCCTTATCTGCCGCCCGGAGTACTTCATCGTGGATAATGGCGGCCTCGTACACGCCCGGTCCGGTTTCGGTATGCAGACCCTCGATGGGTACATCAAAGGCCGTTAATAAATCAAAAAGATCGTGGTAGAAATCACTCTCCATAGAAGTGCGAAGCAGTGAATAACCAAACATGCCGGGGGTCAAAGGCTCCAATTCACGGAATCCTTTCTCTTGCAAGCTACGGGGAGTTTCTCTGAAATTGAACCATTCGAATTCCTGAGCGTATTCGGCGTGGTAGCCCATTTCTACGCACTGCTTCGTGATCCTTTTAAGTAAACTACGCGGACATGAGGGCAGGTCCTCCCCTTCTGGATTACTAAAATCAGCCAAAAAGAAAGGGATATTATCCTCCCAGGGTACGGTACGGAAGGTGGATAAATCAATGCGGGCAAATGCATCAGGATATCCCGAATGCCATCCCGTTAGTTTAACTTTATCGTAGGGTACGTCACTACTATCCCACCCAAATACTACGTCACAAAACCCGTATCCATCTTTGAGCCCATCGATGAACTTATTCCGATGAATGACCTTTCCGCGGAGTACCCCATCGATATCGGCAAAGGCAAATTTTATTTTTTGACCATTATGCTTGTCTAGGTATTCTATAATATGTTGTACATCCATTGGTAAAAGTCTTAATCAGCAATAAGGGTAGTTCCCCCACGATTCTGAGTGGGTACGATCTTTCTCTTCTCATTCATAAAAATAAATAATTCTGACTACATTACTACTGAATCCGGTATAGTTATTCGGTAGCCTACCGGTATTGTTCACAATGTAATTTTTCCTATCGTAGTTATTTTCTTAAAACAGCAATGGTGAGTACTCCAGGCAATACATGGGCATTTACCTGATGAACAACGCCTTGAAACTCTCCATCGATCTGAAAAAGGACTTCCCCGACCAAACATTCTATATTTACCGAGGTAGTAGAAAGTACCCTAACAATTTCAGGGTTAAAATCTGTATTACCTGTCAAAACCTTACCTAATTCTATCAGATCGAATCGAGTTGCAATAATGACTTCGAAGCGTCCATCAAACATACTGCCGGTTGGGTTTACATTTACCCCGGTTCCGTACATGCTGGCATTCGCCAGAATAATCATGGTTGCTTCTGTTTCTATTACGGTTTCGTCGGTTTTAATTCTGGCGGTAAAAGTATAATGCTCAGATAGCGTTTTGGCCACTTTCGCCAAGTATCCCCATTTGCCCCTAACCTGCCCTTCTTCATAGTTTTTAATGAGGCGAGCATTCAACCCCAGGTCACTCATGTGCAAACCCAAGTGATCATTAATCATGAGTGCATCCATACTTCGTATTTCTGCACCAAGGGCTACCTCCATTGCTTCGTCAATTTCAAACGGCAGACCAAGGCTAGTGGCCAATCCGTTGGCAGAACCCATGGGTAAAATACCCATTGAAGTTTTGAATGACCGGATCACATTCGCCGTTTGGTTAATGGTGCCGTCACCACCCGCCACCAACACCCGATCGGGTTGGAAAGCTTCCATACGCTGCTCCACCGCTTCCCGGTCGCACGCTCCGGTGGTTTCATATATCTCGAATTCAAACCTTAATTCTTCCGAACGTCGGTGTAGTAATTCGATCAATTCGGTTTTATCCCTACTCCCTGAAACTGGGTTAACAATCAATAAGACCTTTTTAGGAATTGGCATATCCTTTTCTTAGGTTAGTATAGGCCGAAACAAATGTAGTTAATCATGCAAACCTACGAACTAAAATTGTACCGAGGCTACGCAAACGATCGTAAACTAGTAGTTTCCGGGCATGCTTTTAAAAAATATCCCGCGTCAAAAAATCTTTACGATCGAAAAGGGTTTCGGTATGTGCACTCAGTTGTCCAGCTTTTCACGGTAAAAACCCTTCCCAACGTCCGGGTTATTTTTAAATTTGGAACGATTGAAGCCGAAACAAAAACCCTTGACGATGGTTATTTTCGCTTTACTATTCCGCACTCTCTACAATTAGAGAGCGGATGGCACACCTATTCTATTACCCTTGATGATCAATTGGGCAACCGAAGATACCAGAAAGTCCAGACCAGTGAGTTACTCTTACCCAACGAAGGTGGCTATATGATTATCTCCGACATTGATGACACCTTCCTGATTTCGTACAGTAGTACCATACTAAAAAAGCTCTACGTATTACTCACCAAGAACGTAGAATCAAGGTCCCCTTTCAATGACGTCGTAAAGCACTATCAGCTACTAAGCTTGGCCGGAAAAACCGAATCCCAGAAAGATATCAATACCTTTTTTTACGTATCGAGCAGCGAATGGAATCTGTATGACTACATCATGCGATTTATCCACAACCACGATCTTCCCAAAGCCGTCATTAAATTAAAGAAAATCAAAGAAAATCTGACTGATTTTTTCCGTGCCGGAACGGGTTCGCATCACCACAAAAAAACAAAAATAGAGCATCTCGTTACCTTTTATCCCCATCAGCAATTCATTCTGCTCGGCGACGATTCTCAGCAGGACCCTTACATCTACGAAGAAATATGCAAAACCTTCCCGACCAATATTAAGGCCGTTTATATTAGACAAACCGGCCGTAAATCAAAACCAAAGGTCACGAAGTTACTTTCTAATATTTCTTCTTTGAAAGTCAGTAACTGCTATTTTAGCCATAGTAATGAAGCCATTCTGCATTCGGTCCGGGAAGGAATTATTACGCGGGAAGCCTTGGAGGCTTTCGAAAAAGAACATCCGGTTGTGATTTAGGAAAAATGATGTGGTCAACTTTCGATTTACTAATCCTATTTATCTATATTGTCCACCTTTATTACCTAGACCATACGACTACCCCACATGGATATTTCCTACATTCTGAATGAACTCGGTGAGGACCGCGAGCAGTACTTTAATGCCGTGGCACCGCCCATTATCCAGACTAGTAACTTTGCTTTAAGCTCTTTCGCCGAACTCCGGACTGCCTTCGCCGACGAAAGGTCAACCTACATGTATACCCGGGGCATTAACCCCACCGTGGATATTCTCCGAAAAAAACTAGCCGCCCTGGATGGTGCGGAAGATGCGCTGATACTTAACAGCGGTGCATCCGCTATTTTCTGTGCGGTAATGGCCTTGGTGAAGTCCGGTGACCATATTATCTCCGTGCAAAAACCTTACACCTGGGCCTGGAAACTATTTGACAATATTCTACCACGCTTTGGGGTAACTACTTCCTACGTGGAAGGTACCCTCGTGGAGAATTTTGAAAAAGCTATCACCCCACAAACCCGAATCATCTACCTGGAATCCCCCAATACGTTGACGTTTGAATTACAGGATCTGGAAGCTATTGCTACGTTAGCGAAGAAGTACAGCCTTGTTACCATCATTGATAACAGCTACTGTACAGCGCTTTACCAGAAACCACACGCCTTGGGTATTGACCTGAGTTTGCAATCGGCCACCAAATACATTGGCGGACACAGTGATACAGTAGCCGGGGTACTCACGGGATCTGACAAACTGATTAAACAAATATTTGACGAACAAGCCCTTAACACCGGCACACTCATCTCTCCCTTTAATGCTTGGCTACTTTTAAGGGGGTTACGCACCTTACCTATGCGGCTGGAACGGATTACCCGTACCACGCACGAAGTTTTAAAGTACCTCAAACAGCACCCGAAAATTGAACGGGTAATTTTTCCTTTTGACGAAAACTTTCCGCAATTAGAACTCGCTCACAAACAAATGACCGGCGCGTGCGGTCTGTTTACCATCGTTCTAAAAACCGACAGTCACGCCAAGATTGAGGAATTCACTTTCAAATTAAAGCATTTCTTGATGGCCGTATCGTGGGGAGGACACGAATCACTGATTCTGCCCCAAGCGGGCGGGCTGGCCCCCGAAGACTTTGACCCAACCATTGAGCGCCACCGCATGGCCCGGGTGTACCTCGGCTTTGAGGACGCCTACTATCTCATTGAGGACTTCGAGCAGGCCTTAAAGATTTTATAAAAAAGTCAGGCCATTCCTAATCCCCTCGTAAAAGGAAGATCGTGAATGGCCTGATGACTTACCCAAATTCAAAAATCTTCTCCCTCCTTTTTTGCCTTGGCCAACTTCGCTTGATTGATGCGGTAGTTTAAGGTCAGATTAATCTGCCGGAAGCGTTGCGAGGAGGTACTGGCAGTATAAAATATTGGACCTTCGGTAATACTTCTAAAACGCCGGGAATTGAAAATATGCAGCACGCTGAGGTTTAAAGTACCCTGCCCCAAAACATCCTTACCTATGACAAAGTCCATGTAAAATAATAATTTACGACTACCCTGCACCGTTTTTTGTATAGCTTCGTGATTGGCTCTCAACTGAGTGTCAATTCCTTTGGGGAGGTTGAACCGAGAGGTTTGGCGCGCAAACCAACTGTATGTTTCGGTTTTGTAGCTATCCAGAGTATTACTTCCGTCGATATTTGCGTGAAAGAAGTTAAAATTAAAGTCATTTTTTTCACTTTAACGGATTGTACGAACTCATAAACTCAATACCGTAGTCGTACTCTGACAGCAGATTCTCGGACCGTGATACTGCGAATCTATTAAGTCCAACTTGCCTGATTTGTTCGATCTTACCGTCGGTCATGCGGCAATAAATTGACAAAGTAAACGAACCCTGATCAAAGTATTTGATGTGGCCGATTTCAAATACGTCGCTGAACTCGGGGTTAAGGTTAGGGTTCACTCGAAAAATTGCGACTATCCGAGAACGTCATGAACGGGTTCAAATCGTTATACACCGGACGGCGCACCCGTCGGCTACAACTCAATTGTATGGCATTTTCTTTCCGCAAGTTGTAGGTAAAGTGGGCGCTTGGAAACAAATTGGTATAGCGCCGGGAATTTACCTCGTTGGTTTCCGAAAAGGTAGTTTTCACATCGGTTATCTCGGCTTCTACGCCTACTTAGTAAGACAACTGATTCATTTTATTGCCTACTATGCCATAGACCGCATGGATATTTTCGTTGTAGATGAAATAATTTTTGAGGTTCGGCAGAGCTACCCATGCGCCCTGTTCGTTTCTTTCATTCACCACAAAATCATTGACCATATCCCGAAAACTAGTCCTGAGTCCGGTTTCTAATTGTCTTTCTTTTTCCAATGGTTTGGTATAATCTACCTGAAACAATAGCTGTTTTTTAAACTCATCATTGAGCGACCGCTGCAACAAATTCCCGGCTACTTCCGCTGTTCCATTGGGCAATTGAGAACGTTGCGTAAATAACTGATTTGAGCTCTCCTAGTTGTCCAGAAACCCTACTTCGGTGGTTACTCGTGACCTTTTTGTTCAAAAAGTTTCTTGTGGCTAATTACGTACTCTGAGTTTGGCTCAATCTCATCTTCGTTTTGTTGACGGAAAGTAGTTCTTCGATGATTATTCGTGGACGCTACGTAGCCCCACAGTGCGTGATATCCATAACCCGGTTGGCGTCACTCCGCCGGAAAAGATAGGAGGCGGTAAGAATACTCTTTTCTGTAAAGAAGTAATCAAGGCCACCTCGAATATTCTGATTAAAGCCCTGTATTTTTCGCTCGTTATTTTGTCAGAGAATAAAGGTGGTATCACCGGCGTACACCTCCTGATACATGGAACTCCTACCCGGCGTGATTCTGTAAGCGATACCGTAGTTGATGAAGAAGTTCATCTTCTGGTGGCGGCAGTTCAGGTTGGCGGCTCCACCGTAGTTGGTAGGTTGCCCCGTAATACCTCAAAATAACCATTAAAGCCTTCTTTCCGCTCTTTTTTCAGGATAATATTGATGATACCCGCCATACCTTCCACTTCGTAGCGGGCCAAGGGGTTGGTAATAATTTCAGCGCGCTCGATCAAACTGCCCTGTAATTATTGCAGGCCGCTCTCGCCTTTGAAACTTACCAGTCCCGAAGGTTTACCATCCATCAGAATACGGACATTCCCACTACCCCTAAGCTTTACGTTTCCTTCGGGATCCACGGAAACCGAAGGAATATTGCTCAAAATCTCGGTGGCGTTTCCTCCCGCATTGGCCAGGTCTTTCCCGACGTTGAATATGCGTTTGTCAAGTGATAGCTCCACGGAGCTTTTTTCGGCCTGTACTACAACTTCATCGAGGGTATTACTCGAAACTCCTAACTGATAATAGTCTGAGCAGTTTTCGGGCATTGATTTGGTAAAGATCAAAAAGGGTCGTGAGGTTGAAATCCGCATTTCACCCCCTACGACCCATGAGCATCGAAAAGACACTCGGGCCAATATTGGCCAAACTTTCTGACGTTG
>JBDNFP010000422.1:0-9435 GCA_041689775.1 Spirosomataceae bacterium
AAACTCAACCATTTCGCCCTAAAAGGGAAAATATACATCAAGGCTATTCAAGCCGCTTTCAAAGAACTAGAACTACTCAAACTAAAACACACAGGCAATATTTCCTTTGGATAAAAACAGACTTGCGTAACATCAATTAAACAGCTTTCAGTTTAAATAAATACTTAGAAACACTAAATCTCTAGCTCTAAATCGTGAAAAAAATACTGCTATTGTACATTTTAACAGCCAATATCTTGTTGCTCCACTGCTGTACTCCCGAGCAAGACTGCCCGGCCACAACCCCCATCAAGTTTAGAGGAGTACCTATTTCCTTCCCGCAAACAGGTTGGAAGATACGCAAGCAACAGCCAAGTATTATTTTTAATGGTGATTTATATTTAAATTCAACAAGTGGCAACACCGATATTGCATGGTTTTTGGAAAGGGGTGATTTCCCATTCCCACTACAAGATACAGCCGCACATCTACGCGAAAGAGATGTGTATGGTATGGCATTACCTTCTTTCTTAGTGACGAACGTAATTTAACGGATCGGGAGATGGCCGAAAAAGTAAAAAAAAGAGCTAGGCCTGCAAGGTGATTTTGTTCTAAAAACCAAACCGGGTCGCTCTTTTTACCACTATGAGGAAGGGTGCCTCTCGATTATTACGTATTCGACTGCAGATGATAAGGGCTCTTATCCACAGGTGTCGTTCTGCTATGGTCTCAAAGAGGATGAATTGTTTTATTATGCTCCTCCCCTAGCCAAAGGTATTCGGATTAGAAAACAGCAAATTATTCCACAAAAAAGCCTGCTCCATTGCTGAGGCAGGCCATCCAATTTTTTCTCCGAAATAAACGGTTTAGAAGCGGAAGTGAGAGAACGCCTTGTTGGCTTCGGCCATACGGTGCGTATCGTCTTTCTTCTTTACAGCAGCTCCTTCACCCTTTGATGCAGCGATAATTTCAGCCGCTAGGCGATCCATCATAGTCTTCTCACCACGCTTGCGTGCGTAATTGATCAACCACTTCATGCCCAATGATTGCTTACGCTCAGGGCGAACCTCAGTAGGTACCTGAAACGTAGCTCCACCCACACGACGGCTCTTGACCTCTACGGCAGGAGTTACGTTATTGAGGGCTTTGCGGAATAATTCAAGACCACTTTCGCTGGTTTTTTTCTCGATGAGCTCAATCGCATCGTAGAAAATAGTGAAGGCTGTGCTCTTCTTACCGTCCATCATCAGGTTATTCACAAACTTGGTTACCTGAACATCACGAAATTTCGGATCAGGAAGAATATATCTTTTCTTTGGTTTTGCCTTTCTCATTTCTTTGGAAATTTTTTAAGTTAGGTTTCGTTTTTCAACTCATTCATCTGATCAATGCTGACGAGATTACTTCCCTTATATGGTATTGTAAAATGCCGTATAAAAAGTCGAGAGAGTCACTAAATTATTTCTTCTTGCCTCCTTTGGTTGGGGCAGCAGCCACCTGACCTGGCTTAGGACGCTTGGCTCCGTACTTGGAACGACGCTGCTTGCGACCGTTTACGCCGGAGGTATCCAATGCTCCACGGATAATGTGGTATCGAACTCCTGGAAGGTCCTTCACACGACCACCACGGATCAACACGATCGAGTGCTCCTGTAAGTTGTGGCCTTCTCCGGGAATATAGGCGTTTACTTCTTTCTGGTTGCTAAGGCGCACACGAGCTACCTTACGAAGAGCCGAATTAGGCTTCTTGGGCGTCGTAGTGTACACACGGGTGCACACTCCCCGACGCTGGGGGCAGGAATCCAAAGCCGGTGACTTTGATTTCCACGTCATTTTCTCTCTCCCTTTACGGACTAATTGTGAAATAGTTGGCATTTAACAGATTGATTTTGAATAGTTAATCAAACTAATCGTTTTTGATTGTACAGTATTTCTGAAAAAATCGGACTGCAAAATTACAGAACTAGCTCTGATTTACAAAAGGTTGAGTGCGATTTTTTTGGGAAATACTATATCCCGCCCAAGGGTCGTATTATTGCAGAGCAATTATGTCATCACATTGTATCAAATTACTAGACACATTATGTCATCAATGAAAACATCCATTACCGTTGCTTACGGAGACGGTATAGGACCTGAAATCATGGAGGCGACCCTTCGAATTTTAGACGCGGCCGGAGCGCAGTTAGCCCCCGAGGTAGTAGAAATCGGCGAGAAAGTGTACAAAAGAGGAATTACATCAGGTATCGAGGATGGAACCTGGGAGTCGCTTCGTCGCACGCAAGTTTTCCTAAAAGCGCCCATTACTACACCGCAAGGTGGCGGATTCAAAAGTTTAAACGTAACAACCCGAAAAACATTAGGACTTTTTGCCAACGTTAGACCTTGCCAGGCATACCATCCCTACGTAGAAACCCGGCACCCAAACCTTAATTTGGTCATCATCCGCGAAAACGAAGAAGATCTCTACGCCGGTATTGAACACCGGCAAACCGACGAGGTTGTGCAATGTTTAAAGCTGATCTCCCGACCCGGTTGCGAAAAGATTATTCGCTACGCATTTGAGTACGCCCGTGCTTACAAGCGTCACAAGGTAACGTGCTTTACCAAAGACAATATCATGAAAATGACCGACGGACTATTCCGAAGAATTTTTGATGAAGTTGCAGTTGAATATCCCGACATCGAAAACGAGCATTGGATCATTGATATTGGTTCGGCACTACTAGCCGACGAACCTGAGCGATTCGGGGTCATCGTAACCCTAAACCTCTACGGAGATATCATTTCAGACATCGCCGCCCAGATCGCTGGTTCAGTGGGTATGGGTGGCTCTGCCAACGTAGGCGACCAATGTGCCATGTTTGAAGCCATTCACGGTTCAGCTCCCGATATTGCCGGTCGAGGTATTGCCAATCCGTCGGGTTTAATCAACGGGGCGATCATGATGCTGGTACATATCGGGCAGGGAAACGTGGCCGCCAAAATCCATAACGCTTGGCTCAAAACCATCGAAGACGGCGTGCACACCGGTGATATTTACCAGGGGGGCATCAGTCATAGTCGTGTTGGAACGCAAGCGTTTGCTAATGCCATTATTGAACGACTTGGCCAGGAGCCTACCCATTTTAAACCCGTCAGCTATGCCTCGGCACCGAAGCCCATTCACGTCACATCAGAGCGGAGGGTACAGCAGAGGAAAGAGCTCGTAGGGGTTGATGTATTTTTGGATTGGTCGAAAGGCTCGGCCAAAGAGTTGGGTGATGCACTAACCGCGCAACATACCGCCCCACTCAAACTGAAAATGATTACTAATCGAGGCGTAAAAGTATACCCCGACGGGATTCCCGAGACATTCTGTACCGACCACTGGCGTTGTCGTTTTGTAAGCAAGGAAGTCCCGGACAGTACAATATCCAAGCAAACACTTATCGATTTGTTACAGACCCTCAACAATGTGGGCTTTGACACCATCAAAACCGAGAATCTATACACCTTCGACGGACAACTAGGTTACTCGCTGGGACAAGGCGAATAGATGTCGTATTAGATTTAGGGCGGGTAAGGGGTTGCTTTTTTCGGAGTTTCTTCCCTTACCTGCTCTTCCCCCATCAATTTTTTTCAAAAAATTTCGTTAGTCCAACGTAGAATTTTCTTTACGAACATTGTTTTGTGTAGTATTGTCTTTGATTGACTACTACATAGAAAGAATAATCAGATATTGTTTTTTTGAATAATTATGAAAATACTGAGGAATCATCCTGTATCGGGAATACTTCTTTTAGGGCTAGCTGTTTTGCTACATGCCTGCAACCCGACGATGCAAGCCTATAAAGAGGGAGTCAAGAAGTTTGGGAACGGGGAATATGATCTGGCCCTGAAAGATTTGCAGAAGGTAGCGGCGGTCAACTATGAGCCCGCCCAAACCAACTTTTTGATCGCCGAATCGTATCGATTATCCAATCGATACCAACTGTCAATTCCCTACTATCAGAAAGCCATTGAGGCCGGCGCTACCGATCCAAATGCTCGTTTTCAGTACGCCTATGCCCTGAAAGTGTCCGGGCAATACGATCAGGCGCAGGAGCAGTTTGCTCAGTTTGCGACCAACCCCAATGCTAACAAGACCTTGCAGGACCGGGCACTACGTGAAGTAGAGACCCTAAAAATAACCGATCGGATCGCTCAGCAAAAAATGCAGGTAACCTTACAAAACCTTCCGTTTAATACACCGGGCTCCGAGTTTTCACCCGCGATATTAGGCAATGACCTAGTTATTTCCTCCGCCAAAAAAGAGAAAGTTTACAAGAATAACGGACAGCCCATGCTGGGGCTGTATAAAATCAGGATATCCGAAGAGCCCAGCGAAGCAAGCGGTAGCCCTACCCTATTCAGCGCTTCGATATTTGCCGAAGAAGCGAACGAAGGCTCGCCGACTTTTACGCCCGATGGCAAGACGCTGGTATTTGCCCGCGGAAACACCGGTAAGCGTAAAGGTACCGTGGATGTGGACCTCTATATGAGCCGCATCGTAAATGGCAAATGGACAGACCCCAAGTACCTACCCATCAATGATTCACTGGCATGGGATGGTTCACCGTCGTTTTCTCGTGATGGAAAAACCCTATATTTTGCTTCCAACCGGCTCGGCGGGTCAGGAGGAATTGATATTTACCGGACCAACATGGACGCCTCCGGGCGGTTCAGCAAACCGGTGAATATGGGTAAAGATATCAATACCTCAGGGGACGATATGTTTCCCTACGTTTCGCCCGACAATAAACTCTACTTTGCGTCCGACGGACACCCCGGACTGGGTAAGTTAGATATTTTTGTAGCAGTCCGATCGCAGGGAATTATTTCCGTAGAGAACCTGGGAATACCTTTCAATACCCCTCAGGATGACTTCGGCCTGGTATTCTACGAAGACCTGGATAATGGATTCTTCTCTTCTAATCGCGAAGGAGGCAAAGGCGATGATGATATTTACTTTTTCGCTAATCCCGTGGTAGACGAGCCCGATTCCACTACCATTGCTCAGCTAGATCCATCCGATCCGATGAGCCCCAAAAACCCCAATTACATCAAAGGAGATCTCAAGGTAGTTCGTTATTTCCTGGCTGGTACTATCCTTACCAACGATGCAAAGCAAATGCCCCTCGACTCCGCTACGGTACGAATCTTATCGGATAGCGCCGACGTAGAGTTGGCCCAACTAACCACCGCTGACAAAGGAAAATTTGGTAAATACCAACTCAAAGAAGGGAACGATTACATACTATTGGTCGAGAAAAAAGGGTATATCAGCACCCGGCAACCTTTCTCGATGGATGGCCGGAGCATTCCGCCCATATTCCTGAACAAGATATTGACGGATACTACCTACCGAGTAACCGTAAAGCTCGACAGCCTTGAACTGAATAAAACTTTCGTGCTTGATAATATTTACTACGATCTTGATAGGTTCAATATACGGTCAGACGCCGCCACTGAGCTCGATAAGTTGGTGCAAATTCTTAAAGATAATCAAACGGTAAAGATAGAACTGGCGTCCCATACCGATGCAAGAGCTACTGACCCCTACAATATGACTTTATCGCAAAGACGGGCTGAGTCAGCAGTTAACTACTTGGTATCCAAAGGAATTGAGGCAGAAAGAATGATTGCCAAAGGCTACGGTGAGAGGCAACTAATTGTTCAAAACGCTAAAACCGAGGAAGAACATCAACGCAACCGTCGTACCGAATTCACTATTCTGAGCTACTAGTGCAGAATTTAGATATAGCCACCGACATCGTCCCTGGGATTTCATCTCAGGAACGATGCTTTTTACAGCTACGCTAAAACCTTTCCTTTTCGCCGTATGTTTGCAATACGTAATCAAATCTGTCTATCTTTTCATGTCCAATCGTATAATCTACTGGTTTCGAAACGACCTTCGCCTGCACGATAACGAAGGCTTTTTAAAAGCAACCACTACTGCAACCGAAGTAATTCCTGTATTTATTTTTGACCCCCGTCTTTTTAAACAAGACCACTTAAAGATCAAGAAGACCGGCTATTTCAGAGCACAGTTTATCCGGGAAGCCGTTGAAGATCTGCGAAAGTCACTTCGAGCCTTGGGAGGAGATTTACTCATTCGGGTGGGTGAGCCAGAAAAAGTATTAGCCGAACTCGCCGAACAGTATGATATCAATGAGTTACATCTCAGTAAAGAAATAGCCCAGGAAGAAACAAACGTCGAGTCCTCGCTGAGCAAAAGGCTCAAAGTACTTAACGTCGATATGGTATTCACCTGGATGTCGACGCTCTATCACGTACGTGATCTTCCCTTTGGTTTTAATAAACTTCCCGACGTATTTACAGAATTCCGGAAGGCCGTTGAAAGAAACAGCAAAGTGCGCCTTACCGTAGTGGACCCGGAGAAGGTTATACTTCCGGCTGACTATGACCCACAAAGTATCCCTTCGCTGTCCGATCTTGGCTTCGCCGCAAATGAAATTATACCCTCAGACCCTCGTGGGGTACTTCCTTTTGAAGGTGGTGAAACAGCTGCCTTACAAAGACTGAATGAGTATATATGGAAGAAAGACTTGGTAGCCACCTACAAAGAAACTCGTAACGGACTTTTGGGTGCGGATTACTCCTCAAAATTCTCGGCCTGGCTTTCCCTTGGTTGTCTTTCTCCCCGTCGTATCTACGAAGAAGTGAAAAAATACGAGGCCGAACGAATCTCCAACTCATCAACCTATTGGCTTATTTTTGAACTCATGTGGCGCGACTACTTCCACTTTGTGATGCTTCGGTGGGGAGCCCGTCTATTCAAATCCTCCGGTCTACGGCTGGATAAAGATAAAAGCTGGAAACATAATCATGACTTGTTTAACAAATGGAAGGAAGGCAAAACGGGAGTCCCGTTCGTCGATGCCAACATGCAGGAGCTAAACGCAACCGGTTTTATGTCGAATCGCGGACGTCAGAATGTAGCTAGTTTTTTAGCCAAAGATTTACATATCGACTGGACCTGGGGTGCCTCCTATTTTGAAAGTCTTTTGGTGGATTACGATGTATGCAGCAACTGGGCCAACTGGAACTACGTTGCCGGAGTAGGAAACGATCCACGCGAGGACCGCTACTTCAATCAGTATTCCCAGGCTACCCGCTACGACGAAGCCGGCGAATACGTACGCCATTGGCTACCAGAACTTGCCCATGTACCCAAGGACAAGATACACAAGGTATGGCGATTGACTCCATCTGAACAGGTCCGTTACGGGATTACATTAGGCGAAAACTACCCGCTACCAATCATCGATGCAGATAAGTGGCTAAAGAATCACTGATACCGACTATGTAGTTTTGTTAGCAGAAATATATAGATTTGAACAACTTTGAATTAACAATCACCTCAAAAACCAAAAGCAACTATGTCAAGGAGTTTAATCGTTATAATCGTTGTTCTATTGCTAGGCAGTATGTACGGATGTTCTACTTACAATGGCTTGGTAGGAAAAGACGAAACCGTCAATGAAGCCTGGTCAAAAGTGCAAAGCCAGTATCAGCGTCGTGCTGACCTGATCCCAAACCTAGTAAATACAGTGAAGGGAGCAGCTGACTTTGAGAAAAGTACCCTTCAAAGTGTAATTGAAGCGCGGTCCAAGGCTACTTCCATGCAGCTTAACGCCGACCAATTAACGCCCGAAAATATGCAGAAATTTCAGGCCGCTCAGGACCAGCTAGGAGGAGCGCTGTCGCGTTTATTAGTGTCCGTGGAGCGCTATCCTGATTTAAAGGCCAACCAGAACTTTTTGGAATTACAGGCCCAACTCGAAGGTACTGAGAACCGCATTGCCGTAGCCCGAAATGACTTTAACACCGTGGTAAAAGGCTACAATCAATCCGTTCGATCATTCCCTGCCAATATATTTGCGGGTATCTTCGGCTTCCCCGTAAAGGGCTTCTTTGAAGCTTCACAAGCTGCTCAGAACGCCCCAGCGGTACAATTCTGATATACCTTTCACACAAGACGTCATGCGGCTGTTGAAACCGTTTGACGTCTTTTATTTCCTAACCTAACGAACCTTTGCTATGTCAACTGCGCATCCTTTGTTCGGGAAAGAAGAACAGACCCAGATTACCGCATCCATCCAGGAAGCGGAGAAGAATACTTCTGGTGAAATAAAAGTACATATTGAAGCAAACTGCCCCGATAGTGATGTTATGGAGCGGGCCAAAATAATATTTGGTCAACTGGGAATGCATACCACTCAGGAGCAAAATGGAGTACTATTTTATCTAGCCTATCAGGATCGTAAATTTGCGGTACTGGGTGATAAGGGTATTTACGAAAAAGTACCGACTGATTTTTGGGAGAGCACCAAAGAAAAACTCAGGACGCATTTCAAGCAAGGAGATTTTACCAAAGGCCTGTGCGAAGGAATTACCGAAGCCGGACTACAACTAAAAAAATTCTTTCCGTACCAATCGGATGATATAAACGAACTACCCGACGATGTTTCGTTTGGGTAACCAGAGACCATGACTAAATTTCGCTATTTACTTTCTTTCTTCCTGCTGATAACCCTTAGACTTTCCGCCCAGGAGATTCCACCCCGGCCCAGCCCACCTAAGTTGGTCAACGACTTGGACAATCAGCTAAACCCTACCGAAGAAGCTGCTTTGGAGCAAAAACTTGTAGCCTACAATGACTCCACTTCTACGCAGATCGTGGTCGTAATTGTACCCACCGTGGAGCCTTACGATATTGGTGACTACGCTTTCAAACTAGGACGGGAGTGGGGAGTAGGTCAGGAAGGTAAAAACAACGGAATAGTATTAATGTGGTCCCCAACCGATCGGAAGATTTTCATTGCGACGGGGTACGGTATGGAAGGAGCAATTCCGGATGCCATTGCCAAGCGAATCATTTCTCAGGTCATTATTCCTGAATTTAAGAACTCGATGTATTATCGGGGATTAGACCGGGGCGTCGACGCTATTATACAATATGCTTCGGGCGAATATGAGGCCGAGCCTTCCAATGATGAAGAGTTTCCGGCGGGAACTCTTTTCTTTATCATTGCTTTTATCGTTATCCTGATAATTATATTCCGTAACCGGGGAGGTGGTTCCGGCGGTCGTGGTTTTCGCAACTCCTCCGGCAGCCCTGTCATCTGGCCTTACAGCACGCACACTAGCTGGGGAAGCTCCTCGGGCAACTTGGGTGGTGGTAGCGGAGGCTTTGGTGGCTTCGGCGGAGGTAGCTTTGGCGGTGGAGGTGCCGGAGGCAACTATTAAATCTTTACTATTTTAGCGAGTGAACTACCCACCCACGCCAGAGGCGATGGGATGGGCTTCGGGTTTCATAGAGTGTGCTTTGTTACCAAAGTCTGATTTCCTCTCCACCTTTGTAATCGCCAGTTCCTGACGATATATTTTTAATCCTTCATTTAAAAT
>JBDNFP010000423.1:0-4187 GCA_041689775.1 Spirosomataceae bacterium
AGTGCGGGACGAGGTGATGGGTAAGGATTTTTTTCGTTAATTTGAACATGGCCGTTGGCGTTTTGATTGTCAAGTCGTTTTCTCAAACTTAACGCTCTACCGCCTTTTTTCATAAACCCGGATAAACTTTAAACAGCTTCGGTAAATACTATCCCGCTCATCCTTTATTAGTAGAAAATAAATTCACTTTTTACATGCATCACAGAAACTCCTTTTCACCGGGTATACTACCCTTCCTGCTGGTACTTTTATTGGTAGTGCCACCCGCCTTGGCCCAGGACTACTCCCTTTACCAAAAGCGGCAGTACACCAACGCTGATGGCAACACACTCCCTTACCGGGTACTGTACCCCAAAAACTACGATAGGACTAAAAAATACCCACTCATACTATTCCTCCACGGCGCCGGAGAGCGAGGCAACGACAATGAAAAGCAGCTTGTCCACGGAGCGAAGCTCTTTTTAAAGGACGAAAATCGGGAACAGTTCCCCTGTATTGTAATTATACCCCAATGCCCTACCGATAGCTATTGGAGTTCGGTAAATATAGATCGTTCCACAAAGCCAAGTACGTTTGACTTTGACTATACCCACCCTCTCAATTGGCCTTTGGTAGCGGCGATGGAGGTAGTAAAGCAGGTGCTAAAAGAGGAGGGAGTCAACAAAAAGCAACTTTACATCATGGGTCTTTCCATGGGCGGCATGGGAACCTTCGAAGCTTTGTATAACTTCCCCAAGGTATTTGCCGCCGCCGCTCCGATTTGCGGCGGGGCTGATGTAAATGCCTACGATAAGCGAGTTCAAGAGATACCATTTTGGGTTTTCCACGGGGATGCAGATGCCGTAGTAAGTATGGATAACTCCCGTAAAATTGTGGATAAACTCAAAAAACTTAATATTTCTGTGGACTACTCTGAGTATCCCGGCATAAACCATAACAGTTGGGATAACGCTTTTGCTGAACCTAACCTGCTACCCTGGATGTTTTCAAAGTCACGGAAAAAAGCCGCTAAGTTTTGACAGAACGACTGTTTAAGTAATACGCTACCATTTGTATTCCGAAGAGGTCCACCCGAACATTTTTGGCTTTTTTGTTGTCTTTCTTATACCATTAACTAGCCAAAACGATGTCTTCATCCAACCGCCCAATCTATCTTGACTACAACGCTACCACACCGGTGGATCCATTGGTTTTGGAAGCCATGCTCCCCTGGTTTACCGAACAATTTGGGAACGCGGCCAGTCGTACCCACTTGTACGGTTGGGAAGCAGCCGACGCCGTAACCAAGGCTCGCAAGCAGGTAGCCAAATTGATCGGCGCGGGGGAAAAAGAAATAGTCTTTACCAGCGGCGCCACCGAATCGAATAATCTGGCGTTGAAAGGGGCCTTCGAAGCGAGTACTAATGGTAAGCACATCATTACAATAGCCACTGAGCACAAAGCAGTACTGGATACTTGCCAGCACCTGGAAGCCTTGGGAGCCGAAGTAACCTACCTGATGCCTACTGCGGATGGTCTTGTTAGTTTGGAACAAGTTCAGGCTGCTATGCGTCCTGATACTTTGTTGGTCTCGGTGATGTATGCCAACAACGAAATCGGGGTCATTCAGCCCATTGCTGACATTGGTCGACTTTGCCGCGAGCGTGGTATTTTGTTTCATACCGATGCCACCCAAGCGGTGGGCAAAATCGTCATGCAGGTAGTTTTTGACCATGTTGATCTACTAAGCTTATCGGCCCACAAACTATACGGACCGAAGGGAGTAGGAGCTTTGTATGTCCGAAGGGGCGTCAAACTTACCGCTCAGCAGGATGGTGGACGTCACGAGCGGGGAAACCGCTCGGGTACTCTGAACGTACCCGGTATTGTAGGCTTAGGTAAGGCCTGTCAGCTGGCGTACGTAAACATGGAGGAAGAGCACCAACGGCTCGCCTACTTACGTGATCGACTAGAAAAAAAGATTTTAGAAACCCTTCCCAATACCTATCTCAACGGCAACCCAACCCACCGCCTGCCCCAGACAACCAATATTTCTTTTGGGCAGGTTGATGGTGAAGAGTTATTGATGTCGTTTAACCGCATCGCGGTATCCAGTGGCTCGGCCTGCACGTCGGCATCGGTTGAGCCATCTTTTGTGTTGAAAGCACTGGGAGTACCCGACGAACTGGCCTACGCGTCGGTGCGGTTTAGCCTAGGGCGATTTACGACCGAAGAAGATGTAGAGGCGGCCATCCAGCACGTGCAAAAGGTAGTGGAGCGTTTGCGGGCGGCAGTAGGACACTCTATGTAACCAATAAGCTAAGATTACGAAGTGAACTATTTGAATTATAACCCAATTGTAATTGCTTTGTGAGTACAATTATACTCCCATAGAAACCAGAATTATTAACATCGGAAATTCAAAGGGACTACGGCTTAGTAAGACCATTTTGGGAAATATAATATCGAAGACAAAGTTAAATTGATCCTGGAAGGGGATCAGATAGTTCTACGGCCTTTGGGTAAGCCCCAGAAAGACTGGGAAGAAGCCTTTAAATAAATGCATGCTAACAATGATGACAGGCTCCTGATTGATGATGTATTTGAAGATGAAAGCCTTTGCGAATGGTAATTGAAACAATACGCCATTATTCTGGTAAATCTTGACCCAACCATTGGCAGCGAAATAAAAAAAGCTCGCCCTTGTGTTATCATCTCCCCTGGCGAGATGAACCGGCACCTCAACACGATCGTGATTGCCCCAATGACTTCGAATCTGAAAGAATACCCAACGAGGGTGCCCGTCAGGCATAACAAGCAGCCTGGAATGGTTGCAATAGATCAGGACCATAAAAAAGAATTATCAGGTTGACTAGCAGGTTAAATGACACTGAAATTACAAAACTGTAAAGGAGTATTGAAAGAAACCTATGGAGATTAATTGCTGATTACCTCCTCCCCTATGCATCCCGTACTCGTACTAACCTCTACAATATCAGCCAAGTATCTCGCTCTGTTCATTCAGGAAAAATACGGGTTTTCTGATGGCTGTATCTGCCGATTATTCCGGGCTGGCATTAATCATACGTACATGATTCAAGCCGGAGAAAAGAGGTACGTATTTAGGGTATACAGCTACCATTGGCGCACCGAAACCGAAATCCGGGAAGAGATTAGGTTGTTGAACCTCCTAAATGAACACCAGATCCCGGTCTCCTTTCCCTTGGCTGATCAAGCCAATAACTACATTCAAACCCTCAACGCTCCCGAAGGACTTCGCTACGCGGTACTTTTTACCTATGCCGAAGGAGAAAAAATAAGAAACCTCACTCCTGCTACCTGCGGAAACATCGGTACACTCATGGCGAAAATGCACTAGGCGACCCTTGATCAGCCGATTGATCGGATTGAGTACAACGCCCACACGCTAACAGCCCTTCCCTATCGCTATGCCGGTGCCTACTTTTCCGAAGCTATGCCAGAAATGGTATACGTCAGAAATGCGGGCGAGTTTTTAACCTCCCTCTTCAAGCAAGCCGATCACTCCCAATTACGCAAAGGAATTGTGCACCTCGATATGTGGTACGACAACATGAACATCGAGAATGAATACGCCATTACTGTTTTTGATTTTGACTTTTGTGGTAGTGGGTGGCTCCTGCTCGATATTGCCTATTTTAGTATGCAGCTGTTCCAAACGGAGCCGGATAAAATCCAGTTTGAATTAAAATTAAAGAGTTTCCGGGAAAGCTACGAACAGATTACTCCCCTCACCGAAGAAGAAAGACGCTTGGTACCCTACGCCGGACTTACCATTTGGATATTTTACCTGGGGGTTCAGTCACAACGATTTGATAACTGGTCAAACATCTTCCTGACCAACAACTATCGAAAACACTACATCGGATTAGTCAAAGGGTGGCTGACCTACCATCACATCGAACTACCCACCGCTGATTAAAAGCACAAGTTAGTCTGCCTAATAAAAAATCCGCCCTTCCTCAACTAATAGCAGTAAATCCATTATCCGGAAATCCTTTCTACAAGCGAAGTCTACAATGATTTTTAGTATTAGAGTTGTTTCTTTACTGTAAATCAGCTTATTAGGTAAAAATTCCACAGGCCAGCACATATACCCAGAATGTCGTTATATTTTTCAAAATTGTGCATCCTCAATCGGTCCGACAGTACTCTATATCGTTTCAATC
>JBDNFP010000424.1:0-3108 GCA_041689775.1 Spirosomataceae bacterium
ACGCTTTTAATGCTCCGATGTCATTTGTCTCTACCACAAGTAAGAACCAGCAAAATGCGTACCTAAATAATTACAAGCTTTTTATAATCTGTATCTGAGTAAGGTTGTGATTGTAATTAGAAATAAACGTCCGTTAGTCGGGCGTTTATTTTTGTTTTATAGGAGGTATTCGCCAAATATCGATGAAAGGATCAATGAAAAACACTGGTTTACAATGTGTATATTTCGAGGTTGATTCAGAAACCAAACCCCTCAACACTCTGTAAAAATGAAGTATTTCAAATTACTTGTTTCGGTATGTCTACTAACAGCGCTGACTTTCGGTTGCCAAGGTAGCGGTGGGCAACAAACCATCGCAGATTCACTTAGTACTGCCCCCGCGGAAACGGAAGATACATTATCGGTGGTTGAAGATCAGGTACAGAACGAAAGTGTACAAAACCACCTGAGTCAATTAAAGGAGGAATGGAGTGCTGTATCCAACTCAGTACAAGCAACCTACCAAGGTGCCGAATTCGGGGATTACTTTCATATAACCTTTGAAACATCGGATGGCAAGTTGCTGGACTTTGGCGACGGCGATAATGAATTAGGTACTCTCGAACTTTACAACGTAGACTTTGAGAACAATCAGGAGCTTTTAGGAAAGCAATTTAAGATTACCTGGGCCTGGAAAGAATCGTCCTTTAATTGTTGTGAAGGGGCCATGGAATCCGTAACGGCCCAAGTCCCCTCCATTACAAGTATTGAGTTGATAAAGTAACAGTACGTTCTACGCTGTATCTTTCAGGATTTTATCCCAGTACATCCAGGGGAGTACTTTTGTTTTGAGTTGGTACATCAGCCAACTAGGTTTTGCCTGATCGAACGGAAACGTTTCAACTGGATTATTATCATAGTCAAATTCGGCCAGGATGAGTTTTCCGTATCCAACCACGAGCGGACAAGATCCGTATCCATTTGCCGTGCAATGCTTGATGATCGAGGGCTGCCAGCAGGTTTTCCACCACCACGGGGGCTTGCTTGCGTACGGCTGCCCCTGTTTTGGCGTTGGGAGTATTGGTTACGTCGCCTAGACCGAAAATATTGGGATACTTGCTGTGTTGCAGGGAAAATTTATCGACATCTACCCAGTCACTTTTATTAACCAGCGGACTTTTACGGATAAAGTTAGGGGCACTTTGCGGGGGAGTCACGTGGATCATGTCAAAATGAGTGGTGGCTTCACTTACGCTGCCGTCCGGTGCCGTTACCTTAAACGTTGCGGTTTTACCTGGACCGTCAATGGCGATCATATCGTGCTTGAAGTTCAATTTAATACCGCAGTAGTCTACCATTTTTTGGAGCTCTACGGCATATTTTTTGATGCCAAAAATTACACCCCCGGCGTTTCAGAATTTTACCTTTACATTTTTAAGAATCCCTTTCTTACGCCAGAAATCGGCAGCGAGGTACATGATCTTTTGCGGAGCGCCCCCGCATTTTACGGGCGTACCAGGGCTAGTAAAGATCGTCGTGTCACTTGGCTTTACGTTTTGCAGACATTCATAGGTGTAGGGTGCCATATCAAACGAATAGTTGCTCGTTACCCCGTTTTTGCCAAGAGTTTTGGGTAGCCCCTTGACGGCATCCTAGTTGAGTTGGATGCCGGGGTAGATAATCAGGTAGTCACAGTTCATAGCATTGCCGCCGCGAAGAACCACGGTATTCTCTTCGGGTTTGAACGCATTAGCGCATTCCTTGATCCAGGAAACATTTTCGGGCATTCCGTCGGCTTCTTCCCGGATAGTTTTTTGAAGATCGAATACCCCACCTCCGACGAGAGTCCAGGCGGGTGGGTAATAATGCTTATCGGAAGGCTATACAATGGCAATATCCAACGTAGGACGCTTGTGGAGTAGTTGCGCCGCCACGGAAATACCGCCGTTACCGCCGCTAATGATTACAATCTGATGGTGAGTTTTCATAAAGGGTTTTAAAAAAAGGAATATTATATAAATATAGCTTAAAAGTGCTACGACTATTAGTCGTTTAAAGTAACTAATAGTACATTAAAAGTTACTTTTTACAAAAAAACCGATGACCCTAGTTATCAGGAAATTAAATCCAATATCATGGTGGAGTCAGCTTTTAAATTGTCTTTTTTAGGGAAACTATTAAGTAATGAAAGACTCCTGTGGCTTGTGAAGTCTGTAAACATACAACTGCATGCCGTCGGCCTCGGTAGTGGCCAAGTCGCGCACTAATCCATTTCTCTCGGCTACCCGTTGGGAGTTGATATTACCGGTAGCAATGGTGGAGACTACCGATTCGGCAAGGTTGCATTGGAAGGCGTAGTCCAGAAACAGTTTGGCGGCTTCCGGTGCGTAGCCATACCCCCAGTATCGTTTGATCAGACCATACCCAACTTCCAGTTCAGGCGTACCGTTTACGTCCTTAATCAATAGTCCACACTGACCGATAAACGTATTTGTTTCTTTCTCAATCAGTGCCTGCATGCCGTATTGTTGGTTGACGTAGCGGGTTAGCTGTCGGTTGATCCATTCGGTGGAACATTCTTCGGCAAGCCTCCCTTGATAAGTAGGAAAAAATTCAATCGCTTCCGGTTCTTGAAAGAACTCAGTCCACAAAGGAATATCCGCTTCGGTCAGGTAGCGGGTGATCAGTCGCTCGGTTTGGAGTTGGTCGGGGTAGTGGTAGCCGGGCATGGGCAGGATTTTTTACACTGGATTGCTTGCTATTAGGAGTCAAATTTACATCAAACTCTCTTCTATTTTATTCAAAAATCCGATCAGGTACTTTACGGTAATGGATTGCTGCTCCTGCCTGGGTATAGAGGCTTCGTCATCTCCCAGCAATTTTCCTAAATAGCCAAATTGTGAATAAACTTTATTCGAATAAAGTTTTGTTCATGCTCGCAGGCGTGGGCGGGTGAAATCAATCTTTCCGAATAAAGTCTAATGGTTTGGTACTGGGTATATAATTTATGATTCGTAACTTTGTGCTATGGATCTTGACTTTGACAAATACAAACTGCTACAATACTGCACCAATGAATCGTGCAAATACCATAACCAAATTGGCTTGGGCAACATATGCACACTAAGC
>JBDNFP010000425.1:0-5145 GCA_041689775.1 Spirosomataceae bacterium
AAGTAGCTGATAGCTATTAGCTTGTAACTATTACCTTTTTGTAAATATTTGATATAGAGAATATTAGCTAGTGATTTGACTAACTTAATAATACAAACTAATTATGCCTTAGTACTAAATACCAATTAACTTTACTTATGATGAAAACCGTAACCAAGCAATTAATCACTTTACGGTTGGTGCTAGGACTTTTGATGATCTCAGTCATTTGCGGCGGAGAGATTCTAGCTCAGGACCTACCAAAAGGAATCAAAAAAGTAGCTTCCGTTGAGGGTATTACCGAATACCAAATGGACAACGGCTTCAAAGTATTACTTTTTCCGGACCTATCAAAGCCCACCGTTACCGTTAATGTTACTTATCTGGTAGGTTCACGGCACGAGGGATACGGTGAAACGGGAATGGCTCACCTGTTGGAGCACATGGTTTTTAAGGGTACGCCCAATCACCCCAATATTCCTCAGGAATTAACGGAGCACGGTGCTCGCCCTAATGGTACTACCTGGTATGATCGTACCAACTATTTTGAAACATTTTCGGCAACGGAAGAGAATCTGAAATGGGCATTGGATCTGGAAGCAGACCGGATGGTGAATTCCTACATTGCCAAGAAAGACCTCGAAAGTGAGTTTAGTGTTGTTCGAAACGAGTTCGAATCAGGAGAAAATAGCCCTTTCCGGGTACTCCTTCAACGAGTGACTTCGGCCGCTTACGAATGGCATAACTACGGTAAGTCCACGATCGGAAATCGCTCCGACATAGAGAATGTACCTATCGAAAATCTGCAAGCTTTTTACCGGAAGTACTACCAACCCGATAACGCGGTGTTGACCGTATCGGGTAAGATTGACGAAGCTAAGACGCTTGGTTTAATCGCTGGATATTTCGGTAAATTAAATAAGCCCACGCGAGTACTACCCGTTAGCTACACCGTAGAGCCAACGCAAGACGGAGAACGTTTCGTTTCGTTACGACGTAGTGGCGATGTTCAGACGGTGGCTTCTGCCTTCCACATTATGCCCGGTTCACATCCCGACTATCCTTCAATGGATGTATTGGTAGAATTACTAACAGCGGAGCCAAATGGTAAGCTTTACAAGAATTTGGTTGATACTAAAAAAGCATCGAGCCAGTATGGTTTTAGCTTTGCTTTACACGACCCTGGATTCGCCTATTTTGGGACCGAAGTATTACAAGAAAAATCATTAGACGTGGCTCGGGCTGCCATGATTGCGACCCTTGATTCGGCAACAATAGTAAAGCCTACCGCCGAAGACGTAGAGCGAGCCAAGACATCCATCCTTAAAGACTGGGATTTACAATTTCGTAGCTCAGAGCGGGTTGGTTTGGGAATCAGCGAGTACATTGCTACGGGAGACTGGCGCTTGGCCTACCTTTTTCGTGATAATGTTAGGAAGGTAACGGTTGACGACGTATTCCGGGTAGCGCAACAATACTTCAAATCTTCTAACCGTACCACCGGTACGTTTATGCCAGAATCTATCCCCAACCGGACCGAAGTTCCGGTTGCTCCCAATGTGGATGAACTGGTAAAGGACTACAAAGGAGAGGCAGTGATGGCGCAGGGAGAAGCCTTCGATCCATCGCCGGCCAATATCGATACCCGCACCGTCAGAGTTGAAAAGCCAAACACCATCGAAATGGCCTTTTTACCTAAGGAAACCCGTGGTAATGTGGTATCTGCCCTTATGAGCTTACGATTAGGCAATGAGAAGAGCCTGCAAAACAAAGCCACGGTAGCTAGCCTAACGGCGTCTATGCTGGATAAAGGAACTACCACCAAATCGCGTCAGCAAATTAAGGATGAGTTCGATGGATTGAAAGCAAGAGTAACCTTTTTTGGGGGTAGTAATCAGGCTGGTGCAGATGTAGAAGCTACCCGTAATAACTTGGACGAGGTTATGAAGTTGGCCGCTGATATCCTGAAAAATCCAGCCTTTGACCAAGCAGAGTTTGAAAAATTGAAGCAGGAGCAACTAGCCCAGATCGAAGCCCAGCGGAGTGAGCCTCAGGCAATCGCCATTAACGAGTACCGCCGGGCCACGACTCCTTATCCTAAAAGTGATGTTCGGTACGTAGCAACTTTCGATGAAGAAATTGCGAATATCAAGGCCGTTACTCTGGATCAGGTGAAGGCATTCTACAAAGATTTTTATGGTGCCAATAACGCCTCGGTAGCCGTGGTCGGTGATTTCGACGAAAGTGAAATTCGTGGTATCATTGAGAAAGAATTCGGTAGCTGGAAAAGCAATAAACCTTTCACGCGGATTGCCTCTCCTTACAAAGCGGTTAAGGCCGAAAACAAATCATTTGAAACTCCCGATAAAGCAAATGCCATGTTTGTGGCTGGCTTGAATATGCCATTACAAGATAGTGATGCCGAATATCCTGCTTTGGTGATGGCTAATTATATGCTGGGGGGTGGATTTCTTAATTCACGCTTAGCGACTCGTATTCGTCAGAAAGACGGCCTCAGCTACGGTGTAGGTTCACAGTTCAGTGCCAGTTCGCTTGATAAAAATGGTAGCTTCTTAGCCTATGCAATTTATGCTCCGCAAAACGTCGAAAAACTGGAAACAGCGTTCAAAGAGGAGATTGAGAAAGTGATAAAAGAAGGATTTACCGCCGAGGAATTAAAAGCAGCCAAATCGGGCTACCTGCAATCGCGTCAGGTAAGCCGGGCGCAGGATGCTTCCCTGGCCGGTATGCTGAATAATGACCTTTACTTGGATCGTACTATGCAGTGGGATGCTGACTTTGAAAGTAAAGTGGAAGCACTCACTCCCGAAGCCGTGAAGGCCGCCGCAGCTAAGTACATTGATGGTTCAAAAATGACGATTATTAAGGCAGGTGATTTTGCAAAAGCGAAGAAGGATAACCCACCCATGGATTCCGCTCCGTCCACCATGGGTGGCAATCCGAAAAAGTAACATATAACTCCCTTTGGGAAAAAAGCAAGAAATCCCTCGTTGATGATACATCAGCGGGGGATTTTTGGTTTGAATCAAAAATATCTTCCTGGGAAGTGTGATTTTTTCAACGAGTCGGTACCTAATAAAATAGAATTCACCAAAAGCCCCGAATGGAGTATTGTGCAAGAGTGTAGCAAGTTAAAAGAAGGAATTATTCACAAAATTACTTTCCTGGAAAGCGTTTAATCACAATACTGTGAGAAAGTTTCAGAGAGGACTAAAATCCAAGATAAAAGTATTACTGATTAGTTAAATTGTTCTTTACCAACTAAAAATAGTACAAAACAATTTGTCTAATATATTGCGAAAAAAGCTGGAACTTTACGTTGTAGTCACATCGTTGAATCGATTATATCGTGATGCTCGCTTGACTTATGGCTTTTGCCCCACTACAGAATCTTAATCCTCAACGGACCAAGCTGATTCTTAATTTGCTTTCAGTTTACACCTTGTGGGGGTCTACCTACCTGTTTATCCATTTTATGACCGAAAATATGCCGCCACTTTACATGGCAGGTTGTCGGTTATTATCAGCGGGTCTACTAATGTATCCCTACGCCCGTTTGACGGGAAACCCCCGTCCGACGCGTGACGAGTGGTTTTCGGCCGGACTGATAGGAATACTATTGCTGTCGATCGCCAACGGTGGCATGACGGTTGCTTTGCAATTTCAAACAAAGGAGCAATTACGTTTTCTTTTTGGTGCTTGGTTGCAATTACTAATTTTCTGTTTTGAAACATTTATAACAATTGTTTTAATAGATAAAAACTTTCCTCAATTATGGATCTCAAATACAGATTATTCAATGCTCGTTGCATCTTGTTAAGAGAAATAAAGGGAACTTATTCCTCCGATTATTATTCCAATCGAAACAAAAAGTTCCCAATTAATTACATCTTTTGAATGAAAATCATTTTCAAAAAGAGTTTCATCTAAGCCATGCTTAAATAAATTTTATTCCTATTGTATATTTATCCTAATCAATACTGATCATTGCATTTACTTTCACTCCTTTTGTGATAGCATCTATAAAATTTCTTACTTCAAACAATTCTTTTTGTAATTGCTTAATTCGCGATTCTCTCATTTTAATACCTTCTTCACTGGCGTGAGCATTAATTTTATCTTCAAGAAATTTAATTTTTATTTGCACCATTTTAGTTATGAAGTCAATAGCTTCGTTGGCTGAAAATTGCCCTTCCATCAGTTGAATAGTCATAGTTAATTATTTTTTATTGTCCTTGTCCTAGTGAGAAAGCTGGTGTACCATCAAAAGAATACAGGTTTTCTGTTTTAATGGTATCAATATTTTTATCAATTGCTTGTTGCAATAATTTAATAATTTCTTGCTTAGTTATTGTTGTTTTGCTAACAGGTTTGAACCTGCAACGCCAATGGTCGGTGCAAAAAGTTTCTTCAAAACCATCAGGATATACTTTTATCCCTCGGTTTGTTATCATTGAAAGTTTGATATTTTCTGTATTAAGTTGCTCCACTTGTTTTGCTAACTCATCGGGTGTCTTATCAGCACAATGCACAAATACATCAATGCCTATTAGTTCTTTTAGCTGCGGTTTTTTGCGTTTGTATTTTGGCAGATTTAATGCGGTTCCTTTTGCATAGTTAACTTCTTTGAGTGTGGTAGGATTTTGTCCAAGATTTTTAATTACTGCCATGGCAAATTCCTTTGTCCCAACCTTTTCTTTACTTACACCTTCTTTGTAAATATCATAAGTATGAATACCGTCTTCTATCGTTTTTAACCATGCATTTTGGACTTTTTCAGCAATTTCCGTTTGTCCTATATGGTTCAGCATTAGAACAGCACCTTGTAATAAGCCACTTGGATTTGCCAAGTTTTGTCCGGCTCTTCGAGGAGCAGAACCATGTATGGCTTCAAACATTGCACATTCTTCACCAATGTTCGCTGAGCCTGCCAACCCTACAGAGCCTGCTATTTGCGCAGCCACATCTGATAAAATATCGCCATATAAATTTGGCATTACAATTACATCAAATGCTTCAGGAGTATCCGCCATTTTAGCGGCGCCAATATCTACGATCCAATGTTCATTTTCTATTTCGGGATATTCTACTGCAATTTCATCAAACACTTTATGAAATAAACCATCTGTTTGTTTCATGATATTG
>JBDNFP010000426.1:0-4824 GCA_041689775.1 Spirosomataceae bacterium
CGGGGAGCCTACTACCTCGGCCAGAAAACCAATGAGGGTAATGGCTAAGAAAAAAAAGAGGGTTTGCACCAAAAGAAGCGTTAATTTAGAAGACATGTGAATAACGATAGAGTCTAGGTTAACAGGGGGGGTAAGAAATTCAAAACTACTAAGAATTTTCTGAATTGACCAAACAACTACCAGGTGGTTTACTGTATGGTAAAATAAGTAGAATTTTTTCGCATAATACTCTTTCAAAAAGGACTACTCATTTTTTTGCCTAGATTAAAAAACGACCTATGAAATTAACCCGAAGAACCGTCATTAAGAGTGTCATGGCTGCTTCTGCCTTGGTGGCTACGGAAAGCATAGCCAAGCCCTTCAATATTATTCGAGATCTGAAAAAAGTAAGCCCCAACGATAAAATAAGAATCGCCACCATTGGCATGGGCATTCAGGGAAACTTCGACACCCAGGCCGCACTTCGTAGCAGCAAAGATGTTGAGCTAGTAGCCGTCGCTGACCTCTATGATGGCCGCCTTAAAAGAGTGAAGGAGACCTTTGGTAAGGATATTTTCACCACCCGCGATTACCGTGAAATACTCAACCGATCTGATGTAGATGCGGTATTAGTTGTAACCCCAGACCATTGGCACGATCATATCACCAAAGCTTCCTTAAAAGCAGGAAAGAACGTCTACTGCGAAAAACCAATGGTTCATCATATTGACGAAGGGCTGTCCGTTATAGATGCTTGGAAAAAGTCCGGGAAGACCATGCAAGTGGGTAGTCAGCGTATCAGCGGTGCTTCTTTTATTGAAGCTAAGCGGCTATTACAAGCTGGGGAAATTGGTGCTATCAACTACATTGAATCCAATAACGACCGCTTTGGCGCCATTGGCGCCTGGAACTACTCTATACCACCCGATGCTTCGCTCGACACCTGCGATTGGGACACCTTTCTGGGTGATGCACCCAAGGTACCGTTCGACTCCAAACGTTTCTTCCGATGGCGCAATTACCGCGACTATGGTACGGGGGTAGCGGGTGATTTGTTTGTCCACCTCATTACCGGAGTGCATTTTGTTACCAATTCCATTGGTCCGCAAAGGATATTTTCGTCGGGCGAGCTAAGCTATTGGAAGGACGGGCGCGATGTACCCGATGTACTGGTTTCTATACTTGAGTACCCAAAAACTGAGGTACACGACCACTTTCAGATGGTACTACGGGTGAATTTTGCCAATGCCGGCGCCATCAATAATATGACGCGTATTATTGGTACGGAAGGACAGATTGAATTTTCGGATAATAACCTGATTCTTACCAAGAAGAAGTTACCAGAAGCGCCCGGCTACGGTAATTATGACAGCTTCTTTACCTTCCCCGAAGAAATACAAAAGGACTTCGTGAAGCAATATGACGCAAAATATCCGCCCGAAACCCGGAAAGCCGACCCAGTAAAAGAGATCAAGTTTAACTCTCCTTCCGGCGACGACCCCCACGCCAACCACTTTGCTAATTTCTTCGACAATGTACGAAAAGGTAGCCAAGGTACTATTGAAGATCCTGTCTTCGCATTCAGAGCGGCCGCAC
Source organism: Spirosomataceae bacterium (assembly GCA_041689775.1). Taxonomy (GTDB): domain Bacteria; phylum Bacteroidota; class Bacteroidia; order Cytophagales; family Spirosomataceae; genus JBDNFP01. The sequence goes on from JBDNFP010000426.1 coordinate 1,576, forward strand.
CGGTACTTGCCTGCAATGAAAGCTACTTTGAAAACAAGACGGTATACTGGGACCCCGAAAAGATGAAGAAGGTTAAGAAATAGTTCGATCCCCGAATGCAGAGTCTAAAAGCAGCGAAAGCCCCACCGAACGGTGGGGCTTTCGTTTCAATACGTGTATGAAAAGTCTTGATTATACAAGCTTGCCATTCACGGCGTTGAGACCTTTGCGGCCTTTTTTCAGATCGAAGGTAACTTCGTTGTTCTCACGGAGAACATCAACAAGCTCCGAAATGTACACGAAATAGTCCTCTCCTGTTTGAGCGTCTTTAACAAACCCATAGCCCTTAGCGCCATTAAAGAGTTTTGGTGTTCCTTGGTTCATGAAAAATTATGTGAGGTGTTTTCCGGAAATTTATATAACTACCACGCTAGAGGAAACTTATGATTCTCTTTCGTGCTTTGATGGTTTCTACTTAGTTTTGCGGTTTAGATAGCAAATCATGACCGAACAAATATTAATACTCGATTTCGGCTCACAGTATACGCAATTGATCGCCCGCAGGGTTCGCGAACTTGACGTCTATTGTGAGATTCACCCCTACAACCATATTCCCGAGCTTACTCCTAACATTAAAGGTGTAATCCTATCGGGTGGCCCTTGCTCCGTTAGAGAAGAAGACGCTCCCAAGGTAGACCTCGACCTGTTCCGTAAGAAAGTGCCGATATTAGGTGTGTGCTACGGAGCTCAATTAATGGCTCAGATGTTGGGGGGAGACGTAAAATCTTCGCAACATCGCGAATACGGCCGGGCCAAGATGCAGATTAAGGATGATGATTCTTCTCTTCTAGCCGGACTTTCCGAAATATCTCAGGTATGGATGTCGCACGCCGATACCATCGTCCGGATCCCCAAGTCCTTCCATATTATTGCCTCGACGGAATCAGTGGAGGTTGCCGCTTTTAAAATTGAAGACGAACTTAGCTACGGAATACAGTTCCACCCGGAGGTAACCCACTCCACCGAAGGAAAGCAGTTACTTCATAATTTTGTCGTAAATATCTGTGGTTGCCAGCAAGATTGGACCTCAGAGTCTTTCGTGGAAACTACCATCGAAAACCTTCGCCTAAAAATCGGTGACGATAAGGTAGTCATGGCGCTATCCGGCGGAGTTGATTCTACCGTAGCGGCTACCTTGGTACACCAGGCAATCGGAAAGAACCTATACTGTATTTTTGTGGACAACGGTCTGCTGCGCAAAGATGAGTTTGAGCAGGTGCTTCATTCCTACCAGGATATGGGTCTAAATATCAAAGGCATTGACGCGAAGGATCAATTCTATAAAGCCCTGAAAGGACACGTAGACCCAGAAGTTAAACGTAAGGCTATCGGACGTGCTTTTATTGAAGTGTTCGACCAGGAAGCTCATTTGATTCAAGATGTAAAATGGCTGGGACAAGGTACTATTTATCCCGACATTATCGAATCCGTTTCGGTAAAAGGTCCATCGGCGACCATCAAGTCGCACCACAACGTAGGTGGTTTGCCCGACTTCATGAAACTCAAAGTAGTAGAGCCACTCAATACCCTCTTTAAAGATGAGGTACGAGCGGTGGGACGCACCCTCGAAATTTCAAGCGCTATCTTAGGCCGCCACCCCTTCCCGGGTCCGGGCCTTGGTATTCGTATTCTCGGAGAAGTTACCGCCGATAGGGTAGCGATCTTACAAGAAGTTGATGCCTTGTTTATCAACGGTCTCAAAAAGCATAACCTGTACGATGACGTATGGCAGGCGGGCTCGATGTTGCTGCCGGTCCAAAGCGTTGGTGTAATGGGCGATGAACGTACTTATGAACAGGTAGTTGCCCTCCGGGCGGTTACTTCCGTAGACGGTATGACCGCCGATTGGGCGCATTTACCATACAGCTTTTTAGCCGAGGTCTCCAATGATATCATCAACCGCGTCAAAGGTGTCAACCGGGTAGTATACGATATTTCGTCCAAACCTCCTGCTACCATTGAATGGGAATAAACGATAAGAATACTTTCTAAAAGGCTGCCTTGAATCATTCAACGGTAGCTTTTTTTGTGCTATTGGTTTAACGCTTCCCCGCAGTTATAACAGTACTTAGCATTGGCCGTATGCCCTTCGGCCGAACAATGAATACAGCAAACCGTAGTATAGGTGGTTTCGGGATTACCGTCTGCTTTCATTACCTCGTTCGTAATGATACCCGTCGGGATGGCAATAATGGCATAACCCAAGATCATGATAAAACTAGCAATGATCTGCCCCAGGGTACTTTGGGGAGTAATATCACCATAGCCAACCGTAGTGAGGGTCACGATAGCCCAGTAGATACTACGGGGAATACTAGTAAAACCGCTTTCATTACTTTCTACCATGTACATGATTGTTCCCAGAATCACGCAAATAATAAGAATCGCAAACAGGAATACAGAAATCCGGGTTCGGCTAGCCCGAAGTGCGAAAATTAGTTTTTGAGACTCCCCTATGTACCGGTACAGTTTAAGGATTCTGAAAACCCGAAGAAGGCGTAAAGCTCGGAAAGCAACCAACACCTGAGTACCCACAAAAAACAACGAAACGTATTTGGGAATGGTGGAAAGCAGGTCAATAACCCCATAAAAGCTAAAAATATAGCTGAACGGTTTTTTGACAGTAACGATACGGGCTATGTACTCAATAGAAAAAAGGACCGTAATTACCCATTCGGCACTATTAAAAATACTCTGGTATTGATTATTGATCTCCTCCACACTTTCCAGCATCACCAACAGCACACTCAGCACAATGACCCAAAGTAGTACTACGTCGAATAATTTACCGGCGGGCGTATCTGCCTCGTAGATAATCTCGTGAAGATCATGCAGCCAGTCCTTCTTTGTAACAGGTAATGGATTCATAGGTATACTTTAAATCAGTAGTGCTTATCACGAATGATTTTCTAGGAGCAGAATGAAAGGTTGCCAAGAATTTGTTTAGTAGTTGTGAAATACGAAGAAAACCAACCTAAGGCAACCGATCCTAAACTTAGGGCATTATTGAGCCTAAATCAAGACGAATACGCAAAAGTTTTAGGCATGTTCGATGAACTAGTCAAACGCAAGCTCCGTCACTATACGCTGAAAAACCAGAGGCGGGTGCACAAAGACTACAAAGAACGAACCAACAGCAGTCTTTATGGCAGCGAAAAGAAACTTGACTTTGTGCTGATGTATCTCAAAGAAAACCCCAATCAGAGTTAC
>JBDNFP010000427.1:0-14963 GCA_041689775.1 Spirosomataceae bacterium
TATGTTTTTCTAAAAACGAGCAAATTCATGACAATGTCATTGGTATGTACATCAACAAACACTATTTCAAAACAGGAACATATGGCGACTCCGTCGCTGCATGATCAACCCTTTATAGACACTACCCTATTTTCGAACGTTTCCTAGTCAACAGAGAGGGGATTATTCCTCGGGAGAGGCTCAACGGTATGATCAGCCAGCTGCATCATTTTGTGCGGTTGGCAACCAAAATTCTGGATGAGATTACATCCAATGAAAAGCAAATGTGCCTTGATAAGAAAACCTGTGGCGAGGTCGGTGAAGATTATCGGTACCTGAGGGAAGAAATGTTCTACTACGAACAGAACTACCGTCAATTCAAAAAGGAATTCCGTGCTTTTGCGGCAGGCCTGGAGTACGCCTGATAATTATGTGACCCCGCATGCATTTTTCGTCTAAAAGTTGCTGAACTCAATAAAATAGTTAGATTTGAACAATTTTTTTCAATCATTATTAACTAGCAAACCTTATCATCGTATGGGATTAATGTCATTTTTAAAGGGAGTAGGTGAAAAAGTTTTCAAAAAAGAAGAAGTAGCACCTGCTACACCTGAAGTTGAACCTTTACGCGCCAGCGCCCTTCTTGCACACATCAAGGCATTAGGACTTCACTATAACACAATCGCTGTTAAAACAGTTGGTGATACTGTCGTATTGGAAGGTGAAGTAGCCAAGCAAGAAGACTCCGAAAAGATTGCACTTTCTGTTGGTAATGTAGAAGGTGTTGCCGTAGTAGATAATCGGATGATGGTTGCCGAGCCAGCGCCCGAAGCAAAGTTCCACACTGTGGTAAAGGGCGATAGCCTTTCAAAAATCGCCAAAGAGTACTACGGTGATATGATGAAGTACCCAGTGATTTTTGAGGCAAATAAGCCAATGCTATCGCACCCCGACAAAATATACCCAGGTCAGGTACTTCGTATCCCGGCTCTGTAAGTGATTTATCAGTATTCTGAATTGAAAAAGTCTCCCGTTTAAACGGGAGACTTTTTTGTATTAACGAAATCCAAAACGAAGTGTAGGATTAGTTCTTGAAGTTTTTACGACGATTACGCTGGAAGTCCTCTAATACGAATCCTCCAAGCCCCTGCAAATTACTGTAATAGGCCCTTCCGTTATTTACTTTTGTGAAGTTTTGAACGAACTGCTTGAGATAAGGGTCCGAAGCAATCATGAAAGTTGTAACGGGGATATCCAATCGCCTGCATTGGGCCGCCAACGTCAATGTCTTATTTATGATCTTACGGTCAAGTCCGAAGCTATTTTTGTAATAATTAATCCCCTGTTTGAGACAAGTAGGCTTACCGTCGGTGATCATAAAAATCTGCTTGTTGCGGGTCTTCTTACGCCGTAATAAATCCATAGCTAGTTCCAATCCGGCCACCGTGTTGGTGTGGTAAGGACCCACTTCAAGGTAAGGAAGGTCTTTTATCTGAATTTGCCAGGCATCATTACCAAATACGATGATATCAAGAGAATCCTTCGGGTACTTAGTTTTGATAAGCTCAGCTAGAGCTAGGGCCACTTTTTTAGCCGGAGTGATACGGTCCTCGCCATAGAGGATCATCGAGTGGCTGATATCAATCATCATGACCGTAGCGGTGGTAGTCTTTTGCTCTTTCTCTACTACTTCCAAGTCATTTTCCATGAGGGTGAAATCACCTAAGCCATGGTTAACCTGCGCATTCTTGATCGACTCTGTCATCGAAATCTGTTCGAGAGAATCACCAAATTGGAAAGGACGTATGTCACTGCTCAACTCATCGCCGGATCCTGAGAATGGAGTATGGTGGTTCCCCCCCGATTTAGACCTTTTAAGCTTACCAAAGATTTCTTCAAGAGCACTTTTCCTGATACTCTGCTCGCTTTTAGCCGTCATTACTACCTGACCATCTCCTTCTTTTTCGGTGATGTAGCCTTTTTTCTTTAAGTCTTCGTAAAAATCCCCAATGCCATATTGATCGTTGGTTAATCTGTATTTTCGGTCCAATTCGCTCAACCATGACATGGCGTCTGATACATTACCTGAGGACATTAGTAAGAGCTGTTGAAAGATAGTTAGTAGTTGGTCAAACTTACTGTTTGGGCCCTGTTCTTCGGGAATATATTCTGAAAAATGATGTCCTTGCATAGTAAAAAGGTTTTTGGGCAGGTGAGAGAATAATGCGCGCGATAGAAGCGTTGCCAACACCAATAGAACGTAATGTACTACCTTTTGGTTTTCTGACCTTGCCCGAAATCCATAAATATAGCCCTAAACTCAGACGAAAACAGAAAGGCGGCCTTGTGGGCCGCCTCTTCCATCCAATAATATTAGACTTCTTACGCCTTTTCGCCGCAGAATTCCTCAAATGCCATTTGGAGATGCTGAGAGATCATCTCCGCCGAACGACCTTCAATGTGGTGACGCTCGATAAAATGAACTAGTTCATTATTTCTGAAAATAGCAATCGCGGGAGAGGATGGAGGGTAAGGTAGCGTGAGTTCACGCATCTTGTTTACCGCTCCGGTATCTACTCCGGCAAAAACTGTGACCAAATTGTCAGGCTTGATCTCACTTTGAGCAATGGCTGCTTTTACACCCGGACGAGCAGCTCCGGCTGCGCATCCGCATACCGAATTGATCATCACAAGAGTAGTGCCTTCGGCGGTTGACATAAAGTTATCCACTTCTTCGGCTGAGAGTAGTTCCTTGAAACCTACGCTAGTGAGGTCGGCTTTCATTGGAGCAACTAATTGTGGAGGATACATAGTATTATTTACTTTAAGTTGAAATTAATTTATTAATAAAGGATTGAACCTGGGTAGTTTAAGAACCCAATTACATAAATCCTAGTTCAAGTCTTGCCTCCTCCGACATCATTTCGGTAGAATAGGGAGGGTCAAAAGTAAGTTCAAGACTAACGTCATTGACGCCAGACACTTCTCTTATTCTTTGCTCTACTTCGCCCGGTAAGGTGCCGGCTGAGGGGCAGGCAGGAGAGGTGAGCGTCATGGATACGTATACATTATTGATCGGGAAAATTTTCAGATCGTAAATCAATCCCAGTTCGTATACGTCAACCGGAATTTCCGGATCATAGACAGACTTGATCGCCTTGATAATTTCCTCTCTGAGTTCGGCTTCGGTGATTGTTGTATTTTCCATTGTATTGGGTACTTAGCTTTTACTTGGTTAAGTTGTAAAGGAAGAGAATGAAGGTAGTTGGTACCATTATTCTCTTGTAGAAAACTGTTGATTATTAACTAGTTAGTTGCTAGCCTTTTAATTTTTTCTGAGTATCAATGATGTATCAATCACTTATAAAGGGCTATAAGCTAACAGCTATTTACTGGTTAATACTCTGATAAGCCAGCCCGTATGTTTTCATTTGTTTCACCATGCTTGCCAATCCATTGGAGCGGGTTTGGGCAAGGTGCTGATGCAAACCAATTCGCTCCATGAAATATAGATCAGCCTTGGCAATATCTTCCGGTTTATGACCAGACAATACTTTTACCAACATGCTAACCAAACCTTTTACGATGATGGCGTCACTGTCAGCCTCAAAGGCTAGGTTATCGCCATCGGTAGTAGCCGTCAGCCACACCCGTGACTGACAGCCTTTGATAATATTCTCTTCGGATTTGAACTCTTCTTTCAGGGTAGCCAATTGCTTCCCCATGTCAATGATATATTCGTATTTACTTTCCCAATCATCGAAAAGGCTAAAATCTTCGATTAACTCGTCCTGTACTTCGTTAATTGTCATCATGAACTAATAGTATAAAAATAGCTAATGTCTGAGTGTACTTATTAATTACAGGCCATTATCATCATTCCCGTTAGGTTAGTAATGGAAAGCTTAGCCAAGCATTTTTTTGACTTTATATAAACCCTGCACGAGCCGGTCAACCTCGTCAATTGTGTTATAAACAGCAAAGGAGGCGCGGGTGGTTCCGGGAATTCCGAAACGTTGCATCAAGGGTTGGGTACAGTGGTGCCCGGTTCTCACGGCAATACCTTGTTGGTCGAGCAATACCCCTATATCCTGATGATGAATACCTTCCATCAAAAAGGATATTACGCTTATCTTATTAGCCGCTGTACCCACTACTTTCAATCCTTGGATACTTTGTAACGCATCGGTAGCGTAGTCGAGTAGTTGATTTTCGTAGGCGGCAATATTCGATTTTCCAATAGCCTGCACGTAATCAACGGCGGCCTTCGATGCCACCACGTCGGCAATATTGGGCGTACCGGCTTCAAACTTGTAGGGAAGCTCATTGTAGGTAGTTTTTTCAAACGTTACCTCTTTGATCATTTCTCCACCACCCCGGTAGGGAGGCATAGCATCCAGTAACTCTTTCTTTCCGTACAGTATACCCATACCCGTCGGGCCCAGAAGCTTGTGCATGGAGAAAACGTAGAAATCGCAGTCTAATGCCTGCATATCCAGATCCAAGTGCAAAGTAGCCTGCGCGCCATCAATCAATACCTTGGCTCCAACCGCGTGGGCTTTCCGGGTGATTTCTTCCACCGGGTTGACTGTCCCAAGGGTATTTGATACGTGCACTACTGATACCAATTTGGTACGTTCGGTGAGCATATTGTCATACGAATCCATGAGGATTTCTCCTGCATCGTTGATGGGGATGATGCGAAGTACACACCCTTTTTCCTCACACAGCATTTGCCAGGGCACGATATTGGAATGGTGCTCCATGGTACTGATCAGTATTTCATCTCCTTTTTTCAAAAATGAGCGACCGTAAGTTTGCGCGATGAGATTTATCCCGTCGGTAGTACCGTAGGTGAAAATAATCTCCTCCATCAGGCGGGCATTCATGAAAGTCTGAATGCTCTTTCTGGTAGCTTCAAACTCGGCCGTAGCTTTTTCTGCCAAATGGTGGATTCCCCGGTGAATATTAGCGTTGGTGTGCTCATAGTAACCCGAAAGTGCAGTTATAACCGATCGGGGTTTCTGAGTGGTCGCAGCATTATCAAAGTATACAAGGGGCTTGCCGTTGATTACTTCGTTGAGAATCGGGAAATCTTCCCGAATTTTGGTGGCATTCAATAATTCATTACTAAGAGTCAATGTCATTTTTCTTCTGTTTTTGGATAGTAAGCCTTCCCACGCTGCCAAACGACAAGTCATTAGTTGGTGTGGCGTTGCTTTGATCAGGCTTGGGTTAGCTTTTGGGTAATGATACCTTCTAAATAATCTCCAATTGCCTCAATCTTGATCTGACTGATGACGTCTTCACAGAAAGCAAACATGAGTAAACTCATGGCCTCTGGCTTCGAAATACCCCGTGAGCGCAGGTAAAACAATGCCTCATCGTCTAGTTGTCCGGTGGTAGTACCGTGTGAACACTTGACGTCATCGGCAAAAATTTCAAGCTGAGGTTTGGTATTCATGGTGGCTTCCCTAGAAAGCACCACGTTTTTACAAGATTGGAAGGCGTTGGTCTTTTGAGCGTCTTCCCTTACAAAGATTTTTCCGTTAAAAACACCCGTCGATTTACCACGTAATACCCCTTTGTAAAGCTCATTACTCTGTGAGTTAGGCTTTTGGTGGTCCGCTACGGTATGGTTGTCGATGTGCTGCTTCCCGTCAGGAAAATACAGACCATACATAAAAATCTCGCAGAATTCTCCGTCAATGGCTATGTTCAGGTTATTACGAATAAAACTTCCGTTTAGAGAAACAGTAGCCGCGTAAAAATTGCCGCGATCTTTTACCTGGACATGGGTAGTCCCTACGTGATATGATTGCTGGCTATCGTTCTGTACTTTATAGTATTGGACCCGGGCGTCTTCGCCTACGAAAATTTCCGTCACGGCATTGGTTAGGGAGTGTGATTCTCCCAGCGTTTGGAATATCTCGGTTACCTTCACTTCGGCATTTTTTTCAACCACAAAAAGGTTGCGTGGCTGAGCGCCGATATTTTCCTTGCGTGCATCGTTGATGCAGTATATAATCACGGGTTGCTCTACGGTTTTACCTTCGGGAACGTGTACAAACAGACCCTCGGCGGCAAAAGCCGTATTTAACGCGGTAAAAGCTTCGTTTTGAGAATCTGCTTTACCAAAATGCTCGGCGACTACGTCAGGAAGAGTGTTGGTCGCCTCACGAAGTGTCATCACGGAAAGCTCATCCTTGGGTGAAACAATGCTGGATAGGTCAGCATCATAAGTTCCATTAATGAAGAAAAGAATATTCCCGGTCAGGTTAGGAATAAGGTAGGGGGCAATCGTTTCGGCAGTAACAGAATGGTTGCCTTCAAACTGGTACGAACGGGCAATTAGGTTCTTGACGTTGCTGTACTTCCATTCCTCATGTTTTGGGGTAGGAAAGCCTAACGCATCAAATCGCTCAAAAGCCTGACGCTTAGTTTTATGAAAAGATGACTGTGCTTCGCCATTAAGGGCCTTTTCCCGATCGTAAAAATCGGAAATAAGCTGGCTTTTTAAATCTATTGTTTCAGTACTCATTGCAATGTTAGGACTAATGTTAAAAAGAAAAAGTAAGCGATGCTTAGGCGTGAGCGGCTTCCACCTCGGCCTTTATCCAGTCATATCCTTTTTCTTCCAGTTCGAGTGCAAGCTCCTTCGTGCCTGACTTAACAATCCTGCCTCTGTACAGTACATGAACATAGTCAGGCACAATGTAATCTAGCAGGCGTTGGTAGTGAGTAACAACAATGGTTGCTTTTTCTGGGGACCGTAGGGTATTCACGCCCTCAGCCACAATACGAAGCGCATCGATATCAAGCCCCGAGTCAGTTTCGTCAAGGATTGCCAGAGTCGGATCAAGTACCGCCATCTGGAAAATCTCATTTCTTTTTTTCTCTCCACCCGAGAAACCTTCGTTCAACGAACGCTTCAGTAGTGAGTCATTCATACTTACCAATTTGGCCTTTTCCCGCACCATTTTCAGGAACTGAGCGGCATCAAGAGGCGCCTCTCCTCTGTATTTGCGAATTTCATTAACGGCTGTTTTAAGGAAGTTAATGGTCGTAACACCGGGAATCTCTACGGGATACTGGAATGCCAAGAAGATTCCTTCTGCCGCGCGCTGTTCGGGAGCGAGTTCAAGAAGTTTCTTTCCAAGGAAAACTACTTCACCGCTGGTAACTTCGTATTCTTCGCGGCCGGCCAATACCGAAGCAAGTGTACTTTTTCCAGATCCATTGGGTCCCATTATAGCGTGCACTTCGCCCGCTTTTACTTCCAAATTAATTCCTCTAAGTATTTCTTTGCCTTCGATTGAGGCGTGTAAATTGCTAATTTTGAGCATGATAAATCGTAAGGATTGTTATTTTTTTTGAATCAGCAAAAGTAGTAAGCTTTGGTCGTTAAAAGAAATTATGATTAGAACGTTTCTAAACAACCGCTTACTCCAACTATAACCAATATACATAGTTGGTTGTTCCCTGTTTTCAGGCTTTGTGATAAAGAAGGAAAGGACCGGTCGTTTTGTCCTTCTTTTTATTGAGAAATAATCCGCTTACTTTGCAAAATTGAAATACAGGACAATTACCTACATGAAAAACGAAAAAACTGCCCCAGATAAAATTAGAGTTTCCACCGAAGTGGGCCGGTTGAGACGCCTGTTAATCCACAGTCCCGACCGTGGTTTGGGTAAGGTGGTACCTTCAAAAGCGCAGGATTGGCTTTTTGAGGATATTGTCCACCTTGACACTATGAGGAGGGACGAATACGACTACTATGTAAAGTTGCTGCTCTATTTTCTAGACCCCGAAAAAGTAAAGGGAAAGATCAGTGAGATAGACGCGGATACCACCCGTTCATTTTACAAGCCCGGTACCCCCGGCTACTTCAACTCGGACAAAGTAGTGGATTTACAAACGATGCTATCGTCTATTTTGCAGGACGAGGTTATCAAAACCAAGTTGATCGCATCGATATGCGGCATTGAACGTTGCTCGTTTGAAACCCAGAGGGAGCTGACGGAGTTTGACTCAAATGAGTTAGCCAAGATCTTTATTTCGGGCTCGCTTCCCAACGATCGAATGTTGTTTGCGCCCTTACCCAACTTGATTTTTACCCGGGATATTGGTATAGTTATCAACGATCACATACTACTAAATAAGCCTGCCAAAACGGCCCGCACGCGTGAATCGTTGCTAGCGCAGTACATTTTCTTTCACCATCCGATGTTCGCAAATTATCTCGACAAGATCGTGGAGATTCCCGACAACGAACGGCACTTTTTGCTTCCCGACGACGAAAAGCATAGTGATTATAATCGTTCTACGCTGGAAGGTGGTGACGTAATGATGGTTTCTCCCCGGCATCTACTGATAGGGTGTAGCGAGCGTACTACCCTGTACGCCGCTCAGCAAGTGATGAAAAACCTGTTTGAGCGAAATGTAGTAGACACGATTACCATTGTAAAAATCCCGAAGAAGCGTGACTACATGCACATTGACACGATTTTTACGCAGGTGAAGAAAAATATGTGGGTGCTGCTCAACTCGCTGGGAAGGCAGGGAGACGAAGCACGCAAGAGAGATGTACTTCACTTTTTTGCGCCGAAGTCTACGGATCAGGAGCTGAAAATTATGCAGTTTATCAAAGGCCTAGAGCACAAACCCATTGAAATCGAAAATTTGGAAGACCTCTTGGCGGATATCAGCCGCAACGATCTGGGTTGTAAAGACGAGGTTAAATTCATTTACTCAGGAAACAACGAGTTCCCATTTGGCGACCGCGAGCAGTGGACGGATTCCTGTAACTTGCTGGCGTTGAAAGACGGAGTTGTGGTTGGGTATGATCGCAACGACAAGACGTTAGAAGCTTTTAAAGCCTCCGGTTTCCGGATTATAAAAGCAGCTGATTTATTGGCTAAATTTGAGACCGGAGAGCTATCGCCAGATACATTGACCGATACTTTTATCATGTTGCCCTCCGCCGAGCTATCCCGTGCCCGCGGTGGATCACACTGCATGAGTATGCCCATTTTTAGAGATGAACTTTAAGATAAGTTGGTGAATCGTCCAATTGACTCTTGCAAACCGACTGTTAGAATTGTAATTTAGCAACTATTGAACGTATGACCATCACAACCTCTATGCGTACTATTCGTACTTCCACTCAGGTGCAGCCGCAGTCTTCTTCCCGGATTCTGATGATTCGTCCTGCGCGTTTTGCTTACAACGAGCAAACGGCCGGAAGTAACGAATTCCAAGACGAGGAGTTTGCTGCCCAAACCCGCAGTATTGCCCAGGAAGTGGGCCGGGAAGAGTTTGACCAAATGGTCCACGTACTTACTTCCACCGGGGTAAATGTCACCACGATTGAAGACACGCATACGCCTTACACCCCTGATTCGATATTTCCCAATAACTGGATTTCGATGCATCAGAGCGGCAAAGTAGTACTGTATCCGATGATGGCTTCCAACCGCCGGGCCGAACGACGTATGGATATCATCGATGAGCTTCGTAAAACGTATCACGTAGAAGAGGTTATTGACTTATCCCACTTTGAAAACGAGGGCAAGTACCTCGAAGGAACGGGTAGTATGGTACTCGATCGCCGCTTTAAGATTGCCTACGCTTGTCTTTCTCCCCGGACCGACTCAGATGTGCTGGATGCTTTTGCGGAGGCCACGGGTTATGAAATAATTAAGTTTTCGGCTCTCGATGAAAACGATGTGGCCATCTACCACACCAACGTGCTGATGTGCATAGGAGATATTTTTGCGGTGGTATGTCTGGATGCAATCAAGGATCCTGATGAACGTCATTTGGTACGTTCCGTACTTGAAGAAACCGGAAAATATATCGTGGAGATTACTTTCGATCAAATGAAGGAGTTTGCCGGAAATATGCTTTTGGTTAAAACCCAAAGTGAGGTTAAAATTCTGATGATGTCGACCCGGGCCTATAATTCTCTCACCGATCAGCAGCGCAGTGCTCTGGACGATTACGCTCAGCTTGTGCATTCGGATCTCTCGATCGTAGAAGGGAATGGCGGAGGTTCGGCACGGTGTATGATGGCCGAGATTCATTTGCCTTTGAAATAGAAGTAAAGTTTGCAGGGTAGTACCTGGTAGCATAAAACAATAAAATTCCCCTGCTAAGCAACAGCTTTACAGGGGAATTTTGCTTTTAGTCGTTTATGGTTGCTTAGGCCATGATACGTCCGATGGTATTATCGTACAAGTCCTTGGCTTCAGCGGTAGTTACTACGGTTTGTCCGTCGACAACGAAATCCTGTCTGGTAACGGCACCTAACAGAGAGTGAGCGATTTTCAGATCCGCACCCAGTCGCTTTTGAAACTCACCTTGCTTGTCGGCCTTTACCGAAACCAAAACCCGGCTCTGCGCTTCCCCGAATAGGAAAGCATCGGTACGGAAGTTTTTGTCGGTCGATACGCCAAAGCCCAAGCCTCGCGGCATGGCAGATTCAGCCAAAGTAACGAATAATCCACCGTCCGAAACGTCGTGAACTGATTCTACTAGTTCTTCTTTAATCAATGCCTTGATGGCCTGATGTAAAGTATACTCCTCCTCCATTTCGAAAGCCGGGGCAGGCGATTCTTTGACCTTACGGAAGCTGTACAAGTACTCCGAAGAGGCAATGTCGTTTTTAGCCGCGCCCACCAGATAAATCAGGTCGCCATCGGCCTTGAAATCAAGCGTCATCTGACTAGCGGGGTCTTCCATGAGACCGATCATACCAATGGTAGGGGTAGGGAATACCGGTCCGTCGTCGGAGCTTTGGTTGTAGAAACTCACGTTTCCGCCCGTTACCGGAGTACCAAACTTCAAACAAGCCGCGCCCATCCCTTTTACAGCCTGCACAAACTGCCAGTATACTTCCGGTACGTAAGGATTACCAAAGTTGAGGTTATTGGTAACGGCCAATGGTTCTGAACCCGCGCAGGTTAGGTTACGGGCGGCTTCTGAAACCGCAATCTGCGCTCCAATAAATGGGTCAGCGTTCACGTAGCGGCTGTTGCAATCAAGGGTCATGGCGATGCTCATTTTGTAATCAGGACGCTTTACGTCACGAATACGAACCACGGCCGCATCAGATGGGCGGTTGGTGGTTAGGTTGGCGGTACCCACCATGGAGTCATACTGCTCATAGACCCATCGCTTGGAAGCAATGTTGGGGTGCGAAAGCAAATGACGGGCGACCTTACTAATTTCTTCGTCTTTGGTATCCGCTACCGCAGCAATATCAAACTGCTGGTAACGCTGGTAATAGGCCGGTTCGCGGTACTCCCGGTGGTATTGCGGGGCGCCGCCACCAAGTACCAAATCGTGGGCGGGTACGTCGGCGATCATTTTGCCTTCCTGGTAGAAGTGCAGACGCCCGGTATCGTTGGGTCCGGCGGCTACTACCTCACCGATTTGCGCACAGTGGAGATCCCACTTATCGAAGATGCCTTTAATAATATCTTCCTTACCTTTCTCGATCACGACAAGCATACGCTCTTGTGACTCCGAAAGCAGGATTTCCCAGCCGTGCATATTTTGCTGGCGGGTTGGTACTTTATCGAGGTCAATGACCATGCCGTGCTCGCCCTTGGCGCTCATCTCGGAGGTAGAGCAAATAATACCGGCGGCACCCATATCCTGAATTCCAATGACGTGACCGGTATCAATAATTTCAAGGCTAGCTTCCAACAGAAGCTTTTCCATGAAAGGGTCACCTACCTGCACGGCGGGTAGTTTTTCGTTGGATTTATCGGTAATATCCTCAGAAGCGAAAGTCGCCCCGTGGATACCGTCTTTGCCCGTAGCCGAACCCACTATAAACACGGGGTTTCCTACGCCGTAAGAGGTAGCTTTTGCTACCTTGCCCACTTCCACGATTCCGGCCGAAAAGGCATTAACTAACGGGTTGGTATTGTAACATTCGTCGAAAAATACCTCACCACCTACCGTAGGAATACCAAAGGCATTACCGTAGTCGCCGATTCCTTTTACGATCCCTTTTACCAACCATTTGGTTTTAGCCAGATCCGGATTACCAAATCGAAGGGAGTTAAGCTGCGCAATCGGCCGGGCACCCATCGTGAAAATATCCCGGTTGATTCCACCAACACCCGTGGCCGCACCTTGGTAAGGTTCGAGGGCGGAGGGGTGGTTATGTGATTCAATTTTAAAGCTACACGCTAGTCCATCGCCGATGTCAACAAGTCCGGCATTTTCTTCTCCCGCTTTGGCGAGCATACGGTCGCTTTCGCGGGGGAGAGTTTTAAGCCAGACGATGGAGTTTTTATAAGAACAGTGCTCCGACCACATCACCGAGAAGATACTCAATTCGGTAAAATTGGGCGTACGTCCCAGGATTTCTTTGATTCGATCAAACTCATCGGGCAGAACGCCTAGTTTGCGGGCTGTTTCGACGGTGGGCAGGGCGTTACCGTCCAGTACTTCGGTAGAGGTCATAAGTTTGTTACAATAGGCAGTTAATAGTTCACAAAAAAAGTTGTGAATAGATAGTGCACAAAATTAGGGGTTTATGATTAGAGAAGCGGTATTAAAATATTTTTTCTCGCAAAAGTATTGACACAATCAAAATGATTACTAGTTTTGCACCACGTTAGACCAAAGAGAGATGGCAGAGTGGTCGAATGCGGCGGTCTTGAAAACCGTTGTGGGGTAACCCACCGGGGGTTCGAATCCCTCTCTCTCTGCAAAACCCGCTCAGTATCAGCTGAGTGGGTTTTTTATTTAAACTCACTCCTAATTTATAACCGGCAATTTGGGAGTAATTTGTTTTCAAAAATAAAAACTGATACTACCGACTCCCAACTTGATATCGATTCTTCTTACATCAGAAGTGGCGACGACCACTATTTTTTTTTGACTATCCAGTTACTAAATAGAATCAGTAAATTCCAGTTTTATCCAGCTTACTATTTAGATTTGGCTAGATCACTCTTTAAGAGTGGATTACTCAAGTAATTATTGGGTAATCAAATGCCGTACGTATAACCACCACCCACCCATGCCCATCAATCAAAACCCTGAGCAGATAGCCCGGGACCAAATGGACAAGCAACTAGTTGCTTCCGGCTGGATCGTTCAGAACAAATCCCGTATCAACCTTAACGAAGGCCCCGGCGTAGCCGTACGCGAGTACCTCACCGACGTGAGACCAGCTGACTATGTTCTTTTTGTGGATGGTAAACCGGTGGGGATCATCGAGGCAAAACGTAAAGAGGAAGGGTTCCGGCTCACGATGCACGAAGATCAGGCTAAGGACTACGCTACGGCTACGCTCAAATACCTCAAAAACGATCCACTCCCGTTTGTGTACCTAAGTATCGGGAACATTACCACCTTTGCCGATTTTCGCGATCCTAAACCCCGAGCTCGCGAAGTGTTCTCGTTTCATCGTCCTGAAACCCTCCGCGACTGGTTAAAAAAGCCCGATTCTTTACGAGGTACTCTGAACTATCTGGACAAACTACCCTGCGATGGACTCCGTGACTGCCAGATTACGGCTATTACGAATCTTGAAAAGTCCTTCAAACTCAACAAACCCCGGGCGTTGATTCAGATGGCCACCGGATCGGGTAAGACCTTTACGGCCATTACGTTCATTTATCGGTTGCTGAAATTTACCCAGGCGAAGAAGATTCTCTTTCTGGTAGATACCAAAAACCTAGGCGAGCAAGCTGAACAGGAATTTATGTCGTTTTTACCCAATGATGATAACCGTAAGTTTACCGAACTATACGGCGTCCACCGACTGAAATCAAAGCATCATCCCCGATGATAATCAGGTATATATCAGCACCATTCAGCGGCTCTATGCTGTGCTAAAAGGCCAGGACCTGGAAGAAAGCGCCGAAGAAGAAAACCCCAACGAGAAATGGCAGCCTAAACAAGTACCCCCGGTGGAGTACAACGAAAAACTACCCATCGAGTACTTTGATTTTATCGTGATTGACGAGTGCCACCGCAGCATTTACAATCTTTGGATGCAGGTACTCGACTACTTTGATGCCTTTCAGCTGGGGCTCACGGCTACGCCCGATGCCCGTACCATTGCGTACTTTCAGCAGAATCTGGTGTCGGAGTACTCCCACGAAATGGCCGTGGCCGACGGTGTCAATGTGGGCTATGATGTATTTTTGATTGATACTAAGATCACCCAACAGGGTGCGACACTCTGGAAGGGTGCCTACATCGAACACCGGGAAAAGCTCAGCCGGAAGAAGCGGTTGGAGCAGCAGGACGAAGACGAAGCCTACTCAGCCCGGCAACTGGATAATGACATTGTCAATCCGAATCAGATCAGGCTGGTTATTTCTACCTTCCGAGATTACCTACCCACCATGTTTCCCGACCGCTACGATACCAAGGGAATCTTTGAGGTACCCAAGACGCTGATCTTTGCCAAAACCGATAGCCATGCCGACGATATTATCCGCATTGTAAGGGAAGAGTTTGGTGAGGAAGATCGGTTTTGCAAGAAAGTAACCTACAAGAATACCGAAGACCCCAAGTCGGTACTGGCGCAGTTTCGCAATGACTACCACCCCCGCATTGCCGTGACGGTGGATATGATCGCTACCGGTACCGACGTAAAGCCTTTGGAATGTTTGCTGTTTATGCGGGATGTAAAGAGCCGCAACTACTTTGAGCAAATGAAAGGCCGGGGTACGCGGGTGATCAATTATGACGACCTCCGAAAGGTATCGCCCTCGGCTCGTTTGACCAAGGATCATTTCGTGATCGTGGATGCCATCGGTGTGACGCGTAGCCTTAAAACCGACAGCCGCCCGCTAGAAAAGAAACCCGGTGTGGCCCTCAAAGATTTGTTGGGAGCCGTGGCCGTGGGCGCCACGTGACGAAGACCTATTGGTAATGGATTATATGGGTTGATTTCGCTATATTGGTGTCATGCTACATACTCATCCGATCCTGTGCCCCCATTGCGA
>JBDNFP010000428.1:0-1622 GCA_041689775.1 Spirosomataceae bacterium
ACCACTAAGACCGTTTTGAAACGCTATTCTCTTTTTCCCTTTTTACCCTCCATTAGCTATAATTTTAAATTCTAGAGATGCCGCGCATGAATAATCACCAGAATCATAAATTCTTGCCAAAATACATTCTAACAAGTATTTTCTTCGGAATGATAGGCCTATACTCTTGTGAGAGTCTTGTTACCACTATTCCTGATTCGAAACTACCCAAGGTAGAGTCCCAACTTACACTATTTGCGTTTCTGTCTCCTCAGGATACTCTCATTCGGGTAAAGGTTAGTCAAACCCAACCGATATTAAGTGAGTTTACAACGGGAGACAGCCTTTTCTACGTGTTTAACGGTGATACCTTGCAGGGAATCGATGATAGCTTTCCCAACGCCACCGTCGTACTAGAAAGTCCGGAATCCAAAATAACGCTTGCCTACGATCCGGTCGAAAAAGTGTATTCGGCCTCTGCCAAGGTTTTCCCTATTCGTAGGGGACAACGGTACGCTGTTTCTGTTACCGATGGTAAACGAACCGCCACCGCAAATTGTACGGTACCCTTGGAGGCCATACCGATTACAGAATACACCCTTGATACAACCATCACACCTACCATTGGTCGGGGAGACACAACCTTACTTCTGACCTATACCTGGATGGATTTACCGGGGAAAGAAAATTACTACCGGATAAGAGCTTACGAAAGAGTCGAGTATTCTATCGTTGACTTTAATCCAAACACCAATAACCTCATTGAACGACGTACCACTAGGCTTTTCAATTTCAACTGGTCGAGTACCGGAGGTCGTCGGGATTATTTTAGTGATAAAAAACTAGACGGCACTAAATTCAGTACTCCACTGGGACGAAAAGACTGGCAACGAACCCAAACGTTTGGCTTTCCCGACGGCAAACCCATTGAACCCAAAAAACAACCGAAAAGCCTTGGCGTTTATCTGGTTTTATTAAATACCGACTTCAATTACTACCAATTCCACTTATCCGTGCGTCAGGCCCGCCGGGACAACCCATTTGCCGAACCTTCGCTTGTATACTCAAATATTAAAGGTGGTTTAGGTATTTTCGCTGGATTGAACCAGAGCATTAAACTGATAAAACCTTAACGCAGGTAGGGGTTTGGCGTAGTTTTTTGGTGTTTAGACACAAAAAAACTACAACATGAAAAAACTGTTTCTTTTTCTTTTCTTAATTCCTTTTTTAGTGGCTTGTACCTCCCAAGATTCCACCCAAAACATCCGTGACAATGAAACTCCGGTTATGGCCGAAGATCAAGTGGATAATCAACAAATGCCCAAGGATACGATACTCCTTAGTGATAGTATCCAAACTCCCCTCATTACTAATTAAAGAAACTATATTGTTTTATTTATTTTAATAATGGTAGAAGCCTACACAGGCTGGGTTTTATTTATTTTAATAATGGTAGAAGCCTACACAGGCTGGCTTCCTATTTATGTGTAATTATGTATATTTAAGTAGTTGGCCATATTTAAACATACATTTATTTAATTGAGCAGTTGATGGAAAACTCCGACCCTCCGTATTTTTCAAGAATATGATTTATCCTCATGTGAAGCGCCTCCTTGTTTTCAAAATCCTGCGGGCGCAACCAC
>JBDNFP010000429.1:0-6567 GCA_041689775.1 Spirosomataceae bacterium
TACATAAAATTATAGCAAGTGATACACAAAAAATTTATTACAAGAATAACTCAAATTCTACGTTTGAGCCATCAAGCGAAGTTGTGAATTATGAAATTTTATCACTTTAACACTTACTAATGATTCAAATTTCAATATTTGACAGTCCTAAATCGAAAATAATGACCTCGGAAATAAACTCAAAAACCTTAAATGACATAGCATTCTTGTCAAAGGTCAAAGGCTTGGTGTTTATACCTGAATACATTATAAAAGAAGAACATGCATTACTTTGGCAGTCTGTAAATGCTGAAAATTGGTTAGGAGATTTAAAAAGACGAGTACAACACTATGGTTACAAATATAACTATAAAGCCCGATTTATAGATTATTCAATGAAAATTGGCGAGTTACCTGAATGGGTAACACCGCTTGCTAAGAAATTGTACCAAGAAGGACACATGCCAGCAATGCCCGACCAGTTAATTGTAAATGAATATAATCAAGGGCAAGGAATTGCAAGCCATGTTGATTGTGAGCCTTGCTTCGGGGACACCATTATTTCTTTGAGTTTAGGTTCAACCTGCGTAATGGACTTTATCAACAAAGAAACAAAAGAAAAGTAGAAGTATTTTTAGAGCCAAGAAGTTTAGTTGTACTTAAAGATGATGCACGTTACTTATGGACACACGGAATAACAGGTAAAAAAACCGACTACTTCAAAGGACTTAAACACGAAAGAGCAACACGTATATCATTTACATTCAGAAACGTAATACTAAACACTCGTGCGACAAAAAAATAAAAACATCGTGCAACATTGCATTGGCAAAAGCGAGGCAGAAGTGCTAATTTGAACTTTTGTACTTTCTATAAACGGAAGTGCTTTATTCAACATTTGTGCTTTTAAACCCCACCTTCGCCAATGCTATTCCATCCATTCAGTTTTTCAGCAAATTTTGGAAAGAGTTGTAAGGTTAACCAAAAAGAATTCCGCGCAGGATACACACGGAATTCTCTTTAAAAAAGTAAAAATGAGTGGCTTATTCTTTCAGCGTCACTGTACGGGTAACTTCATTGAACCCGCCGGGAATTAAATTACCGCTAGCGTCCAGCAGTTCGAGCTTCACGGTCACTTCGCCCTTGGGAAGACCCTTGATGACTTGTGGCGCCCACTCGGTTATCATAAACTCCTTGCCATTGATGGTTGCCCGCACTTTATTACCATCTTCTGATAGGGTGGTGTTGAGAAGGAAGAAATCAAGCATCAGGTTGTCAGTATCGGCACCACTATATTCTCCTTTGGGACGGCTGTAAATCAACGTGGGCGTTTCCAGATCAACATTCATTTCATCCGTTGCGCCATCGCCAACAACCATTTTTTTGGTCACAAAAGAGTTGGTATTCTTGACCGACTCGTGGTAGGAGCGACTCAGGAAAGCAACCATGTAATGCGTTCCCGCCGGAATTTCTTTTTTGAACTCAGGTTCGTAATGCGCTGAATAGGGGTCATTGTCCAGAATAAAGTGGATATGTTGTCCCTTATCTGAATTGGCTAACATACTCTTTACTGGGCTGTCAGTCTGTGTGCCCAGCTCGTATCCATCCACTTTAAACATGAAGTCAACTTCACCCGCAGAATTTATTTGGCTTTCGGTTGGCTTTTCCAAGGTCAGGGAAGCATCAGGGAATTGGGCCGAGCCTTTCAGTTTTTCTATGGTTATGGTAGAACTATCCATTTTGCCATCGTCTTTCTTAGTTTCCTGGCAACTGATTGACATTACAGAAACGATTGCCAGAATGCTTAATGTTTTGATTTTCATTGGATTGGTTTTTGGATTAATATTTTATTTGTTGGAAATTACTCCGACTATAAGGTGCAAAACAATTGTACCAATTGATCCTTCCAACCATCAGATAGCAAACAAAACTTACTTAGATAGAAGGTTAGTATTGTCTACTTGAAACCGTTTCTAACCGTAAGCCACCCTACTAACGGTGCTTGGGCCGTGCGATACAGCCCAATGGAACGGGTAGCATCTGGAAAACGTAACTCTATTTCTCCATAACAAGCGAGCTGCGTCATTTAAACGAAATTTCCATTGTCATCAATTTCTGATTTCTGTAAATCTCCATTTTTGAATATCCCGTCCAATTGATCTCTTGGTAAATTTTCATTAAGTCATTTATGTCGCTCACTTCCTTATTATTCATTTTTCGAATGACATCTCCTTTTTTAAGCGGGGATTTAGCTAAAATACTTTCAACCAAAACCTCATCGACGATTACACCATGCTCATCCGGTAAGCCATAAGCCGAACGATCACCCAGGCCCGTTACATTTTTGAGTTTCCCCCCAAGCCAGGTAATTTCAGTACTTGCTGAACTTGAAGAAGCTACATTGAGAACGGGCAAGGGGACTTTTTTTGCCTTAGATTGAAGGTACGGCGACACTACGCCAAACTCATCCATTGGAAAGTTTTTGAACCCCAGTTTAAATGCTGGACTACCGACTTTCAGCCCGTAATCCCCTTTTGCCGGATCAATAAATAGCGGATCACCGGCTAGGCTATGTGCATCGGTTTTGTTGCTTTGGGCATCATGAAGGGCCTTTTCGTTAGCAAAGAAATTGAAATCCACTTCTTTGCCCCACTCTTTAACCCGAATAGGGTAGTAGGGATTTGTAACAATGTTTTTTCTGAAAACATCACTGCTGTTGGCAAACCATACATGGGGATGAAAAGAGTTGTTGACAATGATGTTATTTTCAACCAGCCTTTGGAAACCTTCTCTCAGTTTAAGTCCTCCGTTCAAACAAAGGTTATTATAGATATGATAATTACTGCTTCCGTCGTCCAAATCAATATCCCAGCCATGATCGCAGCGAAATCGGTTATTCCTGATGATGACCGTTTTTTGGGCATCAAGTAAAATGGTTTCTGGATGTTCAGCAGCCAGTTTGTCCATCGTTTGCCGATTTGGATGCCAATACCGATCGCGCCCCCAAGAGTTGAAAGAACCGTGGTCTCCGGTTTCTAATACGGTATTGAATACATCGTTGAACTCGATTACGTGCCCTCCCCAGGTTCCCTCACTGATGTTTATTCCCGAGCGCGGCACATTGTAAATTGTATTATGGCTCACGATAATGTCCATTGCCATCGAAATTTCAACTCCCGCAACCTGCTTTTCTACCTGGCCCAGTCCGTGCATCAGGTTGTCATATACTTTACAATCCGCGGGGTAATTATTCGTTTTAGGACCCGGTTGTTTATCTAATTGGTCATAGGGAACGAACTGGTTATATTCAAAACTGGGAGATCTCACGGCGGCTGGATCTCCGACAAAACATACGCCGCTAGCGCCGGCATTCTCAATGTGACAACCTGATACTTCGCTTTTCCGATTGTAATTAGTGAAGAACACCGCATTTCCACCAACTTCATTGAAATAGCAATTCCTGATCTGGCAGCTTTCGGTTCCTTCCAGAACAACGGTACCGCCCCGGTAAATTGCCCAATCACTTCGCAAAAGCGGTTCGCTAGTTTCCATGAATGTTCTGAGGACATGCGCGAATTCAAATCCTTTTATACTGATGTTTCGGACCGGGTGGGCCTCACTTCCGCGAAACTCAAAAAGACTTTTGAGTTGAGGGGTCAGAATCTGTGCTTTGGTGAGCGCCTGGCCCGAAGTTGCATACAGATAAAGCGCCTTTTGCTTTTTGTCGTAATACCATTCACCTGTCGTATCCAGCTCTTCAAATACATTTTCAATAAAGCGATATGTATCATGCATCCCCATTTGGCGGTTATTTTGAAACCCGCCTTGCAAATTCAGCTGTCCGTCGGGTTGCTTTCCAGTTACCACATAGTGGTAGCCTCCCCACTCGTGCTTATGGAGAGCATGTATAAAGGCACCTTCCGGATTTTTCCACGATGCACTCTTTTCTGGGGATAGTACGTCCACGGAATAGCCGCCAAAGTGGCCTTTTGCCGCGTTGTAGTTTGGGTATCTGGCCATTCTCTGCTTTTTGCCATTTACATAGAGCTGGTCGAAAATAACGTTAGAATCAACGGTGGCTTTGAAGATATTCGGTTTGTAGAGTACCCATTGAAGGGCAAGAGGAGTTGCACCGCTTATCACTACTTTTTCTCCTTTATAAGGTTTATACACAACGCTCTCTCCGGCGTTGCGTGAATCTTCCGGCAAAAACACAATGGGCTTTTTGAAGTAGTAAGTACCCGCTCTCACGTAAACCACGACGGGCTCTTGTATCGTCCTTATTTTATTTTGGGCAGCCTCCATGGTGGCCAAAGGCTTACTAAGCGTACCGGGGTTAGTGTCCTTTCCGTTTTTTGAAACATACAGATCAAGCGAATAACAGGTATTTGCAACGAAAAAAAAGAGAAAGTACAGGATAGAAGTAGGGTGGTTCCTGGTCGGATTAGTCATTTTTAATAAGGCTTGGAAGATTGATTTTATTCGGACAAATTCTACTAACTATCACGTCCGCAGGTAAACTTTTATTCGACTAGCTCACACCCGGCATCCGCTTCAAAATAGCCTGCAACTGCTTGTGAACTACTCTTTCAGAAGCAGTAAGATTGTTACTATCCAGTGGTTGCTGCTCCCGGACGTCTTTCTCCACGTTAAAGAACCGGCCGTCGCCGTACAGCTTGTAGGTGTGATTTCTGGCAAAAACACCAGCCTCAAATTTCCCCCAGCGGGGTTTATAATACATGTATACATACGGTTTGGAACTACTTTTTTTGCCCAGTATTTTGGGTAGAAAACTTTTGCCATCTACCTCACCGGGTACCTTGGCGCCGGCTGCCTCGGCGAGTGTGGGTAAAAAATCGGCAAAATCAATCAGATCTTGATTTACCACCCCTCGGGCCGACTTGCCAGCCCAGTAGGCAATTAGCGGCACCCGGGTGCCGCCGTCAGCCATGCTGCCCTTTTCACCTTTCACTTTGGTGCCATCTTTCATCAGACTGGTGATTTGCACGTTGGTGCCATTGTCGCCGGTAAATACCACCAATGTATTCTGGTCCAGTCCGGTTTGCCGTAGTTTATCCAGTATTCGCCCTACCAGTTTATCTGAGTATTCTACCATATCCCCGAAATGATGGGTACTTTCCTTATAGCGGTCGGAGGAACGGCTCCACTCTTTGCTGGCGGGAGTAGGCACAAAGGGGTCGTGTACCAGCGCCATGGAATAGTAGACAAAAAAAGGTTCCTGCCTTTTTTTGTCAATAAATTCCAGAACGAAGTTGGTGAAAACATCTGGTCCGTAGGCTGTACCGTTGCGAGGTAAGGCCTTTCCGTTCTGTACAATTAGCGGGTTTGCGTACCTTTCTCCCTCTGGCCTGCCATTCTGCAACTGCCAGAGGCAGTACTCATCAAAACCGAAGTGGTGAGGGCGGTTGGTGTCGTCCCAACCGGGGTATTTTTTCGGTCCTGACATTCCGTTCAGTTGCCATTTTCCGGCAATACAGGTATCATAGCCAGCTTCTTTCAGGAGGTTGCCAAATGTTTTTTCCTTGGGATTTAGGTAGCCGAAGGCTTCGTAGTTTCGGAAGTTGTACTTGCCGGTCATGAGTTGAACCCGGGAAGGAGTACACAGCGGCTGGGAGTAGCAGTGCGTAAACCGAACGCCCTCTTTGGCGAGATTGTCCAGATTTGGGGTAGAATACACCGCACTACCGTAGCTGCCCAAGCATTCATAGCCCATATCATCTGCCATAATAAGAACAATATTAGGTTTCCTGTTTTTCTCAGGGTCCTCCGTCGCTTGTCCGTGCTGCCCTGATTGCACATACGTAAAGAGTCCGGTCAGAAGCGGGAAAAAGAGTATGATCAATCGGATTAGCATAGCGTATGACTTTGATAAGGTTTTTTAGAATCAACTACCGTACAGACTGTTCCGGTAATTGGGTTTGCAATTCTTTTAGCTTGCCGGTGTAGGCAGGGTCTTTAATCAGGGTATGAGCTTCGCCGGCTTCGTTGGCCAGGTGATACAATTTGGCCACGTGCTAACCCGAACTTCCTACTCCTTGGCCCGTACAGGAGCTCATTGAAGTTCCACGGGGCCTGTGAGCCATCATAGCCCATGGAGCAGTGTTAAAATTTTGGTAGTGTGTAAGACCGCCAATAGCCAAAGGTACCGAATAACCGGCATCTGGTAGGCCAGCCTGTAACTGTTTGTAAACAAATTCTTTTGAGGCCAGAAGGGCGTCCATCCGTGTGTTAAGTCTTCTCATACCTTTCGAAGAAAATTAGGTGAAGGCTATGAGATACAGCCCAGTAAATCGGATATTGAGTATATTATTTTCTGAATAAAAGCGACTGAGCTACTCCTTAACACAAGAATTTTTAAAAAATCTAATATTTTATTGTATAAACATTGTTTATGTTTAAGATATAAAATATAAATGAACGTATATGAAAAACCAGTTGTTACTTTGCCGAAAGTAATTACTAAAAAATGAAAAATCATGAAAACTATATTTTTTTTACTCATTATATCCACCTTGTTTTTAAGTAGCTGCGCTATTATTCGTCCAGGTGAAGTTGGGGTAAAGCAAA
>JBDNFP010000430.1:0-13915 GCA_041689775.1 Spirosomataceae bacterium
AAACCTCCGCCGATTGAAGGAAAAGCCGTGTTCTAATATTTCTTTTTCCATAGTTTTCTAATGATAGATTGATAGAATGAGTGATAGAATAGAGTTGATGAGTTAAAAGTGAAGGAGTTTAGTTTCGATCTACCTTTAACTCATTGACTCATAAACTTTCCACACTTTCAACTTTTCGTTATCGTTTCTTCCAGATTATAAATCGTCGAAATTACGCGCATCAGAGCCGCTTGTTTAATTTGATCGATGCTTCGGGTGAGAGGGTATTCTCCAACGGCTACCATTTTAGCGGCTGTTTCCTTCGTTAGTGTACTGTTTTGTTTTTGATAGAAGACGGTCAGAATACTTAGTTCTTTATCCGTTGGTTTTCGACACACAATCAGGCGAAAAGCTTTGATAATTTTCGCATCCTGGGTTGATTTTTCCTGTAATAATTGCCCCGCAAGTACTCTGGATGCTTCAAGAACGGCGGGGTCGTTCATCATGACCAAGGCTTGCAAAGGAGTGTTGGTTTTTAACCGTCTGACCTCACAAAGATCCCGGTTGCTGGCATCAAAAATACCCATAGTGGGCGGTGGTACGGTACGCTTAATCAAGGTGTACATACCCCGTCGGTAGAGTTTAGCGCCGTGGTCTTGTACATAAATAGAAAGCAACCCACGGCCGGAAGTAGCGCCTTCCCACAGGCCCGGTGGCTGGTAGGGCTTTACGCTAGGCCCCCCAATTTTATTATTCAGTAATCCACTACTGGCCAATACCAGATCTTTAATGTGCTCGGCGTCAATGTGGTACCGGGGTGAGTGCGACAGGTACTTGTTGTCCGGGTCTTGGGCTAACTTTTCTGGGGTCATTACGGCCGATTGCCGGTAGGTAGCTGACATCACAAATTGTTTGGCGAGTCGTTTGATATCCCAGCCGTGCTCACGAAAATCTACGGCTAGCCAGTCGAGTAAGGCGGGGTGGGTGGGGAGTTCGCCCTGCATACCGAAATCCCCGGATGTTTTGACAATACCACGGCCAAAGAACTCCTGCCACAGTTGGTTGACAATTACGCGGGAGGTGAGAGGATTCTGCTTGTCAAACATCCATTTGGTTAGTCCGAGTCTATTTTTTTGGTATTTAGGATTAAAAGGCAGAATGGCCTTGGGGGTACCGGGCTTTACTTCTTCGCCGGGCGTATCGTAGTTGCCCCGGGTGAGTAAATAGGTTTTGCGGGTAGAGTCTGGAAGATCACCCATGATGGAGACGATGAGCCGATTGGTGTCGGGTTTATTGACAAACGTCAGAATATTTTTGACGTCATCATCACTGATTTCCATGAGAGGGTTTTTGGCGTAGGTTTCTGGTCCGCCAATTACCGATTCGATTCCTTTTTCGTCGATGTTGTTAAAAAATGCAAAGAGCTGGTAGTACTCTTTTTGCGATACCGGATCGTACTTGTGGTCGTGGCAGTGGGCGCATTCAATGGTCATGCCGAGCAAGCCCTTACCGAATAAGTCATTACGGTCGGTTACGTAGCTGATGCGGTATTCCTCCGGAATAACCCCGCCTTCTTCGGTAATCTTGTGGTTTCGGTTAAAACCCGTGGCGAGCAGTTGCTCCTTGGTAGCATTGGGAAGTAGGTCACCCGCCAGTTGCCAGGTAACGAAGTCCTTGTAGGAAAGATTTTCATTAAAAGCATGGATCACCCAATCACGCCAGGGCCATTGGGTACGGTAGCCGTCGTCTTGGTACCCGTGTGAATCAGCGTAACGGGCGAGGTCCAGCCAATGAATAGCCATCCGTTCTCCGTAGGCGGGGCTTTTTAAAAGCTGATCCACCATTTTTCCGTAGGCTTCCGGGCTATCATCGGCCAGAAAGTTATCCATCATTTTCAGGGTAGGGGGTAGGCCCGTCAGGTCGAGACTGACGCGTTTAAGTAGTCGTTCTTTATCCGCTTCCTCGTTGGGTTTGAGTCCTTTTTCTTCCTGTTTTTGGAGGACAAAATAATCAATTTCGTTTTTAGGCCAGTCTTCATTGCTTACTTCCGGAAGTTCTGATTTCTTCGGAACCACAAACGCCCAATGTTTCTCGTATTTAGCTCCTTGCTCAATCCATTTTTTGATTACCGCTACATCGCGGGTGGTTAGTTTAAGGTTAGACTCAATCGGAGGCATCACCTTAGTGGTGTCGTTGGAGGAAATACGGAGGTACACCTGGGAGAGCGCTGGTTTTCCTGCCACTAAGGCGTGGGCACCGGGATTTTCTTTTAACGCTTTGTAGGCTTCCTCGGCTAAATCGAGGCGTAGGCCTGCCTCTCGCTTTTTTTCGTCCGGACCGTGGCAGGCGTAGCACTTGTCCGAAAGGATAGGGCGGATATCGAAATTATAGCTGATTTCTTGCGGGATCGGGACTTCTTCCGCTGCTCCTGACTCCGTGGTACAGGATTGCACTATACCCGCCAGTCCTATCAGACATATTAGTAACCCTTTCATGTTGTGCATACCTAATAATTTTCGAATTTGGTTTGGCTAAAGCGCCTACGCGCATTTCGGCCAGGATGTTGGTCTGCTCTTGATCAGGTCAACAGATCCATTACGGCTTTTCCCTTGCCGTCCGGTGTGGTATAAAAGGGGCGCTTTTCTATTTCATACTGTGTATCAGGTGATATTCCCAACGCGTGGTAAATGGTTTGGTGAATGCCGTCGATCTTCACGGGGTTCTCAATGGTCTTGCAGGGGCGTTCGTCGGCCGTTTTACCGTACACGTGGCCCCGCTTAATACCCCCGCCAAACATCAGCATCGAGCAGCCATCGGTAAAGTGGCGGTGCATGCCATAAAACTTTTCATCGTCCAGAATATCGGGCTGATTAACCTGCTCCTTTACTTTGGCGTCGGGGCGGCCCTCTACCATCATATCCCGGCTAAACTCACTCGCCAGGACGATCATGGTCCGGTCCAGTTGGCCAGTTTTATCCAGGTCTTTAATGAGCTGGGCGATGGGACCGTCAATCATCTTTTTCATGTCGACCATACGAGTATGACCATTTTCGTGCGTATCGAAGCCCTTAAAGGGTTCGTACTCCGTAGTGACGCTGATAAAGCGGGCGCCTTGCTCCGTCAGGCGGCGGGCCAGCAGGCAGCCTAGGCCAAATTTTCCGGTGTTGTAAATATCGTAGCTCTCTTTAGGTTCGAGGCTGAGGTCAAATGCCTTGGCCTCGGGCGAATTGAGTAGCATGTAGGCTTGCTCCATGGAGCGCCTGAGGGATTCTTTCTGGTAGTCGCCGCCAAATTCTCCCACCGGGCTTTTGCTGATCAATTCATTGTAGAGCTGATTGCGGCGCTCAAACCGCTTGGCATCCATGCCAATGGGAGGACGCACGCTGTCGAGGCCTTGGGTAGGATCGGGGATAAAGAAAGGACCGAATTCATTACCCAGAAAGCCCGCCGTGTGAAAAGCTTTTAATTCTTCGGCTTCACCCACCGTGAACCGCTGCCCGATGTCAACAAATGCGGGGATTACGGGATTTTTTGGACCCAGCTGGCTGGCTATCCAGGAGCCGATGTGCGGGGCCGCCACGGTTTGGGGGGGCTCGTAGCAGGTATGCCAGTTGTATTGATGCCGGGAGTGCAGGATATGGCCCATGTCGGCCGCTACGTAGGAGCGGATCAGGGCACCTTTATCCATCACATTACCAATAGATTGCAGCCCGTCGGAGAAATTGATACCATCCAACACGGTAGGGACAGCGTTGAAGGTACTCAGAACACGGTTTCCCTCCATGCCTTTTTCGTAGGGAGTGTAGCGCTTAGGATCAAAGGTTTCGGTATGAGCCATGCCTCCGGCCATCCATAACAGAATGACCGTGTCGGCCGTACCGTCGGTGCGGCCCATGGTTTTAGAACAGCCCGAAAGTATGCTGGCCATGGGAGCTCCGGCGGCTAGGGCGGCTAAGGTTGCGGCGCTGCTGCGTTGCAGGAATTCACGTCGGTTCCACGTCGTTTTCATGAGAGTGTTTTTAGTATATTAGTTGAAATTCAGGATGTAGTACAATGGCCCAGGCTAGATCTTCGATACCCTCTAAGCTAGGGGTTTTTCCGATTATTTTTTCGGCCACGGCCATTTCTTTCGGTACCGGGTCGCGACCCAGAGCCCGGCGGTACAGGGCTTGCACCAGACGGTCAGACTGGGGATACTTGGCTTTCCAGCGCAGGGCCCCGGTCTTGATGGATGAGTTGAGGAGATCGCCGTTGGTTAATTCCAAAGCCTGCAGCAGATTGGCTTGCGAGGTTCTGCTGGTGCTAACGGTTTCTCGGTTGGGACGTCCCAGTGCCGTCAGAAAAGGGTCATTCTTCACCAGAGATGCCCGTGTAAAAGGTATCTCTTTCCGGATGGTTTCGGGCAGTCGCTTAACCGCAAGTGCCGAATCACCATAGATTGGATTAAATGCCACACTCACGGCATCGGCAAACTGCTCGGCGGTAATTCGTCGGCGAACCATACCCTCAAATACGTACGAGGGAGCGGTAAGTATACCGGCATCCTGAATGCCCACCGAAGGAAGCTGATAGGTTTTAGAGGTCAGTATAGTAAACATCAGTTGTTTGATGTCGTAGTTGTTAGTCACAAAATCGGAGGCCAGCCAGTCGAGCAGGTCCTGGTTCCAGGGTAGATTGTCCATCATATCCACGGGTTCTATGATACCCCGCCCCAGTAGCTGCGCCCAGATGCGGTTGACCAGGGTACGGTACAGACGGCCGTCCTTGGGCTGCACCAGGAAGTCGGCTAGTTCGCGGAGGCGCTGCTCGGTGGTGGCGTCCACGCTTATTTCTCCCAATTCTTTGAAGAGAATGGCGCGGCCCGCCATTTTCCCGGTAGGCTTATCGCAGCGATTTATTTCCAGGGTAGTATCCGCAAATACGTTGGCAAAAGCATAGGCATCGGCTAGTTTCCAATCACTAATGAAGCTATCGTGGCAGGAAGCGCACTTCAAATTCAACCCTAAAAATACTTGTGAGACATTCTGGGCGGCCTGCATTTCGGTGCGTTGGCTGGAATTAATCGTTCCGCGCCATTTTATTCCTTTGACGAAGCCGGCGGATTCTGGGGTTGGGCTGATGAGCTCCCGCACAAACCAGTTGTAGGGCTTGTTAGTTTTGAGTGAGGAATAGAGCCATTTGGTAATATCAAACCGCCCGCCGGTGATGTAGCCCGTACCGGAGTAGTCGTTGCGCAGGGCATCGTTCCAGAACGACAGCCAATGCTGGGCGTAGTCTTCGTTACGGTTGAGTAGTTCTTTTACCAGAATCTCCCGCTTGTCGGGGCGGGTGTCCGCCATAAATGCCCGGACTTTTTCGGGTGGGGGTAGCAGTCCAACTACGTCTAGAAATACCCGACGAATATAGATTCGGTCGCTGACCGGCTTTTTCCATTTTACTTTATTTTGTTGGAAATATACATTCACAAACCGGTCGACGGGGTTGGTAAGTCCGGTGGTAGCGGGTGGTAGTACGGGGTTGCGGGGTTCGAGGGGAGCCACGCGGTAAATACTCCTTTCGGCACCACTGGGCCAGGGAGCTCCTTTCTTAATCCAGAATTCAAGCAATGCTACCTCTTTTTCGGTAAGTCGCTTGCCTTTGGTAGGCATGGCTTCTTTATGACCGGTGGGTAGCGTAACCCGTCGAATCAGCTCGCTCTCACCAGGGTTTCCGGCCATAATTACGGGGCCATTTTCTCCCCCTGCCATGACGAACTCCTTTTTGTCTAATCGCAGTTCTCCCTTGGTTTTAGTAGAGCTGTGGCAGCTGTGGCAGTTATGGGCGAGTATGGAGCGAACTTCCAGGTTTAAGTCTTCGATCTGCTGGTCGGTCAGGGGCTGATCAGCACTAGTCAGCGTAATGTTGGCAGTACCAAAATCGGGGGTATCTGGCTCATTTTGTCCAGGAAGTACACTGGTGAGGTAGTCGTCGCCGTGGGTAAGCATGGCACCGTAATGACCGGCTATGCTCACGCCCACAACGGTGAGAAAAAGCAGACCGCGGTACCACCGGATACGCCCGGCTCGAAGTAGAAACAATGTGAAAAGGGATAGGGCCATCGTGGTAATGCCGGCCCACTGATGAAACGTTAGGGTATCGCCGCCGTATTCTTTACTATTGGATAGTAAAAGCCCCAGCGCTACGGCGAGCACCGCGCAACCTGCGCCGATTCCTACCAGGGCAGTGATACCAGTTCGTAGCCCTTTGCCGGCTCCTCGCCATTCGAAGATTTCCAGTAATAATGCCACGCAAAGTAAGCCAACGGGAAAGTGAACGATTAGTGGGTGCAGCCGTCCCACAAATTGCCAAAGCCAGAAAGGTTGTGTGATTTCTTGCACTGTATTAAAGAATTATGTAGAAATAAGATTCAGATTGGTTTTTAAGATCCATGGGCATCGCCCAGTTCTGGAAATAAGCTATGGATTGGTATACCTTCGTACTTGTGATTTGGAGCTCTAGAATGCACAGCGGAAGAATTTAAAATAACCGGATGAAAACTATCTGTGTTCCCATCCGGTTGAATGACCTTAATAACCTGTATTCTGGATCAGCTTGCTATTGATCAGAATCTGGGGAGCGGGTAGAGGGAAATAATACTCAAAATCCTCATACACATAATCGAGTACGTTAAAAGCAATACCACCGCGGTTTACCGTTGGGTTTTGTTTTTCCTTGATAGCGTAGGCATTCATAAACTGAGCTAGTTCGGCCGGAGACTTGGTCCGTTTCAAATCAAACCAGCGGTGATTCTCAAAGGCTAGTTCTACTCGTCTTTCGTGCAGTACTTCGGTTTTGAATGCTGCTTTGTCAAGACCGCTTTTAGGAGCCAATGCCGCACGAGCCCTTACCTGATTCAGGTAGTCGAATGCTTCACCAGTTGGGCCAGACTGCTCGTTGATGGCTTCGGCCAACATGAGTAGTACGTCGGCATAGCGAAGAATGGGCCAGTTATTATTGGTACGTCCCGAAATGGTATGGGGGTAGTTATATTTACTTACGTAGGGAATGGGATAAAACACGCCATTTAGGGTATATCCGCTTTTGAGGGAGATATCCTTTCTTACATCACCAATCTCGTAGGCCGCAATCATGTCATTGGTCGGGATGTTTCGTCCCGCTGGGTTGACATTGGCGTAGCCGGTAATCGACCCTTTTGAAAGCCTTGGCGCAAATAGATACGTAAAGTTACTCCATTCGCCAAGGTCGTTACCGCCTTGGTATTGTATTTCAAAAATAGATTCTTTACCGTTCTTTTTCTGCGGATCAAAGTTATCGGCGTAGTTGGTATTCAGCGAGTACCCCAGGGCAAGTACCTGTTTCAGGGTAGCTACGGCCTCCGTGTATTTTTTACGGGTGAGGTAGTATTTTCCCAGTAGACTCAGGGCGGCTCCTTTGGTAACCCGGCCAGCTTCGGAGGACTTGTAGGTAGCGGGCAAAGCATCCACGGCCTCTTTCAGATCAGCTTCTATTTGCGCGTAGACAGCCTCCTGCGGTGATTTTATCAATTCAAAGGCTTCATCGGGTGTTTTGAGCGTGTTGGTAACCAGCACTACATCTCCGAAGTACTGGGCCAGGTCAAAGTAGTAGAAGGCCCGGATAAATTTGAGCTGGCCCCGGATTACCTTTTTATCGGCTTCGTCTACGGCGCTGGCTTCCATTTTTTCCAGGGTATTGTTGGCGTTGAAGATGGCCGAGTAATAGCTGTTCCACAGGTTTGATATTTCCCCATTACCAGGGTTGACCGTCGAAAACTCAAACGCTTCCCAACCCGCAGCGCCTCCCCGATCGAGGGGGTTAAAATCGAGGGTGGTATTGTCCGAATTAAACTCCTTGAACAGATAAGCGCTATTAGTGATACTTTGCAGTTGGCCGTATACCCCGTTGAGGGCTTGCTGTAATTGGGTCTGATCTTGAAAAAACAGGCTGCCTTCCACGCGGGTAGGATCGGTTGTGACCAGGAAATCATTGCACGAGAACTGGATCAAACAGCTGAATGCGACGGCTAGAATAGTTATTTTTTTCATATCGGTAAGGCGTTTAGAAGGTTAAATTGATACCAGCGGAAAAGGTGCGTGGAACAGGATACGATTCATCGTCGTTGTTCAGATTATTTCCGCTTCGTACGCCCGCGTCGGGATTGTTGCCGGGGTACTTGGTAATCAGAAATAAGTTGGCCGCGTTGACGTAGACCCGGGCATTACTCAAAAAAGACTTCATGTTCGGCAGGGTATAACCGATACTGACGTTTTTGAGCCAAACGTGGCTGGCGTCGTATACGTAGCGGTTGCTGCTTTCTCGTGACCATTTGAAGTAGTTAGTACCTCCTTGAGCGTGAACATCCTGCGGATTAGTGCCTGGATTTTCGGCGGAGCGCCAGCGGTCCTTAGCTTTGTCGAGTACGTTAAAAACCCCGTCCATATTCATGGTAGATGCTTCAATATTTCTGTATACATCAAATTTATGAGCTCCCATAAATAGTACATTGATATCGAATTTTCGGTAATCGGCAGCTACCGTCCAGCCCCAGGTAAATTTGGGGTTCGGGTTTCCGATTTCTACCATATCCTGTGTATCGTAGGTGATTACCCCGTCGCCGTTGGTATCTTCAAACCGCATACCGCCGGGTATAACCCCGTCCTGCCGGGGGGCAGCGTCAATTTCCGATTGGGTATTAAAGATTCCTAGTTTATTGTACCCATAGATCATGCCGATGGGTCGACCGACCTTTTGTACGTTGTACCCACCGTAGAAACCTCCCGTCCACAACATATCGTTGGCACCTTTAATCGCCAAAATCTTGTTGCGGTTTATGGAGATATTGAAGTTGCTCTTAAAGTTGACGGCGGCAATCCGGGTACGGTAGTCGATGGCTAATTCCAGACCTTGGTTCTGCACTTTACCGATGTTGGCAAGGCTACTGGTAAAGCCCGATACCGAAGGAATAGAAATCGGTAGTAACATATCGTTGGTAATCCGCTTGTAGTACTCTACGGTAAACACCAGTTTATTGTCGAGTATGGCCAGATCCAGACCGATGTCCAATTGGCTGGATTTTTCCCATTCCAGTGCCGTATTGGCAAATGAACTCACAATCTTGCCCGGAGCGATGGCATCACCCAGAATATAGTTATTGGTGTTCATGAACGCCAGGTGGGAGTAGTTACCGATGTTGTTGTTGCCGGTCTTTCCCCAGCTCGCACGCAACTTCATGTCCGTGAGCCAGTTAGTTTTGGGGATGAACGACTCCTCGGAAATGCGCCAGCCCACCGAGAAAGCCGGGAAGTTACCGTACTTATTCAGAGCGCCGAAGCGGGAGCTACCTTCGCGGCGCATGGAAGCAGACAGTAGGTATTTATCTTTGTATGCGTAGTTGGCGCGGGCGAGGTAGGCCAGCATGGTCCAGCTGTACTCGTAGGAGTCGGACGAGCGGATGATCGCGGCGCCTAGGTAGGGTACTAAGTCATCAGGGAAGGTGTTACCCGATCCCGAAACGCCTTTGACCTTCTCTTCCTGCGCGTTGAAACCTACCAGCATATCCAGCTGATGGTTGGTTCCTAGCTTGGGGGTATAAGAGAGTAGTTGATCGGTTGACAGATTTAGTAGTTGATCGGTGGTTTCTCGTCCGGTTGCGATACGGGGCGGAAAGCCATTGAGTGCCGTACCGATGGAAGACGGGATGAACTCCCGGTAGTTATTGTAGTTTAGTTTGGCGTTGACCGACGATCGGAATTTCAGGCCTTCCAGGAGGGTGAATTCCAGAAATGCGTTGGAAAGAATATCCGCTACGTTCCGCTTCCGGATGGTGTTCTGCAATACAAACAAAGGGTTAGGGAAACCAAAGACGCCATCCACACCCCCGATGTAAGGCCGGATAGACCCGTCTTCGTTATACACCGGTTCGCGGGGGTCCATGATAAGAGTAGAGCCCACCAGGGCGCTGCGGCCGTTGGTACTGGCCAAATTTTGCGTGGAGTAAGTGCCATTTATATTCAAACCCATGGTAATGAATCGATTGACCTTCCCACCTAGGTTCGTACGCACCGAATACCGGTCGTAGTTGGTGTTGATGATCGAACCTTTCTCCGAATAGTAGCCCGCCGATACCGTTGATTTGATGGGCCCTTGGCCGGATGATAGGGTCAGGTTATAGTCTGTATAAGGTGCATTGTTGTCCAGGATAGTCCCAAACCAGTCGGTTGAATACTTCGTTTGTTCGGGGAAACGGTAACCGATAGGTACCTCCTCAATGGCGGGCTCCCTATTCTGAAAATAGCGGATACCATCCATAAAAACCTCTTTTTTGAACTGGGCAAACTCCACGCCGTTTAGTACTTTCACGCGGCGCGACTGCGGGATATTCTGAACACCGTAATCTACCTTGAAGTTGAGGCTAACCTTACCCTCTTTGGCGCTTTTGGTGGTAATCAATACTACCCCGTTGGAGCCCCTTGCGCCGTAGATGGCCGTGGAGGCGGCATCTTTCAGGATGGAAATACTTTCAATGTCGTTGGGGTTTAGGTTTTGTCCAACTGAAGTACCCACCGCAAAACCGTCAATTACGTAAAGTGGATCGCTGCCGGCACCCAGCGAACCGATGCCTCGTACCCGTACCTCGAAAGCGCTTCCGGGCGAGCCGTCCTTCTGCTTAATAACCACCCCCGGTGCCTGCCCCTGAATGAGGCGGGTGACGTTGGATGCGGGTACTTCGCCAATGTCGTCCATATTGATAACCGACACGGCGGAGGTAATGTCGCGCTTGCGCTGTGAGCCGTAGCCCACCACTACTACTTCTTCTAATGCCTTGTTGTCAACGACTAGTTTGATATCAAGATTTGTTCGGTTCCCCAACTCTATTTCCCGCGAAATATAACCCACGAAGGAGAATATTAGTGTCGTGGCTCCGTCGGGTATTTCGAGGCGAAATGCTCCGTCCGAACCGGTGGATGTACCTCGGGTGGTTCCTTTCAGGACCACGCTAACTCCGGGTAGGGGATTGCCGCTCTCGTCCTGCACTTTACCTCCTATATTTCGATCCAGTGGAGTAGAGGTACGATCCGCGTCCATGCTTCCCGTTCCGTTGGGGAGAACTTTGGTATCAGGCTCCATATGCAGGATAATCTGCCCGTCCAGAACCTGATAGCTGACTTTATCTGGGCTGAAAAGTTTATCAAGTACCTGACCTAGCGGCTGTCCATCTAGTGCAATTGTGACTTTCCTTTTGGAAGGGAGAGAACGGGAGCTATAAACAAATTTTACCGCGGCGATGCTCTCCAATTTAGACAGGACGGTTTTGATCTCCGTGTCCTTTACATTAAGACTAATGGTACGCTGCAGAACTTCCTGAGCCGAAGCTGAGGCCGCGTATAGTTGATTCATCAGCAGCAGGATTAGGCAAAACTGAACCAGTGAATACCTCATAAATAAGTGCAGTAAGGGTATGAAGTTTCGACGTTTTTTCATTATTTTGTATTTGTTAAATTGTAAAAAATTTGACAGTCAAGCGCTTCTGTCCAATCCCCGTTCCGCCAAGAGCCAGGGAGAAGTAGAAGTTTATTCAGTTAGAATGGCCGGGTCTGTTAGCGCATGGCCGGCCATTTTTTGAATCCTAGGTAGATAGCTAATTCATGGGCAGATAGATTTTAGTGAGAAATGAGAACGAATACAGGTACTTTCAATAGCAACTTCCTTCGGTTATAATGATGTTTGTTCCTCTGATTTTAAGTGTAGCCCGGAGGGAAGCACACAAAGTATTCAATTGGGTATATAAGTCTTGTTGAGTCAAATCGGCTGTGATGGGACAATTCTTTATATCTTCGTTCACCAGTGTAATCTCTAATCCGTAGGCATTCTGGATCGTTTCCAGTACCTTTTTTAGAGGAGTTTCTTCAAATTTGAAAGGGGTTACTTCTGATGTTGGCTGGGAGGGCTTACCTACCAAAATGGGGTTTTCGACCAGCCCCGTTACGAAATATTTATTGTCTGAAAAATAGGTAACTTTCTGATTAGGCGTCAGCACTACTCCGTCACCACCCGAGGCCGGAAGGATACCCTCTTGTTTTTCGTTTTTTTCTACGATCACCTTACCGCTTACAACGGCTACTTCCAGATTGTTGGTGCCGGTTCTGATGCTAAAACAGGTACCTACCACCCGGGTGACGATATCACCCGTGTACACCAGAAAGGGGCGGGATGTATTCTTTTTAACGTCAAAAAATGCACTACCAGTCAAGGAGACTTTGCGTTGCTGCGCGGCAAAAGGAGTGGCAAAGCGCAGGCTGCTACCCGGCCCCAGAAAAATACGGCTGCTGTCTTCCAGTAGTACCCAACGACTTTTAGTACTGGTGTTGGTCTCTACGTATTCTTCGGCATTGATCCCCGCTTCCAGACCAGATTCTCCTATTGTTAGCTGTGGGCGGATGGACGAAAAATAGAAAAGTCCGGTAACCAGAACTACGGATGCGGCAGCTAGCCACCGGAGGGTATTTCCTTGCCACCACCTGCCGGGTTGGCTGATCACGCGTGTTTGTATTTCGGGGTTGAACTCCTGCTGAATCCTTTCCCAAAGTTTTTCCTCCAGTTCGGGTTGGGATAAATCGTCCGTTAGCTCTTCTTCCTGGTCGAGTAGTTCATACCAATGATCAATCAGCTGCTTTTCGCCGGGAGTGCAGCTGTTGTCCAGATACCTTTGAAGTAAAGAGATAAATGTTGGTCGGTCCATTGGTTAATAGGATTGGCGGCGCACCTAACGGTATCTTCTACCTGGCAGCCCGTTGTTATTATATACGTCAACTTTTTAGCTAGAAGACCGCAAATAGTTAAAGAAAATAGAAGAAAAATTATATTAATATGTTAATATAATTGCGATATACTTTGTATTGTTCTATTAGGATGTAGGCCTTAGAGTAAGGTAAAGAAGAGAATTTCGAGTGCAACGAACTCACGGAGATGCTGTCTTAGTGACCGTAACGACTGAGTGATGTGGTATTCAACAGTCCGTTCGGGGATATTCAGGAGCAGGGCTACTTCCCGCACCGACCGGTTTTCCAGCCGATTTAGCTTAAAAATAATCCGGCTTTTTTCGGGGAGTTGTACCAGGCCCACTTCAATGGCATTGTAGAGGTCGTGGTAGGCCAGGTCGTTATCGGTACGTTGGTAGGGGTCTGGCTGATACGATGTATCCACGGAGCATTCGTGCTGCTCCCTGACGAGCTGGGACTTGATACAGTTCAGTACTTTATATTTCACTGCCTTGAATAGGTACTTGCGGATATCTTCAATTTGAACCTGCTCCCTTCGTGACCAAATATCAATAAAAATATCCTGTACTAGTTCTTCGGCACTTTCCCGAGAACCCAGTTTGCGAATAGCCGTCGTCAGAAGCGATTTCCAGTAGCGTCGGTAGATCTCCCGAAAAGCTCCCTCGTCGCTTTTGCTTACCAGCTTAACCAGGAGCGCATCGCTCAATTGGGTGTATTCCATGCTGAAAGGGTTGGGTTTAGGGCTTCAATCTTAACTTTTAGTGATTACGCTCCACTGTTAAACGTTAACAGCGAGTACCCGATGGATGCTTGAAAGTTGTGATTGGGATCAGTTCTTTCTTG
The DNA here is from genome assembly GCA_041689775.1 of Spirosomataceae bacterium. Classification (GTDB taxonomy): domain Bacteria; phylum Bacteroidota; class Bacteroidia; order Cytophagales; family Spirosomataceae; genus JBDNFP01. Next base: position 13,620 of record JBDNFP010000430.1, read on the forward strand.
ATAAAGGTCAATTATTGAATCCAATATTAATAAAAAGGTTTATTCAACAGTCCTTTACTGTCCTACCCTAGGATTGTTTTCAGTACGTCAAGGTGGGTAAGTCATCATGGAGTAGACCCAAAGCAGCCCGCGACCTGTACTTGTTTTAGCACTATACATACAAGTACACGTTCAAGTCTGTTGGTTGTGCCTTGCCAAACCAATCGGAAGCGCTAAATTTGTGTTTACACGAAAAAGTAAGTAGTTGACCATATTTAAACATACATTTATTTAATTGAGCAGTTGATGGAAAACTC
>JBDNFP010000431.1:0-6579 GCA_041689775.1 Spirosomataceae bacterium
TCAAGCAGAGCGGACAAGCCAGTGGCACTGGTTTGCCCCAGGGAACTGATCAAATAATCCGTGTATAGATCAAGGTCTGTTTTCATCTGCCAAATTTAATTCGCTTTTTTTATCATATACAATAGACTTGCGTAACATCAGGTCTAATTTCTCAAATTCTGAGTTCTTACTGATAAACTCGGGTACGATCGTTTTCAACAGCGTAACCATTGCTTCCCGGTCTGCCGTGGGAAGCACAACTTTTAATTCCTCGATCACCTGTTGAACATCGGGCAGGGAAACAGCGGGAAGGCGGGCAATGAGAATTTTTGGGTGGTGGGTCGGAACGTTTGTGGCGTCATCGCTGAGCAACTCTTCAAATAGTTTTTCACCGGGACGAAGGCCGGTATACTCTATTTTAATATCCTTTTCGACGATAAGTCCTGATAGCTGAATCATCCGGCGGGCGAGTACTTCAATTTTTACCGGCTCGCCCATATCAAAAACATAGACGTCATCGCTCTGCCCCATCGCTCCGGCTTCCAGTACCAATTGGCAAGCCTCCGGAATGGTCATGAAGTACCGGATCATGTTCGGGTGCGTTACCGTTACGGGGCCACCGGCTTCGATTTGTTTTTTGAAAATTGGTACGACTGATCCATTAGACCCCAGTACATTTCCGAAGCGGGTGATGATAAATTTGGTGGAAACGTTAGCGTCTGTATTGAGACTTTGGACGTACATTTCGGCCAGCCGTTTGGTGGCTCCCATCACATTGGTGGGGTTCACGGCCTTATCGGTTGACACAAACACAAATTTTTCTACGTCAAAACGAGCGCTTAGATCAGCTACTATTTGCGTGCCGAGCACATTGGTTTTGATGGATTCGTAAGGGTAGCGCTCCATGAGTGGCACGTGCTTGTAGGCCGCCGCGTGGTAGATGACTTGCGGGTGGTGTAGCACAAAAACCCTTTCTATCCGAACGGGATCCGTCACATTACCAACCATGGAAATGAGCTCGGTCTCTTCCAGGAAGGAAGCAAAACTCTGTCTTAGTTCAAATTCAAGATCATACAGCCCGGACTCTGACTGATCAACTAAAACCAAGGTACTTGGAGCGTAGCGTACTACCTGCCGGGCTATTTCGCTGCCAATGGAGCCCGCAGCTCCCGTGATAGCTACTACCTTACCGGATAGCTGCTCTTGGATATTGTTGCTGTTCAGTAAAATGGGTTCGCGTTCCAGAAGGTCTTCGATGCGTATTTTTCTGATTTGTCCGGTACTCAGGGTACCTTCCAGCCAATCATTGGTGGAGGGTACTACCTTGACGACGATATTCTTTTGCAGAAACAGTTCCAGTATTTCCTTCTTACGAGGAGTATTGATATTCTGAATCGCCATGATTACCTCGATTGAGGATTCCTGTTCTTGGAAGTACTTTTCAAAAGCGCTTCCAAGACTTTCTATCCGTACGCCCGCAATTGATTTTTGAACAAGGGTTGGGTTGTCGTCGATGAAGCAAAGAATGTTGTAAATCTTTTGGGGCTCTTTGAGCAAAACATCACGGGTCAGCGTACCCAAAGATCCGGCACCATAGATTATGACATCTTGAGGTAGTGTTCTTATCAGTTTAAAGGCAACATCCTGATAGATAGACTTTACAAAAAAACGACTGGCTATCATCAGAAACAGACAAACAAAGTACTCAATGAGCAGAACGGAAACAGGGATGTAAAAACGGATATCGTCCAGAACAGTAGCTAACAGAAAGGTCGATAGAGCAATAAAAAGGCTACTTGCAGAAACAGTTCTGAAAATGAGGCGTACATCTTCGAAACTGGTATGGCGAACGATACCATGGTAGGAATGGAACAAGAGAAAAAAGCCCCACCTGACTAGCAGTAAAAAAATCAGATAGTACTGAAACAGCGACCAGTTGATATCCCGGAGCGCAAAATTGAAGCGTAGAAAGCAAGCAGATATAAACGCAAAAGCGACGATTAGTAGGTCAATAGCCAGGATAAGCCTGCGGGAGACAAATCGTTGATCGTAGCTATCGATAACCTCCCTGAAAAAACGTTCAATCATATTATTTACGTTAACCGAAAAAGATATTCTCGCCGGTATTTTATTTGGTATAGATCACTAAATTTACGCTTTTATATTTCAAAAAATAATGCCAGTCACTAACTTGGGTAAAAAGTCGCCAACCCCACAATAATTACTGGTTATCTCCATAGATGGTAGGTTAATATATGGACTATGATTGCGACAATAAATTACCCAAAGCGACTTCGAGATCAGGAAATTTGTACGCAAAATTGGTGGTCTGAATTCGGGTGTTGTCCACGTAGCAGCTTCCCAGTACCACATCCGCCATTTCTCCAAAGGCCAGTCGTAGGGCAAACTTAGGTACACTTGGGAGAAGTTGCGGGCGGTTAAGCGCCTTACATATCAGACTGGTAAGTGCCGCATTGGTTACGGGTTGATTGGCTACGCCGTTGTATGTACCCTCCCAAGATTTATTTTCGATGGCCTCAACGTAGATCCGACACATGTCGTCAATGTGTATCCAGGACATCCACTGTTTTCCGTTGCCCAGGGGCGCTCCTGCCCCAAAGCGGGCTGGTGCGGCGATCTTGGGTAAAGCTCCTCCATCCTCACTTAACACCACGCCGGTCCGCAGTTTGACCGTACGAACTCCCAAGCGGTGTACGGCTTCCGCTGCGGCTTCCCATTGTACAGTAACGTCTGCCAGAAAATCATTGCCGGGAGGGGTTGTCTCGGTATTTTTAGTTTCTCCGGTATCGGCTCCGTAATAGCCCACCGCCGACGACGAAATAAATGCCTCGGGGATTTTTCTGTGCTCCTTCATGAGCCGGGCTAGTAGTTCAATACTTTCCGTGCGGCTGCTAATGATGATTTTTTTTCGTTCGTCCGTCCAGCGTTCGTCGGCAATGCCGGCTCCGGCCAGGTGCACGAGGTAATCCATGTTGTTAAAAGCCTCGGGATCAACGTATCCTTTGGTAATGTCCCACTGGTACACGGAAACGCCGGGGTAGGTGTGGGCCGAGCGGCTTAGGTACGCTACCCGATACCCTTTTTCAAGTAGTAGTTCGGTTAGTCTGCGGCCAAGTAAGCCGGTACCTCCGGTAATAAGCACTGATTTTGCCATGGGTATTGTTGGGTTAGGCTAATTATTTTGATGGTAGTTCGGCTCCGGAACTTTCCATAAACGAAATGATCTCATGATACAAAGGATTCCACGGGAAGAAAAACTGAGTAATCATCGGTATATGTTTTTTCCCCTTCTGAATTTTAAAGTGGGCATCCGGTCTGATTGCTCTTAAATCTTTCATAAAAACCTTGGTACCCTTTTCAATGGAGGGGTACGTTTTTCTGCCTTGGTAAATCAATAGAGGGGGTGTTTCAGTATTGAGGTAGTAACGGGGCGAGGCCTGCTTCCACGTAGCCGGGTCATTAGTAAAGGTCTTGATGTAGGTATTGGTAGCAGGATACTTCATTTCCAGCAGGTACTGGTACATATCAAGTCCGGCGGCGTCAATCAGTACTGCTCCGGCGATGGGTTTGGTGAGTAATAGCGCATCAAAATAACGCGGATCCATCGCGATAAGTGCCGCTAAATGTCCCCCGGCCGAATGCCCCGACACAAATACCCGACTGGTATCACCGCCGTAACTACTGACGTTCTGACGGACCCAGTTTACCGATTGGGCGGAGGCTTTGGCCATTTCGTCGTAGGTAGCGGCCGGGCTGAGGGGGTAGTCAATAATGACGGTGACTACACCTTTGTGGGCAAAACGCTTTCCCAAAAACTGGTAAGTCGACTTCTGACCGGAATTCCAATTTCCTCCGTGAATAAAGATAATAACGGGTTTGGGTGAAGTTGATTTACGCGGAGCGTAAATATCCAGCTTTTGCCCTGTAAGGCCCGAAGTGGCGGATTGGTAGGTTATATCATTGGTTCGGACGATCCGGTTGAAGATACAACCAGATAATGAAAACAGGATTCCCACGGCAAGGATAATTCGCATAGTGTAAATAATAAATTAGGTAATTGTTTTTGTTAAATCGGGCTTTAAAAGTTGATTAAGTTGTTTTTAAAGCACAAAAATATGAACAACCCTTTCTTTGTAAAGTTTTTATGGAAACGCTTGGTGAAGAAATTCATAGCCGCTGCTACGAACTAATCCAATTCTTGTGCGTGTTGTAAAAGTTGGTATAATGCGTTGTACTTCCTATTCTTAGATCCCAATCGTATGAATTTTGAACTCATTTCTGACTATGAACCTACCGGTGATCAACCCCAGGCGATCAAACAGCTAGTAACAGGCTTTAATAACGGTGATCGCGCTCAAACCTTGTTGGGGGTGACCGGTTCGGGAAAAACCTTTACGGTAGCCAACGTGGTGCAGCAGCTCAATCGGCCTACGCTCATTCTGAGCCATAACAAAACCCTTGCGGCTCAGCTGTATGGAGAGTTTAAGCAGTTTTTTCCAAACAATTCCGTTGAATACTTCATTAGCTACTACGATTACTACCAGCCGGAGGCCTTCATAGCCACCACCGGAACTTATATAGAAAAAGACCTGATGATCAATCAGGAAATTGATAAACTACGCCTTTCTACGGTGTCGTCGCTCATGAGTGGTCGGCACGATGTATTGGTGGTGGCTTCGGTATCGTGTATCTATGGTGCCGGCAATCCTAACGAGTATAAAAAAAGTATCCTACGGGTAGCGGTAGGTGAAATGACGAGCCGCAATCAGTTTCTATTCCGGCTTGTGGAGATTCTGTACAGCCGAACGGATGCAGATTTTACGCGAGGTACTTTCCGTGTTAAAGGCGACACGGTGGATATCTACCCGGGGTACGCCGACTTTGCGTATCGTATTATATTTTTTGGGGATGAGATCGAGGAAATTCAACGGATCGACCCCAAAAATGGGAAACGGATTTCGACCGAAAAAGTGATCGCCATTTTTCCGGCAAATCTGTTTGTAACGGGTCGGGACGTGCTCATGCAATCCATTAAAGAAATTCAGGATGACCTCACCGCTCAGATCCGGTACTTTGCCTCCGAAGGGCGTCTGCTCGAAGCCGAACGCATCAAGGAACGAACGGAGTTCGACATGGAAATGATGCGAGAACTGGGCTATTGCTCAGGAATCGAAAATTATTCGCGGTATTTTGACCGCCGCGAGCCGGGACAAAGACCTTTTTGTTTGCTCGATTACTTTCCCGAAGATTTCCTGATGGTAGTAGACGAGAGCCACGCCAGCATGCCCCAGATCAGGGCGATGTGGGGTGGAGACCGCTCCCGGAAGCAGTCGCTGGTTGAGTATGGTTTCCGGTTACCTTCGGCCATGGATAATCGTCCGTTGACTTTTCAGGAGTTTGAGCAATTGACTACCCAAACACTGTTTGTGAGTGCTACCCCGGCCGATTACGAACTGCGCCTGACCGATGGGGTGGTTGTAGAGCAGATTATCCGGCCAACCGGACTTCTTGACCCTGAAATAAGCGTCCGGCCTAGCTTGAACCAGATTGATGACCTGCTGTCCGAAATTGACTCACGCGTGAAACGGAATGAACGGGTACTGGTTACGACCTTGACTAAGCGTATGGCCGAGGAATTGAGCAAGTACCTGGATAGGGTAGGCGTGAAGGGTCGTTACATCCACTCGGAAGTGAAGGCGCTGGATCGGGTAGAAATTCTCCGCGAGTTACGTTTGGGTGTCTTTGATGTATTGGTAGGAGTGAACCTTCTTCGCGAAGGCCTCGACCTGCCCGAGGTATCGTTGGTGGCGATCATGGATGCCGATAAAGAAGGCTTCCTGCGGGATATTCGCTCGCTGATTCAAACCATTGGTCGGGCGGCCCGAAATGAAAACGGTAAAGTACTGATGTACGCAGACCGGATTACTGGGTCGATGAGGACAGCGATTGACGAAACCAACCGCCGCCGGGCTATTCAGATGGCCTATAATTTGGAGCACGGCATTACCCCGAAAACTATTTTGAAATCCAAGGAGGCGATCATGGAGCTAGCTTCGGTGGGTGATACCAAGATTAAGAAGATGTACGTTGAGTTAGAAGGTGTCAGTATGGCCGCTGATCCTGTGGTGCAGTACATGAGCAAAGATGAGCTAAAAAAGCTCATTGCCGAAACCCAGCGTAAAATGGAAGCCGCCGCCCAGAATATGGACTTCCTCGAAGCCGCTCGTTACCGCGATGAACTCGCGCAACTCAAAGAGCTGGTGAAGGCGTAGGTGGTTTTTCCGGAGTTGTGTAAAGTTTTGGGATGGAGGAGCCACTTATGGAGACGACTATATTTTGCACAGATAATTTCAACCAATCTATAAACCCTTAAAGACGCATACCTTCGATACACCTAACCACGCGAACTTCATAAAGTGGCTGACTGCAGTTGGCATTTTTTTATAAAACGGAGGGTAAAACCCATTCATCGCTTTTGCGTGGATGGGATGTAAGCGACTAACCCTGATTAAGGAAATACTCACGAATAGTATCAGGTGATGCTTCACCAATAGAACAAACGAAATAACCATCACTCCA
>JBDNFP010000432.1:0-6863 GCA_041689775.1 Spirosomataceae bacterium
TATAACGAGACTTCATGTTATAGAGATAATTGCACTGACAACCAATATAAGTTATAAGTACAATTAAGTTAACCATTCAATCAACAATCTACATTTAACAAGTATGAGGAAACTAATACCTGTTGTTTTGGGATTTTTGTTCCTTAGCGGACAATTATTTGCCCAAAACACCGTATCAGGCAAAGTGACAGACAGCAATGGTTCGCCTATTCCGGGCACTACTATTGCCGTAAAGTCAGGCACCACCGGTACGACATCCGATCAGAATGGAAGCTACACTCTCGTAGCATCTCCAGCAAACACCCTGGTTTTTAGCTTTATTGGCTTCGAAACGAAGGAAATTAAAGTTGGTAATCAGACCAATATCAATGTAACCCTTGTATCAGGTATCAATCAACTTAACGAAGTTGTAATCACCGCGCAGGGAATTGAGAGAGATAAGCGTTCGCTTGGCTATTCCGTCCAATCCATCAGTGGAGATGCGGTATCACAACGCTCAGAGCCTAATTTACTCAACACGCTGCAAGGTAAATTAGCTGGCGTTAACATTGGTAGCTCATCTGGATCACCCGGTGCTTCAACGAACATCAACATCCGTGGTATTACTTCTTTCAACGGGAGTAATCAGCCACTGATTGTGGTGGACGGTATCATCTTTAACAACGATACCGACAATACCCAAAATACGCTATTTGGCTCTCAGCCCGCCAACCGTCTGAACGACATCGCTCCCGAGAATATTGAGTCTATCAACATTCTTAAAGGTCCAGCTGCTGCCGTCCTTTATGGTTCAAGAGCTTCCGCTGGTGCAATTGTTATTACCACCAAAACCGGTAAAAATTTGAAGGGTAGGACAGAAGTGACGGTAACTTCATCGTTCAACGTACAAGAAGCTACCGGCCTACCAAAGTTGCAGAATGATTACGGTCAGGGAACTCAAAATAACTTTGTACCTACTTCTTCCGCCTCATGGGGTCCTCGATTTGGTACGCCTGGCTTTGAAACGGTAACCAACCTTCAAGGAGTAGTGGTACCCTATCAGGCATTCAATAGCCCTTTTGAAGAGTTCTACAAAACAGGAACGATCATGCAAAACGGCGTAAGTCTGGCCTCGGGAAGTCAGGATGAAAATTATGTTGTTTCGATCAACAATATGATGCAAACCGGTATTATCCCAAACAGTAAGTTTAACCGGACCAACGTTTCTATCGGTGGAAACAAGAAATTACAAAACGGAATAAAAGTCGGTGGATCCATGACTTACGTAAAGACTCAACAACGCAATACTACAATGGGAAATGGTGGCTCCGCAACCGGACAGCTTACCCGTATCCCACGTTCTTTTGACTTTGCCGGACGTCCCTACCAAAACGAACTGGGTAGAAGTATTTATTACTCACCTACCCAAAACCACCCACTTTGGAGTACTGATAACGAATTCCTGAGTTCCAACGTAGACCGCGTGTTTGGCAATCTAAAAATAGGCTATGATGTTACCAAATGGTTGAACGTTACGTACAGAGTTACGGCCGATACCTACATGGACCGCCGTAAGCTAACCTTACGCAATGGCTCGTCACGTGCTCCGCAGGGGCAAATTGTTGAAGACGCTATTTTCAGATCAGAGCTCAATGGTGACTTACTCATCACAGCGCAGAAACGCAATATCCTATTCGAAGGACTTGACGCAACGTTACTATTGGGTCAGAACCTGAATCAGCGCGATTTTCAGAACTCTACGGTTAGTGCAGAATCATTGACCATTCCTCGTTTCGACAACGTGAGCAATGGCTCGGTATTTACTAACTCGGGAGAGTCAAGAACCAAACGTCGTTTGGTAGGTCACTACGGACAGCTTTCATTGGGTTATAACCAATACTTATTTCTCGAGCTTTCGGCTCGGATAGACAAGTCTTCAACGCTACCGAAAGGGAATAACGCCTACTTCTATCCCTCGGCAGCTGTAAGTTTTGTGGCAAGCGAAGCCTTAAAGATCGAATCGGAAATCTTATCCTACGCCAAAGTACGGGCTAGTGCCGCCCGGGTAGGTCGCGATGCTGATCCCTATTTATTACAGTCAGTATTTGTAAAATCAGGCTACGGCAACAACGTGGGTAGCGTAACATTCCCACTTGCGGTTGGTGGTGCCAGCATTCCTGGTTTTACTCCCGCAACCCGTATTGGTAGCAATAACCTGACTCCTGAGTTTGTGACCTCCTATGAGGTAGGACTAAACCTTGGATTCTTCAAAAACCGCTTGGGATTAGACGTTGGCTATTTTGATACCAGAAGCACAAATCAGATCTTCAACGTAGCTGTATCTAACTCATCCGGATTTGATACCCGGACAACCAATATTGGTGAAATGACCAACAGAGGTTTTGAAGGGGTATTAACCGCAACGGTATTAAAATCAGGCTCATTCAAATGGGATATTGCGGCAAACTATACGCGCATTAGAAACAATGTAGTATCGATTGCCCCCGGAGTTAGTAATTCCACTATCGCTGGTAACTCTTTCATTGGTATAGCACCTTCTATTAAGGAAGGCTCTCCGTACGGAGTAATTATCGGTAGCCAAAACCAAAGAAATGAGAATGGTGACCTGCTAGTTAACCCATTAACCGGAGGCTTACTGCCCGCAACGCCCAACCAGGTGATTGCCAATGTGCAGCCTAACTGGATTGGTGGTCTTTCTAATACGTTTAGCTACAAAGGATTAAACTTGAATATCCTGTTGGATACTCGTCAGGGTGGTCAAATCTACTCTTTTGGTATGGTGGATCTTCGGTCCGGTGGACAATTTGGTTTCACGGGTGTAGATCGAGATTTACCCCGTGTTTTGCCCGGTGTGATACGCAATGCTGATGGTAGTTTTGTGCCAAATAATATCCAATTACCAGCCCAAACGTATTGGGGTGCTTTGGGTGGCTTAGCCTCTGAGGGCGCTGTTTATGATGCAACGGTTTACCGCCTGAGAGAGATTTCACTTAGCTATGCTTTGCCTACCAACCTACTGCGTAATACTCCTTTTGGTGCCGCTTCTCTTGGCATTAGCGCGCGGAATCTGTTCTTCTTCGCTCCTGGCTTCCCCGGCGATCCTGAGGTAAATACCCAGGGTGCAGGTAACATTCAGGGAATGGACCTAAGCGGTGCGCCACAGACGAAAAATTACGGAGTTAATTTGAGATTCTCATTCTAATATAAAGCTTAGATTCTATGAAAAAAATAATCTGTTGCCTCACGGCAGCTCTGCTTTTTACAGCATCGTCGTGCAGCAATTTTCTGGACATAAACGAAACCCCAAACAACCCCACCAGCGTAACACCTGATGTACTGTTGCCAACGGGACTCGTAGGAACTGCCTTTGCTAATAACAATGAATTAAATCGCTTTGCCTCCACCGTTATGAGTGTGACGGCTGGTGCAGCGGGTAGTCCGGCGGCCTATGATATTTACAATACTAATGGAGCCGACTTCGGTAACCAGTGGCGATTTGAAATATACAATGGCGCCTTAATCTCATACAATGAGCTTATCAAAGCGGCGGATGCCATCGGTGCCAAGCCCTACTCGGGTGTAGCTAAAATCATGAAAGCCTACACCTTTTCTGTTGCTACGGACGTGTGGGGTGATGTACCCTACTCGGATGCCTTGAAAGGTGACGCCAGTCCCCAGCCTTTGGTCGACCGGCAGGAAGATATCTACAAGGGTACGGCTCAAATTCAAAGTATTTTCGATTTAGTGCGTGAAGGTATGGCCGATCTGGACGTGCCTTCTAACATAAAGCCAGGTGTGGACGATGTGATATACGGTGGAAATTTGACCAATTGGAAAAAGGCAGGTAATACACTTCTATTGAAACTTGCCAATACCATATCAAGAAAAGAACCCGCACTTGCCAAGCAAGTGATTGATCAGGTAATTGCCAACGGAAACTTTATTACTTCCAATGCAGAAAACCTGGGCGTAAAGTTTGGATCTTCGGTTGGTAGCCGGTCACCCGTGTATGAGTGGACTTACGTAAGTCTTTTCCAAAATGACTTGATCATCAGCACTCGCTTTGTAAATCTTCTGCAAGGCACCGACGATCCTCGTTTGGATAAATTTGTGACAAAGCCCAATGGCAACTTCGTAACGGTTGACAACGGTTTTCGTGGTACTTTGCCTCAGCCTCAGTCGACCTGGTCGCGGTTTAGTGCCTATGTTACAGGAGCTGGCGGCGAAGGCCCTATTCGGTTATTGACTAACTCACAACGGGCGTTTATTCTGGCTGAATCGGCGGTAACCCTTGGTACCGCAGGTGATGCTCAGGCATTATACCAGGATGGTATTCGGGCTTCGATGCAATTAGCCGGAGTTGCTGCCGCTGACATTACTACCTATTTCACCAGTAACCCCAATGAAGTAACTTTAACGGGAACCAATGATGAAAAAGTGCAGAAAATTATCCGTCAGAAGTATATCTCTTGGTATGGTAACGGCCTCGAACAGTGGAATGACTGGCGCAGAACCGGCTATCCGGTTTTAACTCCTCACCAAAACGTGGTGGGTATCGACGGAACCCGTCCGGTACGTGCACAATATATAGACCAGGAGATTTCTCGTAATCCAAATTTCACCCCTAACATTCAGCCCAATGTTAGAGTGTGGTGGGATATTGACTAAACTATTAAAAAGAAATTACTATGAAAAAAATAGCGAATCTGGTAGGCTTGTTCCTGGCCATGATAGTAGTCACTTCCTGCGAGAATGATTACGGTGTATTCAATAGCGATAATCTTGCGCCAATTCCAGTTACGTTCTCCAACGCTACAACTTACGGGTTTGATCCATTTACCCGGATTTCACTTGCGGGTGATCGAGTGATTCGATTTGAATTATCAATCCCGGAAACTTCGGGGCGTACCATTCGGGAGGTAACCAAAGTTGCGGCAGGCGCGAGCGCAATCAATATCGGCACTTTGAATACTGGCCCCAACTACGTGGCAGCACCTATTCAGGGTAATGGTACCAAGGCGACTTTCTCAACAACTGTTGCTGAGTTCCAGACCAAGCGCCGCACGGCCACTACCCCGGTACTTGCCGGACAAGAGTTAGCGTTTATCTTCTTGGTAACCCTCGATGATAATACTCAGATTGTAACCCAACGAGTTAGGGCGTCTATCACCCCCTAATCGTATCAAGGTCTCGTAGCATCTGTTCTTTTGTTTAGGGTATGAATAATGTTAGGGCGTCTATCACCCCCTAATCGTATCAAGGTCAGCAATTATAAATAAAAAAAGCGCCTCCGGTTGGGGGCGCTTTTTTCATGCCTTCTACATCATAGGCAAAAACATATTATGACATTACTTGATCAATGGGTGCTTGTCAAGGTAATCAACCGTCAACTGACTTAGTGTTTTTACACCCAATAACATGCCACTGTCATCAATATAAAAATCGGGAGTATGGTGAGGAGCTGCTTCTGAAACCTTTTTACCCTTTGGCATACCCCCCAAGAAGAAGAAAAACCCTGGTATTTTCTTCTGGAAAAATGAGAAGTCTTCGGCCCCCGTATGCGCCGGAGTTAATATAACATTACTCTTACCAGCTACTGCTTCCAACGTGGGCAGCACATCCTGGGTTAAAGCCGGATCATTGTAGGTTACGGGATACATCACATCGATCTTGACTTCCGCCGTGGCCCCGGCACTCTCGGCGATTTTTGTTGCCACCTGCCTAATGCGTTCGTGGACCTGAGTGTGCATACTTTCGTCCAATGTCCTGATAGTACCAATCATCTTTACCTCTTCGGGAATAATATTTTCACGTATTCCTCCGTGAATTGCCCCGATGGTCACTACTGCGGCCGCCTGCGTCAAATCGAGACTACGACTAACAATCGTTTGCAAGCCCGTAATAATCTGGGCCGACGTAACGATCGGGTCCACCCCAGCCCAGGGGTAAGCCCCGTGGGTTTGCTTCCCCTTTACGGTTATGGCCAGTTGATCCACCGCGGCCAAGGTACCACCGGGACGGTATTTTATTTGGCCTACCTCCGTTTGTGAGTTAATGTGTAATCCGAAAATCACATCAACCTTAGGATTTTCTAAAACACCTTCCTTCACCATTAGTTTCGCGCCGCCCTGCTCCCCTGCCGGGGCTCCTTCTTCCGCCGGTTGAAAAATAAATTTGACGCTTCCCTTCAAATCCTGCTTCATGCCAGCGAGCACTTCGGCCACACCCATCAATATGGCCACGTGGGTATCGTGCCCGCAGGCATGCATCACTCCCGTTTGTTGCCCGTTATACTCGGTAGTTACCGTAGATTTAAACGGAACATCAACCCGCTCGGTCACCGGCAAACCGTCCATATCGGCTCTTAATGCCACCACAGGGCCCGGTTTTCCACCTTTTAGCAAACCGACTACCCCGGTATGAGCTACTCCCGTCTGGACCTCCATTCCTAGCGCCCGCAGGTGGTCGGCAATAATCTTGGAAGTTCTGAACTCCCGGTTCCCTAATTCCGGATTTTGGTGGAAATCGTGCCGCCAATTAATCACCTTTGTATCCATTAGCTCAGATTTTTTTTTAATTTTTTCTTGAATTAGGCTTTGCCCAAAGGAAAAGTTAAAAACAGTGGAAATAGCAAACAAACCGCTCAAAAAAATGCATTTTACACTCATTTTAGTTGCTTAGATTAAGGTTTTTTTAGAATAATTACTTAGATGTTAATTCATTTATTATAGGACTTTCGCAAATCATGCGAATTTAATAGTTGGCCGGGTCAGTTGCGTGCGCAAATAATCACTTAGCAAACCATACTTCAATTGATAAACAGTTGTCTGACAGTCGTAAGCGATCTGCGTAAGCCTGAGCCA
>JBDNFP010000433.1:0-7576 GCA_041689775.1 Spirosomataceae bacterium
ATCAGTCGCGATCAGACAACAGCCAGGTCTGACCTTATTTTTAAAATTATGTGCCTGTTTCGATGGGTAAGAAAGCAACTATCTCATTATCAGAACCTAAAAATAGTAGGGTAGAGTATCAATAACTTATGGCACTATATAGAAAAACACTCGTATTGTTGCATGGCCATGGCATGGACGACCGGATTTGGGATGACCTGTACCCCCTGCTCAATCAATATTATACCATTATATGCCCTAATATATCGCTTTTCACGACTTGTAATTCCATGGAAGACTACGCGGATGAGCTTCATCGATTACTTACTAATGCTTCCATCAGTCGCTGCACGTTGATTGGCCATTCCATGGGAGGGTATATTGGGTTAGCTTTTGCCGAGAAGTACGGCGATATGCTGGAAGGCTTAGGTTTGTTTCATTCTACCGCCGTTGCCGATACAGATTCCAAGAAGCATCAACGGAATGAAATGGCAGAGCTGATTCGTACCCACGGAGCAAAGGCATTTGTAAAGCATACTACCGCTAACCTATTCGGAGCTCGTTTCAAAGAGCTTTTTCCCGAAAAAGTGCAGGAGTACATTAATCGTTACGAGTTGCTTCCGTCTAAGGCTATGGCAACGGGCATGGAAGCCATGCGGGACCGCCTCGACAGAACGAAGGTCTTGGCTAGCCTACCTTTTCCGATATTGTTTATTATCGGTATGCACGATCAGCTGGTATCTTTTGAAAATACGATGGAGCAGGTGAAATATCCGAAGCAGGGGTATCCATTTATTATGGCGGAGGCCGGGCATATGGCCATGGTCGAACGGCCGGATGCGTCTTCCCGGATTATCCGTTGGTACATGGATATGGTAAAGTAAGAGTAAGTACTAAGGCAGAATTAGTTTGCATTATTAATTTAGTCAAATCAATGGCTAATATTCTCTATATCAAATATTTATAAAAATATAACAGCTATAAGCTAATAGCTAATAGCTATCAGCTACTTAACTCTTGTTGGCTTGCATAAATAGAGTCTGTTTGGACCAGTACTCTGGACAGACTTCTCATTTTGGGAAAATGTAAACGAAAAAGTGTGTGCAGTCGTTATTGATTCTTAAACAATCGATCCATAGATTTAACTGACATGAAACAACGGTATGACTTTCTCCCCTTGCGCAAAGCGTGGTTACTCATTGTATGGGGTACTTTATTTCTAGCATCTTGTAGCCGTGATAACGAACCTACGGTACCTCAAAATCAATACATGGTTGAGAGTAGTGTTATTACAGAGCTTTCCAAAGATCAGGTTATCCAGCAGGTTACTGCGCTGAGCCCGGTGCTATCCGGCTTTGTTCGAAACGGCGTAAAAGTATACCGCCTTACGTACAAGACTAAGAATACAGACGGCACCGATATACTAGCTACCGGTGCTTTAATTATACCCGTTACAACGCAACCCGCCGCTATGATTAGTGTGCAGCACGGTACAATTACCAGCGAAAGTCAGGCTCCTTCCAACTACGGAGCTGGTTCTGAGGCTGCTACGGCAGGGTCATTATTCGGGGCGCTGGGTTATATTATTGCCTACCCTGATTACATTGGCTATGGTGCATCCAAAGAGCTGCCCCATCCTTACGAGCATCGTGCTTCACTGGCCTCCGCCAGTCTCGATATGCTTCGCGCAGCCAAGGAATTTTTGAAAAATCAGAATGAGGTAGACTGGAACGAGAAGCTGTATCTGGCTGGCTACTCGGAAGGAGGCTATGCGACCCTTTCGTTACAGAAAAAAATTGAAGAAGAAGCCTCGACAGAATTTAACCTGCGGGCGTCGAGTTGCGGAGCTGGTGCCTATGATAAGACGGCATTTATAAAGTACATAATCAATACGCCAACCTCCGGGGTAGCGGGCTTCAACCGTTCCTATTTGTGGGTGACGCTTACCTACAATCAGGTGTACGGGCTCAATCGACCGGCATCGGCTTTCTTCAAGGAGCCATACGCTACTCAGATTCAGCAGTCGGGTATAAATGCCAATATTAAGGTGTCGTTTAATACCATCTTTACCAATAGCTTTATCAAAGGAATTAACGACGGAACCGATAAGGGTTTTCTGGATGCCGTAGCAGACAATGATGTATATGACTGGAAACCACGTACCCCCACGCAGCTCTACCACGGTACTGCCGATCGACTGGTGTTTTACTTTAACTCACAAAACGCCTTTGACGCCATGACGAAGCGAGGGGCTGCTAGTGTCGCACTCATTCCTATTCAAGGCGGAGACCATGATACATCACTCACTGACTATCTGTTCGGAACCCTTACTTTTTTTACTACTAATCAGTAGGGTTGTTGTGTAGGTTATAAAATTATTTTGGGCGGGGCTTCATCAAAAAGATGGTAGCCCCGTTTTGGTTGGCTAATTATGGCTCAGAGTTTACTTAATCAGATCAATAGTGTACATTGTGCGGGTAAATCTGACCAACAATAGCGTAGCTTCCTGATAGTGGAAAACCAGTAAAAATAGTATTGACGCTCACATAAATGAAGGCCTTAGTATGATTCAGATAATCTTGTTACAGGCGAAGCCTACCCTTGAAAAAGAGGCCCAGAAAATAAGCCGCGAGCTACCACAGGAAGTACGTAATTTCTTAGAGTTTGATCTGTTAAGAATCAAACACTACGAAGTATCGGTGTTTGACGTCGTGCTGATTGTCCTTTTGATCAGCTCCGCCCGCCTGATTGTCTGGTTGATTTCATCGTTGCTACGAAAAGGTTTTTTTCGCAGAAAACAGGTTGATAAAGGGCGGCAGGAAGCGGTCATTCAGCTGATCAAGTACTTCGTGTACGTAGTGGTGATTATTGTGGGCCTAGAAATAGTGGGTGTGCAGCTTTCGCTGCTATTAGCCGGTTCTGCGGCACTTCTGGTAGGCATCGGGTTGGGATTGCAGCAAACGTTCAACGACTTGGTATCGGGCCTTATTTTGCTTTTTGAAGGAAGTATCAACATTGGTGATATAGTAGAGTTGGACAACGGATTGGTAGGCCGGATCGCGGAAGTGGGTCTCCGAACCTCCAAAGTCGAAACCCGTGATGCCATTGGGATTATCGTACCTAACTCTAAGTTTATCAACAATAACATTATTAACTGGTCGCATAATCGCTCACTTACGCGATTTATGGTGCAGGTAGGGGTGGCTTACCGCAATAACCCCCGGCACGTTGAAGCGATTCTTCTTACGGTGGCGCAGGCTCACATCGAAATAGCCAAAAGCCCGGGTCCAAACGTCCGGTTGAAAGATTTTGGGGAGTCGGGTGTGATGTATGAACTGCTTTTCTGGACGTACAGTGCCTGGCGTATCGAGTTCATCAAGAGCGAACTGCGCTACGTTATTTTTGAGAAATTCCAGGAAGAAGGAATCGAGATTCCGTTTAATCAATACGACCTGAACCTGAAAAGGGGATGGAGTGAGTTTGCGGATAAACTCAACAACAAAAACCCGAATGAGTAATTGCGTAGGGAAACCTTTTGAGAAACAATTAGCGTTTCAACAACTACAATGCTGCCCATGATTCTCATGAGACCCTTGTGTTTTTAAATTATTCTTAATGCCGACAGCCGTGTAACCGCGCTGACTGTCCTTAGCTACCCTAATTGAAATGTCGACTATCCTAGATCTGGTTGGGAACACCCCGCTTGTTGAATTAAAGAATATCAATCCCAATCCTAATGTCACTATCTACGGTAAGCTGGAAGGGAATAATCCAAGCAGCAGCGTGAAAGACCGGGCGGCGTTGAGCATGATCCAAGGAGCCCTCGAACGGGGAGAAATTGATACAAGTACCCGTCTGATTGAGGCCACGAGTGGCAATACGGGCATTGCCTTAGCCATGATTGCCAGTATTTATGGCATCGAGATAGAGTTGGTTATGCCCGAAAACTCTACCCGGGAGCGAGTGCTGACTATGGAAGCTTTTGGGGCCAAAGTAACCCTTACCGACGGGATAGAAAGTGCCCGTGACTACGCCGATGCCAAAGCATTGGAACCCGGCTACTTTATGTTGAACCAGTTTGCCAACCCCGATAACTGGAAGGCGCACTACCGCACTACCGGACCTGAAATCTGGCGGGACACACAAGGTGAGGTTACCCATTTTGTATCGTCAATGGGTACTACAGGTACCATCATGGGTACTTCGCGCTACCTGAAAAAACAAAATTCCGGCGTTCAGATCGTTGGGTGCCAACCCACCGACGGGTCGAGCATACCGGGCATCCGGAAATGGCCTGAGGAATACCTACCCAAGATATTTGAGCGGGAGCGCGTAGATCAGGTTATGGAAGTTTCTGCCGAGAACGCCGCAATTATGGCTCGTCGTTTAGCGCGGGAGGAAGGCGTATTCTCCGGCATGAGTAGCGGCGGAGCTGCTTGGGTAGCCATTCAGTTGGCCCAAACGTTGGATTCCGGTATCATCGTCACCATTGTCTGCGATCGGGGCGATCGCTACCTGTCGAGCAATTTGTTTGCTTAACTCTTCCATTTAATGTTACAACCCATGCCTAGGGTGCTGAGGCTCCTGGATGGGTGAGCCCGTCAGTACCGCATCAAGTCTTCACCCGTTAGAGGGGTTGGGTGCGCCACGCGCAGACGGTATTCGTTGAGACGACCGCGATATACTAGTCTTAAATCACGATCAAATAAATAAAAATACGGAGTACAGGCAGCATCGTAAATCCGGGCTACTTTTTGTGTAGCGTTATAGAGGTAAGGAAAGGTATAGCTGGCTTCCTAGGCCAGCTGCTGCATTTCGGGTCCACTTTACTATATCGTCAGAGCTGATAGCCACAAACCCGATCCCTTTGGGCTGGTAGTAGTGTGCACCAGCTCGGGTTGATATGAACTACGTAGGGGCAATGGTTAGAGCCAAACATGATGACTGTTCCGCGTTCTCCCCGCACATCATGCAGCGAAAGCATGTTTCCGGAAGCAGTGTTAGGTAATATAAAATCGGGTGCCCAACGGAAGCATGGTAGATTCGGTAAGCGCCATAAGTTTTAGTGTTGTGAACAGAAAGTCATCTCATGATTGTATCTATTAACAACACATCCCGGGTGTTTTTGCGTTTCCTAAGCCACGCATTAGTCATCACCTGACCTACTCCTGAGTAATCTCTTTGCTCTGCCGTTCGGGATCGATTAACTTCATGAGGCTTTTCGAGAAACTTACCAGTTTTTCAAAGTCCTTATTCTTGGCTTTTCGAAGTTTGTTATTAAAAGTCAGAATGGCCTCGCCGTTACTTTCGAGGTGGTCAATGGTACTATGCTCGATGAGTTGTCGTAGTCCCGGACTCATAAATTCGTCCATCGCATCTTTATCTTCTACTTTGACGCTAAATTACCGCGAAAAGTTAAGGTACTGCTCATAGTCAATATCCTTGCGTACAGATATATCAATGATCCGTTCCAAAAAGTCATTTCTCTCAATGGTGAATTTAGGAATCCTGAAAGGGAGCCTGATTAAGTCTACGGTGATGGTATACTCCTGGTAGCTCGAAAATGCTCCTTTTTCAAACTGAACATCAAAAATTTCCCATTCCAGATTTCGGGTTTTACCCGAAATGCGGTTAAAAGTGGCGTCCACCGGACGACTTTTGAAGAAATAAAACGTTTCCAGATATTCCAGCTCGTCGGTTGGTTCGGGAATAAAGTCGTAGTTGTTTTCAATGGCCATCGCTTTCAGGCGTAGCTGCCGGGGTGAAAGCTCCCCCTCCGGATCTTTAAGAAGCTTTAAAGCCAACTTATTTTTGGAGGTAGAAAAGTAGTTGCCCAGCCCCGTGAAACTTACTTTGCCGTCGGTGGCGAGATGTAATCGCTGAAAATCATAGAGGTGCTCCATGATGGAGAGGTCAATCAGTAGTGCCTTTCCGGTGTTGATGGTTACCTTGACCCCGGGCGGAATTTGTTCTAGTATATTGGTGAGCCGGATCGTGGTCAGAAAGTTGGCAATACCGTCGAGTGTCAATAGGTAATTGTTCTCCGGTTGCTTTTCCAGCGTAAACTTTGACTTAAATATCAGCTTAAAGAAATGGGGTATACTGACTTTAGCAATGAATAAGTGCGCTATCAGTACGATAATCAAACCACAAAAAACACCCACGAGTAGGTTGGTCATTAGGGTAATAATCAGGGTAGTGGTGAAGAATACTAATTGCTCAAACCCTTGTTCGTATACGTATCGGAATACCTTGGGTGAGGCAAGCCGGGTGCCGATATTAATCAGTAGGATGGCTAGGGCCGCCAGCGGGATAATTTGAATAAAGGGAGATAAAATAAAGATAAATGCCAAGAGCAGTATGCCATGGTAAAAATTGGACCACTTGGTTTTGGCAAAATTTTGAATGTTGACCGTACTCCTCACGATCACGGTTATGACGGGTAACCCGCCGATCATACCAGATATCATGGTGCTAAGGCCAATGGCTACCAGATCCTTATTCAGATTTGTTTTACGTTTGTAAGGGTCAAGTTTATCGATGGCCTTGCAGCTGGCCAGTGACTCGATACTGGCAATGAGGGTGATCGAAAAAACCGAAACTTAGAAAGGCCAGGTGTTAATTTTTGAGAAATTAGGAAACATGATGGCTTTCAGCGGACTGTCGGGGATGTTGACCAGCAAATGCGGACCCACCAGATACTCCTTACCCAGAAAAGAAAAGATGTGAGTTTCTAAAAAACCAAACATATACACAAAAGGAATAGCGGTAACCAACACCCATACCGGAGCTGGCAACAGATGCAGGAACCTGGAGGTGGTTCGGCCGTGTAGAATAATTAGTATAAATCCCACGAGCGAGATCGTGGCTACGTAAGGATTGATTTGGGGTAGTTGCTGAAAAATATCGGCGATCGTCTGCAAAACACTCATGCTGGAAGCCTTGATACCCAGGGCTACGTGGATTTGTTTAGCCAAAATAATGACTCCGATGGCTGCCAGTATCCTGCGAATCACGGTGGAGTGGAATACCTCCGCGAGGCGGCCTAGTTTCAATAGACTCAGTAGTACCTGAATGCCCCCCGATACTACAACGGCGGCAAAGATATAGTTGAGAGTTTGGCCCGTACCGTTGTTAAGGGTAATGGCAGAACCCAGTATAACGGCAATGAGACCAGCGGTTGGGCCATTGATGGCCAAATGGCTACCCCGAAAAAAAGTAGTAACAATACCTCCGATAATGGCCGAAAAGACACCAGCCATGGGTGGTGCTTCGGAGGCAATGGCAATACCTAACCCAAGAGGTAAAGCAACAAGTGATACACTGATCGCAGCGAGCAAATCACTATGCCAGTTTTGTTTAAGTCCTTCAAATCCGGACTTGAGCACGGTATGCATTCTGCAAAAAAAGCAGTTATGAAGTGAGCGCTTGTGCGGAGAAATATTCGAAAATTTCGGGGTTATAGATAAGTAGTATACTTAATAGTCTGAGCAGTTTTCGGGCATTGATTTGGTAAAGATCAAAAAGGGTCGTGAGGTTGAAATCCGCATTTCACCCCCTACGACCCATGAGCATCGAAAAGAGACTCGGGCCAATA
>JBDNFP010000434.1:0-6466 GCA_041689775.1 Spirosomataceae bacterium
ATCTCAAGTAAGCATTTTATTCGTTTCTCTCCCTTGATGGTTTTCTGTTTTAAAAGTATCTTTTTAAGCTCCATAGATGCTTCTCTCATCTCCAATTCTTCTTTCTTTCCCATGACTAAATATATAAAATATATACGGCATTATAAAACTAAATTGGTATAATACAGAAAAGGTAAATATACCGTTTAATAAATTTACAGAACTTGAATAACTACTAAGCATTAATTCTACGAACAAAATTTTTTATCTTTCGGTGATCTCTTAAATTAATAATCCATCCACAATGAATCTATTTAGACTACTCTGCTGCTTGTCAATATTATCTATTGTAAGTTCTTGCAAAAATCCTGACCCATCAGAACCTTTAGAAAATGGTGGATTTGTCGAAATTTCTAATAAGAAATATACTCTTAAAGATGGATACCTTATCGAGCATTTAACAATTTTTGATCTAAGGGTTAGTAGTTTGGAGCGAGAAAGGGAAATTAAATTAGCTGGTACAAACTACAACGCAATTCCAAAAATTCGCAAGAATTATGAAGATAAAATAGCTGTTTGGCGACAAATCCAATCCACAGGAATAGGCCTATTTTCGGTACTACTTTTATCTGAGGGTATCAGTGTCAATTTGAATCAAAATGGCGATTTAATTGGATTAGAAGGAAAAGGAGATATCGTTTATCTAATATTTTGGTCAAAGAGCTCAAATTCATTGGAAAATGGCTCATATCCAATATAAGTACTAATGCATAATTAGTTTGTATTATTAATTTAGTCAAATTACTGGCTAATATTCTCTATATCAAATATTTACAAAAAGATAACAGCTACAAGCTAATAGCTATCAGCTACTTATGATAAAATAATTGATATTCATCCATCAACTATTCCTCCCCAAATTGCAGAAACTGCACTATTTTTAAGAAACTGGAATGATGTTACTGATCTACCTGATGAATCCGAATTAGCTATTTTTGAAACAGGTTTCATCAAAATCGAAAATTCTATGATTGAAGTTAATTCATCAAATAGTAAATCAGAAAAGCAGTATGTACTGTTTAGCAAGAAACTTAATAACATTTCAGACCCCAATAATATACTTGACTATTGACTTTATATCCCCAGAGGTATGTAAGCACAATACGCCCAAGAGAAATTACCCACTACTCCTACCATCAGATCAAAATTTGATATATCCAGTAATAAAGGTGATTAGAGATTATCCTTTATGTTTAGCTACCCATGGCAGCATGATACCGACAAGCCCGCATTCCTCTATTCCTTCGTCAGCACACTATCCATATTCAGAAGAATATTGGCCGCTACGAGTAAGGCCGCCAGTTCGGGGTCGCGACTGGGCCCGTAGCGAAGCAGGCTGTCGGCCTCAGCGGGGTTTCGTCGGTAGGTGTTCAAGGCATTTTCATACACTTTCAGAAGGGTAGCTAGCTGTTGGGCCGGAATGGGTCGAAAGGTAAGCAATTGATACCCCTTGGCTAATTGTTGGGCGGGGGTAGTAGCCTGCCTTTGCATCCTGGTGGCCAGCTTTTGCGCAGCTTCCAGATAGACCGGATCGTTCAGCGTCACCAGTGCTTGCAGAGGCGTATTGGTAACGATCCGTCGCGATTGACAGAATTCCCGGCTAGGGGCATCAAAGGTGATCATGGATGGGTAAGGTGCCGTGCGTTTCCAATAGGTATACAAACTACGCCGGTATCGGTTTTCGCCTTCACTCGTTACCCATTTCTCGCTGTTGTAAGGCGACTGCCAGATCCCTTCGGGCTGGGGAGGCATTACACTCGGACCGTACATTTTGGGCGATAGCAACCCCGCATAGGCTAAGGCCTGATCACGAATTTGTTCGGCGCTCAGGCGCACCCGAGGCCCACGGGCAAGCCAATAATTGTAGGGGTCGTTACGTAGGTGCTCTCGACTCGAAATAGCACTTTGTTGGTAAGTAGCCGATAGCACCATTCGTTTCAAAAGCTTTTTTACCCGCCACTGATCATCCTCCATAAAGCTAACGGCCAACCAGTCGAGCAGCGCCTGATGCGTAGGCTCACTCCCCTGCGAGCCAAAATCTTCTACCGTTTCTACTATGCCCCGGCCAAAAAGCTGCTCCCAGAACCGATTGACGATTACCCGGGCGGTGAGTGGGTTTTCGTGGCTCACAATCCATTGAGCCAAACCTAGGCGATTCTGGGGAGCCCCCTGCGGCATAGGAGGTAAAAGTCCGGGGACACCAGGCTGTACTTCGGCCCCCTCTACCAGCCAGTTACCACGCTCAAATACGTGAGTCTTCCGGGCAAAATCACCAGTTCCTTCCCAAATTATGGGCATTTCTTCGGTTGGTCGTGTCAGCAGACTAGCATAGTCTGCCAGCCGGTCGGCATAGCCGGGTTGCCCGGCTCCTGGTAGGGCCGGCTGAAAAGCCGCATAGGTAATGCGAACCCATTCGTTAGGCTTTTTGGGACTCGACAGCGAAAGAAAGATCGTGTGTTTTCCGGTAGTTTTTGGAATGGCGGCCACCAGTACTGTATCCCGCGTGGGAATAGCGAGCGTAGAAAGGACCGGACCATTGAGCCGGTCTAGATGGAGGGTCAGGACGGCCCGTTCGGCCCGGGTGCTCACCTGCATAACTACACTACCTACTCCGGTCAGGTCGACCGCCGGGATTTGGGCGTTACCCTGATCTTTGATTCCGTAATGCGAAATCAGCAAAAACGTAGACTGATCGCCCTTGATAAAGTGATGGGCATTGATCTTGGGCTCCATGACGTGCAAAAACTGCGTGAAGGTGGGTACCTGAGCAGGATTATAGGTTCGCACCCACTCTTTTAAGCGCACGACCCGGACGGAATCTTTTCCTTGATAGTACCGCAGCTTAGGCCATTCGTCCCACACGTCTTCGTCGCGCGTATTGTTGAAAAAGGCTAGGTACTTATAATAATCCTGGTGGGGAATGGGGTCATATGGATGGCTGTGACATTGAATGCAGGCGAACGTAGTCCCCTGCCATACTTCCCAGGTCGTATTGACGCGATCAATGAGCGCGGCGGTACGAAACTCCTCATCGTCGGTACCACCCTCATTGTTGGTCATTGTGTTGCGGTGGAAGCCGGTGGCGACAAGGTTTGTTTCGAAGGGAAAACCGTCCTGATTTTTAGGGAGCAAGTCACCGGCCAGTTGTTCAATCGTAAACTGATCAAAGGGCTTATCTTCGTTGAAGGCCCGGATCACGTAGTCGCGGTAGCGCCACATGGATCGACCACCATCGCTTTCGTAGCCCTTGGTGTCGGCATAGCGGGCCAAATCCATCCAAAAGGAGGTCCAGCGTTCACCATAAGCTGGTGATTGGAGTAGCCGATCCACCACTTTTTCGTAAGCATCGGGCGTTGGGTCTTTTTCAAAAGCTTTGGCTTCTGCAAGTGTAGGAGGCAAGCCCGTCAGGTCGAGACTCACGCGCCTGATCAGCGTAGCTCGGTTGGTCTGCGGGGAAGGAGATAACCCCTCTCCCCGGAGCTTTTGCAGAATAAAATAGTCTATTTCGTTTTTGGGCCAGCTACTTTCTACTCTGTTAATTAACCCAAATAGGTTGTTAAAGGTACGTAAAGGAGGCACCTCAGACTTTATGGGTTTTATGTAAGACCAGTGCGTATCCCAAGGAGCACCCTCGTCGACCCACTGTTTCAGAATGGCAATATCGCTTTCGGGGAGGGGGGCTTCGTTTTTGGGCATACGCTCATCGGGATCGTCGCTGAGTAATCGGCGGATCATCTCGCTGGCGTGGGCGTCGCCGCGCACTACCGGTACTTTGCCTGATTTGCCCGGCTTAAGCATTTCGTCTTCGAAGAGAAAGCTGACGTTACCCGCTTTTTTTACTCCGCCATGGCAGCCCATGCAGTGCTTATTAAGAATCGGCTTGACTTGGCTGTTGTAGTCTATCTTCGTCCCAAACCCGCCTACCAACCATCCCACAGCCCAAAATAAAACTACCAGAATGCCTACGCTAAAGAAAGTTCGGTTTTTCATTGCCCCAGATTCTTTGTAGATACTGACTTATTCTTGTTTTTCTTCATTATCTAGAAACGTTTATTCTAATTGTTTGGCGGGGAGATCTCTATTCTAAAACGAGGAGATATAACAGCCTAGTTGGCACCAAGCCTGCTAGGTATTCGTAACTTAAAATCATGCTCAGCAGGGAAACCCCGAGCAATATATGACTAAAAAAGGTCCCCAATGTCTTCGCAAAAGAAAAAAACTACTCAACAGTAAGTATAGCTTTACTAATTTCTACTCTTGCATAATTCCCACCGTTGCCGTCAGATTGCATCTGGTGGTTTATGCTAATTCAAGCTTTCAACTTGACTAATTACCATTGCACGCTGTGTTCCTACGTTGTGGTAGGAAGCCTCCCACAAATCGTAGTTATCCTCTAATCTTTCCTACCCTCCTTCCGACCGGCATCGGCCATCCTCACAATCTTGGGCGTAAACTTCGCCAGTACTTCCACCAACTCACGCTGGGCGCCAATCACAGTTTCGATGTCTTTGTAGACCATCAGTGCCTCGTCCAGATCGCCGCCGATGAGCTGAATACTGGCTTCCTACACTACCTTGTCCAGCTGCGAGTGGGTACGCCTGGGACATCAATCGCCCGGCCCTGTGTCATGCCGAGTTGATGGATTCGGCGTGGCCCCGGCCCCCCGCTGACCCTTGCCGGGTCGCACCTGATTTGCAATCAGGCGTCGATTCACCCCGTGTTTAAACTGAGGCGCGTAGCCGCGAATACCCGCAAAAGTAAAACCACCAGTGGACGCCCGGTGTGCAGGAGCCACGCAGTTGCAAACGGGCGGTAGCGCGGAGTTATTCATTCCCAGCCTGTTTCATCATTTGATCAAAAGTCAGCGGTACTTTTGAAATTACCCTGGTCTTTTTTGCATCAGGATGATTAGGATTGATCAGGTAGTTGAATTCCGGGGGTATGATACAACTGGGTATTTTCAGAACAGCTGCCGTGGCCTCTTTGACAAAATCATTCCCTATGAATTGTGTTTCGAGGATCGGGGGCTTTGCATCCCAGTTTTCGGGTAAGTCTTCGGTACTTAGTTGGAGAATTTCAACGTCATCGGGGACATAGTACTGATCCGTGGGTAAATCTTCACTTAGGTCCAAATAAACGGAAACTTCCAACGTAGCGAGTGCCCGGGATTCCGCCGTGTAAACCAATGAGGCTATTCCAGCGGTATCCTTCCGTGAAAGCAGCTCCAATTCCTTGCAAGGTGGTGTCAAGGTATTTTTTTCGTTCAATTCTACATACTCTCATCAGGCTAAATTGCCATATTCTAGGCGATTCAGCCTGTTTCGCACCTCCTGAATTCCCGTCAGTGAGTCAAACAGACTAGTGGGGGTAGCGCCTCCCAAAGAAATATTGTGTTTCCTCAACCAACGCTGATTTTTTTTACTTCCTTATTAAAAACCTCTATTCCAAAACCCATGAGCTCGGTCAAAATCAGCACCACCTCACTATCTCTCCCGCTTAGTAATTCTTTGTCCCGCCTTCTTATTACACGTCGTTTGAGGTACGCCAAACAAGAGCAGAATTTGTTTTACGGGTAGGTCGGCTCTTCTACTGATCACTTCAGTAGATTCATAGGGAAGCCCTTTTCTAATGATACCCACTCGATCCATGCGGGTGGCACAAATTCGTCATTGGCCACTTGAATACGCCATGGAGGGATAGGCTTTGTCGCCTTGGCCCGTTGGATGCTTTTTGTGGGGTCGTATCTTCTGATATTAGCTGAGTTTTTTCTCCATGGCAGCAGATTTATTATAAATATACAACCAATATGCTGCGACTGCGCGCCTTTTTTTGATTAAAACAAGGGGAATTGATGGGCATGTCGGACTGCCAAGCTGACAGATGCAATCTGGCGGGAGCGGGCGACCCGGTAAGGCGTAGAAAGTAATGGGACGTAACTTCACTTTGCACAAAAAAAGAGCCTACCCCTGTGGAAGCTATCACTAGACCCATTCCAGATACCCTGATTTACGAAGCGTTTGGCGGGCGGGAGGAGTGTCCTGTGGGACATAAGGGCAAGATGATTATTCACAGGCCACGGAATAAGATGGTTTTATTCTCGGCTCGCGTTGCAAATGCGAGGAGATGCAACGCCCGATTGTAAATTGGGGTTAGCAGGTTAGCAGGGAGAATTGGGCTCTCCGGCTAACACCCTATGATATCCCGTTTAGTTCTACTTTGTCAAATCAATTATGATGTCTTCTTCTGCTCAAATCCTGCTGCCTGAGCCTGTGCCTGTTTTCGATGTCCTCCCACACGCCCTGCGATGTGTGGAGTTTATTGAGCAGCGTACGTGCCAGCACCAGCTTGACGTCCGAACAGGAGAGCAGCGGCAGCTCGTCGTGCATCTCTATTCTGGTCTGGAGCATGAAGTGCATGGCCATCATCG
>JBDNFP010000435.1:0-2393 GCA_041689775.1 Spirosomataceae bacterium
AAGAACATTTTAAATGAAGGATTAAAAATATATCGTCAGGAACTGGCGATTACAAAGGTGGAGAGGAAATTAGACTTTGGTAACAAAGCACACTCTATGAAACCCGAAGCCCATCGCCTCTGGCGTGGGTGGGTAGTTCACTAACGATCCATCGACGCATAGTAAATGGGTGAAGAAATGCGTCGATTTGTTTAACTTTATTTATATTTTTTTAAACAAATTAGGGCTAGTGAGGTTTGATGCTTGAAGTGAACGATTTGAAATTGCTGTTGCTTATGGTAATACTTGTTTCCCTTTCATCACTTTACCCAATTTTTTTACAACATAACAATCACCAAAAAACATGAAATTAGTTAACACATTTGCAGCTCTTGCCCTAATGGGTGTCATGGTATCATGTGGCGGAAGCGAGTCAACCAATGAAACGGCAGTTGATACCACCATGGTAGAAGAAGTTGTTGTTGAAACCCCTAACATTGTAGGTGTAGCAGCCGGAAATGAAAGTTTTGCTACCCTTGTTGCGGCAGTAAAAGCAGCGGATCTCGTTGAAACCTTGAGCGGTGAAGGTCCCTTTACAGTATTTGCTCCTACTAACGATGCTTTCGCAAAGCTTCCAGCAGGAACCGTAGACGGTCTTTTGAAGCCAGAAAGCAAAGATAAATTGACAGCAGTGTTGACCTACCACGTAGTAGCTGGTAAGTACGATGCCGCCGCAGTGGTAGAAGCTATCAACGGAAACGGTGGTAAGTTTACCGTAACTACCGTACAAGGTGGTACAATCGAATTAAGCTTGAAAGATGGTAACGTGATGTTGACCGACGCTAATGGTGGTACTGCTACCGTAGTAATAGCTGATGTACCTGCTTCCAATGGTGTGATTCACGCAATTGATACAGTAGTAATGCCTAAGTAATTATATTGAAAAATACGAAAGGCCGTCACGGTAACGTGACGGCCTTTTTTGTATCCTAGTGATTAAAATAGAAGAATTAACGCTTTCAAGCGTGCTTGCCCTATCCGAATCTACACACTTATTCACTACTTCTGCACCTCACTCGGTACGGGTGGTCTGCTCAGGAGCGCCTTAAAAAGCGACCAACGCTTTTCCGGTTGGTCGGCGGTACCTCCCAAGGAGGTTATATGACGGGCCGTGAGGTCCTTTCCAAGATTATAGTTGATTACGTAGCTGCGGTACTCGTCGAAAAAGCGGGTGCGTTGTAAAGCCTTATCATGGGGAACGAGCTGGTATTTTTCCAGCCATGTGGCGGCTTCTTCACGGGTGAAGGTCCCGTTGAGGTAGTTACGGGCGGCTTCGTTGTCGGCGTAGTTGAGTTTGGCCCGCAGATCCTGAATGGCGTAGTAGTGGGTAGCTTGTGCGGAATCAATCCCCGCCAAAGGAAACAGCACGTCCCTTTCGTAGCGCACGCGTTCAGTGCCGGGGAACGCTACCTCAATGCCGTAGTTGGCGCTACCTTCACTGATCAACGAGAGGGGAGAGAAAAGAGGATAAATCGAAAACTCCACCCACCCATTTTTTTGGTACAGATTCAGGTCTAGCAAGGTCATAAATACATGGTGACCGGGGTAGCCCTCGTGGCAGGAAAGATCAATAACCCGTTCGATGGAGATGGGGAAGTCGGTGTTGAGTTGAATCTTACTTTGCCCGTTTCCTTGGTAGTAGTTGTAGCCCGACCACGCTTTGTTGATCACGTATTCCAGAGTAAAATTCTCGTCTTGCGGTAGTTGAAAGTACTGATTCGTACGCTTGCGGGCCTCGGCAATGGCCACGTTAAAAACTGTATCTAATTTTTTCTGCGGAATAATAAACTGCTTTGCGTAGGAGGCGTAGCGCTCCGACAGACTACCTGATCCGGGAATTTCGGTAGTTAGTTTATTCAAAAGACTGTCGAAATGGGCGGCGGTGTAGGTAGGAGGGTTGGCATCGTAGAGTAGGGTGGCTTCTTGATTAAAACTGAGGGTTTTACCACCCATCATCTCCACTTTTGTCTTAACCGCCGTAAGTTGCTTTTGGAGCCAGGTCAGGCGGTACTGTTCGTCTTTCGTAAGCTTACCGCTACTAAGCTGGGAACAATCGTTGAGCAGCTGATCGGCTTGTTTGATTAAGTCCGCCGAGGGTAGGGTATCCGCCGGAGGAGTA
Organism: Spirosomataceae bacterium; assembly: GCA_041689775.1. Lineage (GTDB taxonomy): Bacteria > Bacteroidota > Bacteroidia > Cytophagales > Spirosomataceae > JBDNFP01. Next base: position 2,159 of record JBDNFP010000435.1, read on the forward strand.
GTTGGTTTCCAGGCTTCGGGGCCGAAATAGGCGTCCACAAAGGAGCTATTGTAGGGCCCAATAGCTAGCACTAATTTTACGTACTTTTCGGCCAAAGTATCGATGACTTCTTTTCTAGAATCGTCTTGGCACGAGGTGATCAATAGCAAAGAGAGGAGTAGGATTGATAGTTTTTTCATGGGTAAGGAATCTATTAATAAGTAGTAGAACAATATTAGAGATAGAGTAAAATTAT
>JBDNFP010000436.1:0-3274 GCA_041689775.1 Spirosomataceae bacterium
CACACTACCCGCGGCCGAAAAAACCGGCAACCTGACACTACTCCCCGACTCCATTGTAACAGAAGTAATTTTTGACGATAAGGCAGGGAAAGCTACGGGAGTGCGGGTAATCAACCAAAATAACCCCGGTGATGTAAAGGAATATTATGCTAAGGTTATTTTTCTAAATGCCTCGGCTATTCCATCCACAAATATTCTGATGAGTTCCAAATCGGATCGTCATCCCAACGGACTCGGTAATGAAAGCGATCAATTGGGCCGTAATATTATGGACCACCACCTGGGTGTAGGGGCAAATGGCACCATGGATGGCTTTGAAGATAAGTACTATTTTGGCCGTCGGGCCAATGGTATCTATGTGCCCCGGTACCGTAACTGGGGTAATGACAAGCGTGACTATGTGCGTGGATTCGGCTACCAGGGCGGTGGTGGTCGTGATAGTTGGGGACGTGGAGGAGATATGCCAGGCTTTGGTGCCGCATTTAAGGAACAAATCTCACAGCCAGGCACCTGGACCATGAACCTCGGTGGCTTTGGTGAAATGATTCCCAATCCTGACAATCGGTTCACTCTTTCACCTGATCAAAAAGACAAATGGGGTATGCCTCTTATTGTATTTGATGCAGCATACGGTGAAAATGAGAGAAAAATGCGGATGGACATGATGAATGACGCCGCTGAAATGCTCGAAGCTGCTGGTGCAAGAAACATCAACATGTATAACGACACCGAGAAATCGCCCGGCATTGGTATTCACGAGATGGGAACTGCCCGCATGGGAACCGATTCTAAGAACTCGGTATTAAATAAGAACAATCAGGTATGGGGAGCTGAGAACATCTACGTTACTGACGGCGCCGCCATGACCTCCGCTTCTTGCGTGAATCCATCGCTTACCTACATGGCCCTCACGGCTCGTGCCGCTGAACATGCAGTAAATGAATTAAAGAAAATGAATTTATAAATCACTGATCATTTCTAGATTTACCCAGCTCTACCCGCATTTCGGGTAGAGCTTTTTTGTTAGGCCGCCCTTCGTTCTTCCCTCCTATTTGATCCTACCATAAAAAGCACTTATTCACTTTGGAAAAAAATGGGTATAAAGCAACGTCTTACACCTTCTCATTGCTGTTACTTTTCCTTACACTCTATGCCCGTAATCACCCCTCCGTTCCCTCAAAGAATCACATCTGTCGATGCCTATCGTGGATTAGTCATGGTATTAATGATGGCAGAAGTCTTCGAGTTTGCGCACGTATCAGAAGCATTGCCCCAAAGTGCATTTTGGGCTTTTTTACACCACCATCAAGACCACGTACCGTGGCTAGGATGTTCTTTACATGACTTGATACAACCCTCTTTTTCATTCCTGGTAGGCGTAGCCCTCCCCTATTCAATAGCTAGCCGCTCGTCCCAGTCACAAAGCCGTACTGCCTTGTGGCTACACACAATCCGTCGCTCCCTGATCCTGATACTACTTGGTATTTTCTTGCGTTCCATGTCGCGTTCTCAGACCAATTTTACCTTCGAAGACACGCTAACTCAAATTGGTTTGGGATATCCATTTTTATTTGCTTTGGGCTTTCGATCCGAACGTACCTCATGGATAGCTTTGGGAGTTATTTTAGTCGGCTATTGGCTGTTATTTGCTTTATATCCCATCGCCGGTCCCGAGTTTGATTGGTCACAGGCCGGAGTAGCCGCCGGCTGGGAACATCATCTAAATGGTTTCGCAGCTCATTGGAACAAGAATGCAAATGCAGCCTGGGCTTTCGATCGTTGGTTTTTAAACCTATTTCCCCAGGGAAAAGTATTCTTGTTTAATGGAGGAGGATACGCTACCCTAAGCTTTGTTCCTACCCTAGGGACTATGATTCTTGGGCTGATTGCCGGGAAATGGCTACGTTCAATTAAACAGCCACAACTACTCCTCCGGAACTTCATTCTTACGGCTATTGGATTATTTGCTACGGCCCTGCTGTTAGAATGGACGGGAATAAATCCCATCGTTAAAAGAATCTGGACGCCCGCTTGGACTCTATTTAGTGGTGGTTGGTGCTTCCTTTTTCTGGCTATGTTTTATTACTTAGCGGATGTAAAGAATTTTAAAGGAGCTTTCTTCCCGCTCGTGGTGGTAGGCATGAATTCCATTGCTGCCTATCTACTAGCACATACTGTCGTGGAATTTATCGATAGTTCTTTTAGAATAAACATTAGCCAAACATATGACTTACTACTTGGTGCTCCTTACAAAACCCTAATCAGCGGGCTGGTAATCTTAGGGGTGGAATGGTGGATTCTTTACTGGATGTACACCAAAAAGCTATTTATTAAAATTTGATATACCATGAATCTTAATGTAAAAGCCAAGCACCAAAATACCTATGATGCCATTGTGGTAGGTTCAGGAATCAGTGGTGGGTGGTCGGCAAAGGAACTCTGCGAAAAAGGCCTCAAAACTCTGGTACTGGAAAGAGGCCGTATGGTGAAACATGTGCAAGACTACCCAACTGCGATGCTCAACCCCTGGGATTTTCCCCATCGGCTGCGCGATGAGCTCAGCCAGAAGGAGGAAAATCCGATCGTTAACCGGTGCTACGCTTATGACGAAGCCACCCAGGATTTCTTCGTTAAAGATCATGAGCATCCCTATATACAAGAAAAACCCTTCGACTGGATACGCGGGTATCAGGTAGGTGGAAAGTCGCTGACTTGGGCACGACAAACCCAACGTTGGAGCGATTATGAGTTTGAAGGACCCGCAAGAGACGGTTTTGCCGTAGACTGGCCCATTCGATATAAGGATATCGCCCCCTGGTATAGCTACGTAGAAAAGTTTGTGGGAATCAGCGGTAATAAAGATGGGATTGACAGTCTGCCCGATGGGGAATTCCTCCCCCCCTGGGAGCTCAATTGCGTAGAAAAACACCTTCAATCCGGTATTACGAACAACTATCCTGACCGCCATGTCATTATCGGGCGCTGTGCTCACCTCACTCAACCCAATAAAATACATTTAGAACAGGGCCGCGGACAGTGTCAGGCTCGGCATCTTTGCTATCGGGGATGTCCTTACGGGGCGTATTTTAGCTCAAACTCTTCTACTCTTCCCTGGGCAGAACGTACCGGTAACCTGACTATTCGTCCTCACTCAGTGGTGTCAACGATCATGTACGATGAAAAAACGGGGAAAGCAACCGGCGTGAAAGTAATTGACACTCTTAGTAACGAAGAAACCGAGTACTTTGCCAAAATAATCTTTGTGAATGCTGCC
>JBDNFP010000437.1:0-2797 GCA_041689775.1 Spirosomataceae bacterium
AAGTATGGTTTGCTAAGTGATTATTTGCGCACGCAACTGACCCGGCCAACTATTAAATTCGCATGATTTGCGAAAGTCCTAAAGTATCAAACTACCGTTGACCTACGTGGAAGGCTTTGGGCCTTTCGGGGCCAGTTACGGCCCACTGCACGCGGAGTATCCGGAAGATCACCCTAATGGCGGATTTTGGTTCAAGACTTACTTATCCGTCAAAGAGATTCCAAAGACGTGGAGCCGAATTACCAAAACAATGGTGTGGCTTGATGGCCGACAATTAGCGTATCAGAATTATAAAGCGGGTAACATCGACGAAGAAGGCCTGGCTGATTTGAAAAAGAGCTGGGACTGGGAGCCTGACCCCACAAAACTTCCTGACCGCTCCATCAAATGTTACGTCTATGTCATACGGGGTAGGGATGCAAAGGGAAAGGCGGCCGTGATGGTCGATACGAACAATAACCTTGATTTTAGCGATGAGACGCCGTTCTACCCCGAAGTAGGTAATAAGTCAGATTGGAATACCATGCGAACTTACGACCCAAAATTAGTTCAGTATGTCAGCTATGAGGTATTTGAAGAGGGGCGGGTGGTGACAAAGCGCGTTCCAATGGTAGTAAAACGAATGCCGTCGGAGCCCGCCGGGCAGCAGTTCTGGTACTGTATGCCTCAATACGCTCAGGTGAAACTGAGAATAAAAGGAAAGGAGCATACCGTGGCAATCCACAGTGGTTTTTCGGGTACTAATTATGAGTCGCCCGATCTGGTACTTGTGGATAGTACTACTACCAAGCGATATAATTACGGAGAGGGCGTTGCCAAAGGTGAAATACTATCCGTTGGTTCATTTCCCAATACGGTGAGTTATCGCAATAAGGGAGTGGATCTGTACCACAACGCGCTGGTTCTGGAAGGAGAAGAAGCCGATCTGGATGAGTATTCCTTGCAGGCGGGTTTCCGTTTCAAGCCCTTCGAGGCTACTGAGTTTCGGACCGGTAAGCCGATACGCCTTGCTGATTATCAGGGTAAATACGTGTTTATTGATTTTTGGGGTACCTGGTGCCCAGGGTGCGTGGAGGAGTTGCCCCGTCTGCTGGAAATGTATCAGGGGATAGACCGCAGCCAAATAGAGTTCATCGGCATAGCCGGACAGCAATCTCCTCCGCAACTGGCAAAGTTTTTGAAAAAGCGGCCGTTGCCGTGGCCGCAGGTCGTTTCTGATAGTAGTAACCTACTGGTAGAAACGTACAATATTTCTGCGTACCCCACCAATGTACTCGTGGGCCCCGACGGGCGCGTGGTAGCTAAGAATTTGCATTGCTTGGCGCTGAAAAAGAAATTGGCGGAGATAACAAATAAGTAATTTTTACAATAGTGTGCAGTCTTGTGGAAATATCTGACTGCACACTGCTGGATTATTTTCTTGGTTTGTCTCGATTTTGAACTATGTACCAATGTGGTTTTTTCAATCTTTCCTTTTGGTATTTATCGTAGTTATACTAATTCAAATTAAATACAGCGTATATTTGGTTCATGAAATATTCTACCCAAATTAATGAGTCCGTCGACTTCCTGCTTGAGGCAGAGAAGAAGTGGGGCAGTGCTCTAGATCGCGACCGTGCCCGCTTCCTGCGGCTGCTCAAGACAGGCGAATGCAAGTCTCAGGCCTCGGCCGGGGCGATTCTTGGCCTGTGTGAGCGCCACTCACAGCGGCTGTGGCAGACCTACCGCCACAAGGGCTTTGAAGGGTTAATGCAAACGCCGTCGCGGCGGGGCTTCGGCAAACTCACTAGTCAGCAAATCAGTCACTTGCGCCAGTTCCTTCGCGATGACCAGGCGCAGACTCTTGAACACATTCAGGCCTACCTCTCAGGCAGCCTAGGTGTGGATTACACAATCGGCGGGGTGAGTGATCTTTGCAAACGCCTGAAAATAAAGCGTAAGCGGGGAAGGCCCATTAATATCCGCCAAAAACCGGGGGCGGTCGAACTTTTTAAAAAGACTTCGGACAGATCAGAAGCACCTTTGCTGACGAATACATCCTGTTCCATGACGAGCTAAGGGCGGGCACGCGCACCGAGTTGGGCCACAAGTAGGACTCCCATGGGGCACCGTCCTGTCGCTCCTGTGAAGATAGGCTACGAGAGTACTTACCTGTATCTGACGCTGTGCCCCTTTACTGGCAAGGGTTTCGCCGCCTTGCTGCCCAAACTCGACGGACCTTCTTTTAGCTGGTTTATCGAGCAGGTACAGGGCTGCCTCGAAAGGAAGTGCCTCTTCGTGGCCGATGGTGCAACAGCCCATGTCAAGGAATACTTCGATGAACGAAAGCTCGCCTTCGTCCGATTACCGGCCGCCTGCCCGGAGCTCAACCCGGTTGAGCGCTTCTTTAAAGAGGTGCGCAGAGGGCTCAAATCCAGAGTCTTCCAAACGCTTGAACAGGCTCAAGAGCGTGGAACGTCGTCCAGCAGCCATCGGAAGAGTCGTCTTAATAACATGTTTCCCTTATCTGAAAAATACGTCATATAAAATTTGAATTAGTATAATCATGTGTCATTAAACCCAGTTGGTACTTGTATTTGTACCCTATTTTTGGCTGTGCGTTTGGGTATAATCTGCTTACAGAAGCGACCGAGAAATCAGATGCTTTGTATTTACTTTAGGAATGATTAAAAAATAAGATGGTCAATTTCCGGGCTTGATCAGGTAATTCCATTTGGGTATTTTCTCATCAAAAGTGATGTAGCGACCCATGTCGTTTTTGAAGTTGTGGTCAAGCGGCCTCTTGGTGGCGTAAGTC
>JBDNFP010000438.1:0-2469 GCA_041689775.1 Spirosomataceae bacterium
GAGGTTGAAATCGTTGCAAAAAAATGGATGAATCAGCAAAATAGAAAGGAAAAAAGAATCAATTGGCAATTCAAGAATGAAGATGCGAGAATTAAACTTACAAAATTATACCCGACAATTTAAGGTGTTTTAAACACTAGCTAGCGATAGCCGGGACTTTAATTTTCACTAATTGCTTTACGCTCGACTTTTCTTATAAAAGTACTCGACCAGAAAACAGGCCGTAATAATAGAAACCGCAACGATTACCCCAAGCCGATTGGAAGTATACTGCTGCACCAGCAGCGCTCCTAAGGCAAGCAGGCACAGCACAAACCTAACGAGTGGAATGGTTCTCGTACCCTGAATGCTACTTGCTAGTTTATAGCCGGTGAAGTTTACCACCACAAAAATCAGCAAAAAGCCCACGCTCCCGGCGGTAGAAATACTTTCCAAATTGAGGGTATTGGCCAAGAGAAGCGTGAGGACGGCAGTAATGAGGAGCCCGATGGGTTGATTCCATAGCTGACTCGTCAATTCGTGCGGAAGCTCGTCATCTTCCGCGATTTCGTAACTCACCCGGCTACCACCGTACAGGGAAGCATTGATGGCCGAAAAGGTGGATATCAGGGCCGCTACGGTAATGATGGTGAATGCCCCACCATGGGTTTGGCGGCTTCGGCCAGGACGTAATCCTGCGCCTTGGCGATTTCCGAAAACGGCAGGGAACCAACCGTAACGGCAGCAATAATGACGTAGAGCACAAGTACAAAACCCACGGAACAGTAGTAAGCTCGCGGTATATTCCGGATAGGATTTTCAATATCAGGCGCGGCATTGGCAATCAATTCAAACCCTTCGTAGGCAACAAAAATCACCATCCCAGCCGTAATCAGTTGGAGGGTACCTTCCCAGTTTTGCGGAGCAAGTTGATGCAGATTATCATTTCCGGGTAGGCCATAGAGTCCAATGCCCACGAATATCAGCAGGATGATCAGTTTGACAACCACGGCAAACGATTCAATTTTTCCGACCACCTCAATACTATAATAGTTGATCGCCGTAGCCAGTACGATAATCCCACTGAGGTAAATATGGTTATCGACGGAACGGTTATCCGTCAAGGCCAGTAAATTAGGGGCATAAGACCCAAAAGCCGAGGCATAAAGCGACAACATGATGACGTAGCTTACCCAAAGTAAATTATTGATTCCCCCGCTGAATACTGATTGTCCGAAACCCTGATTGATAAACTTGACCGTACCTCCCCGATCCGGGTAGGCGAGGGATAGCTTTACGTAGCTATACGAGGTAAGCAACGCCAGCAAACCAGCAAATATGAAGGCAAGCGGGGTACCACCTTTGGCCAGCGAAACCGACAAACCCAATACGGCAAAAATACCACCACCCACCATACCACCGATACCAATGGAAATAGCTTCTTTCAGACCTATTTTATGACTCATGGGCAGTAGGGGTTTGGCTATAAAAAAACGATAAAAAATGCAATCCTCCTGTAACTTCCAATTAGCCCGTACTTTACTCAAAACTACACAGAAACGGAGCCTTATTGGCGGCACCGGAGTACTGTTTTTCGTGCCTTTTTAACACATCCAAGCTAAGCATTTTTCGCTGGAAAGTACCCCGATGAATCTTTTCTCCTAAAATAGCTTCGTAGACCTGTTGCAGCTCCTTCATGGTAAATCGGGGAGGTAATAAGTTAACTCCTACCAGTTTTCGATCAAGATTTCTCCGTAGTGTTTCCAGCGCTTTCTGTACAATCTGCGTATGGTCAAGTATCAGGGGAGGTAGTTGGTCCACTTCGTACCACTCGCAGGAGTCCGATAAATCATCGGGAGTGGGTACTACCTCCTCATAATTGATCAGGGCATAGTACGCAATGGAGAGAAACCGCTCCAACAGCCACGAGAGGTCCTGGTCTGGTTTTTTATTGCCCTTGATAATCTGCTCCATCACTTCGGGCTTGTACCGGGCCATATCACCGAAGGTATAAAACTGTTCCAGATAAATGTTATCTAGGCCGGTCCGCTCCTTTAAGCCTCGCCACACGGCATCGTTGAGGGCTTCATTTTTCCGAACGAAACCACCCGGTAGCGCAAACAGCCCGGCAGTATAATATTCCAGAATTAAAATTTTCAGTTTCTCGCCCGAAAAACCAAAGATCACTGAATCGTACGCTATGTGTTGTAAGTAGTCGCTTTCCTGCATATGGTGGGGTCGTAACGCTAGGTAGAGGTCTCCGAAATTGGATGTATTCTCCGGGCTCCTGAATCGCCCTGCTCTCTTTCATTTTTCCAAAAATAAGTAGGGTCATCCTAAATAACCAAGTGAAGCTGTTCAAAGTTTGTGTGGATTTATGAAAAAAGGCCGTAGAGCGTTAAGTTTAAAAAAACGACTTGACAACCAAAACATCTACGACCATGCTCAAATTAACGAAAAAAAATCATCAACCAACACCTCGTTCCGCAC
>JBDNFP010000439.1:0-36538 GCA_041689775.1 Spirosomataceae bacterium
CTGAAGCTCTCAGGGCAACGATGGACCATCCCAAACGCCCAGAACGTACTCAACCTGAGGGCTTGTAATCTCAGCGGCCAATGGGACAACGTGGTCAACAAGATTAGAACGGCTGCTTGACAAAACTGAAATACACCCGTAATCAACTGATTGGCACTATTAATAAAATATATTCATCAACTCCCAGCTGTGGTGATGATGGATGTGTTACTATACGTGGGACTGAGGGAACCTATAATTTTACTGCTAAAGAAAACAAATTGATTGGGCCGGCATCTTGGAGTGGTCAGTTTACTATTGTAAGTGGTGAATGTCGAACCACGCGCTTAACACAGTAATAGGTTTCCCCTTTGAACAGTGAGCCCAGTCAAGCGACCGGGCTCACTGCTTTCAATACCCATACCACTCACCCCACCATTGTTGTAATTTCTTCCTGATTTCCTCTTCGCGGGCGTTTTGGCCGGGGTAGTAGATGGCGTTGCCTTTGAGCTCGTCGGGCATGAAGTTTTGCCGGGCAAAATTTCCTTCGTAGCTGTGGGAGTACTTGTAGTCCTTGCCGTAGCCGATTTGCTTCATCAGCTTGGTGGGGGCGTTGCGGAGGTCGAGCGGTACGGGTAAATGGGCGGTTTTTTGGGCCAAGGCCATGGCCTCGTCAATGGCGAGATAGCTGGCATTACTTTTTGGTGAGGTAGCTAGGTAAATGGCTACCTGCGAAAGGATAATCCGGCATTCGGGATAGCCAATCACTTTTACCGCCTGAATACAGGCATTGGCCATAATCATGGCCGTAGGGTTGGCGTTTCCGATGTCTTCGGAGGCCATAATCAACATCCTGCGCGCAATAAAAATAGGATCTTCGCCGGCCACGATCATCCGGGCCATCCAGTAAAGGGCCGCGTTGGGGTCGCTTCCCCGGAGTGACTTGATGAAGGCCGAGATAATGTCATAATGTTGCTCGCCGGATTTGTCGTAGCGTGCCATACTCTGCTGCGCTACTTCGGTCACCGATCCATCAGTGATGACGATCTCCTCCCGTTCGCCTTCTCCAAGTACTACCAGTTCAAGTAAATTCAAGAGTTTCCTCCCGTCGCCACCCGATAACCGGAACAAGGCGTCCGTTTCCCGGAGCGTGATGTTCTTCTTTTTTAGTAGAGCGTCTTTTTGAATAGCATTAGTCACTAATTCCAAAAGTTCATCTTGCCCCAAGGCGTCAAGAATATACACTTGACAGCGTGAAAGTAGGGCCGAGTTCACTTCAAAGGAGGGGTTTTCGGTGGTAGCTCCAATGAGCGTAACCTGTCCTTTTTCGACCGCTCCCAACAGCGAATCCTGCTGACTCTTGTTGTACCGATGAATTTCGTCAATAAATAGGATGGGCGAGAATAAGCCGATGGGACGCGATAAGACCTCACGCAGGTCTTTAATTCCGGAGCTAATGGCGCTAAGGCTATGAAAAGGGCGTTTGGTAGCTTCGGCGATCAGTAAAGCAAGGGTAGTTTTGCCGACGCCGGGAGGTCCCCACAAAATGATGGAAGGTATGGTATTGTTTTGGATCGATCGACGCAGCGGGGCGTTTGGGCCCACGAGTTTACGCTGTCCTACGTATTCATCGAGGGTGCGGGGGCGCATTCGTTCGGCCAAAGGGGCATTGGTAGGGTGCATAACCTGATTCTTGTTTCAATGATACACAAAGTTACGCTCAATTATACGTTCAGAAAGCTACTCCGCTTTTTTGGAACGACCCAACCACTTTTTGAGTTCAGAGCCGTAGTACCATTGGTAGGGCCACAGCATCCATTCGTACAGCTGCTGCGGGAAACGGGCGATTCGATGAAAAAGGGAGGGATAAATAAACCGCTTCTCTTTCTGTATACCCCGAACCATGGCTTTGGCAACTTCTCGGGCCGACTGGGAGGGCCACGGCACAGTCGGAACTACCTCGGAGGTTTGGATAGCATGGTCAAAGAATGAAGTTCGGGTGGCGATGGGGTAGAGTAGTCCAAGTTTGCCAGACGTAGATTCTTCAAAACGATACGCGTCCGCAAATCTATCCAACGCTGCTTTACTGGCTCCGTACACTGCGTAGCCCGGAATGGCTAGCTTTGCCATCGCCGAGGCGGTAATCAGGGTGTAGTGAGGTTTTTGACGGTTAAGTTCGCCCATTTTTTGAATTGTGTACAACGGTGAGAACACATTCAGCTCAAACAAACGCTGGGTTCTTTCCCAGTTGGTCGTGGCAAAATCTTCGTAGTAGGCAAAACCAGCATTCGCTACGAATACATTAACCTGTCCTAGTTCAGCCTTTGCTTTTTCAAAGAGCAGATCCACGACCTCTTTTTTTGATAGGTCGCCGATAAAGGGCAGCCAACGGTGGGTGCTTGCCGGTAGGCTTGCAATGGTTTTTAACAGTGAGATTTCATCGACATCTGCCACTAAAATGATAGATGACTCAAATTGGAGTAGTTCCAACAAAAAAGCGCGGCCTATTCCGGAGGCCGCGCCAGTGACAATAATATTTGTGTTAGATAAATTCAACGTAGAGTCACTTTTTGACTTACAGTGTTATACGTTCAATTGTCATATTCTTTTTTAGATTGGTCAGAGCACCAAATACCAGATTATAAACCGACTGGATGTTGATTTTCATCAATTCAGCAATTTCCTGGTTGTTCATATTCATATAGAATTTCAGGAAAATAGCTTCACGTTGACGCCGTGGTAGGTGATGCATGGCCTTATCAAGGTGTAGGTTAGTAGCTTCAAACTCCTCCTCCGAAATTAAATCTTTTTCGTGAGACGGAGTATGGATGTGCCAATACTCAACCGGAATATCCTCATTACTAGTATGCTTTTGTAGAGCATTGAGGTGGCGTACTAGTTTGCGTTTGATGGAAGCCATCAGATAAAAACGTACCGAAGTAGTGTCGCCGATCGTACTACGATTTTTCCATAGCTCAACAAACAGATCATGGATACAATCCTTAATCAAAGGCTTGTCAACCGTAAATTGGGAGCAATACTGATAAAGAATGTGGACATAAGACTGATAAAGGCAGGCATAGGCGTTTTCATCACCTGAACGGAACTGGTTCCAGTACCGCAATTCTTCTTCTTGCTTGTATCGTACGTAGGCCATTTTAAAAGGTTAGGAATAGTGAATGATTCTTAAGGGTTCAGGAATAAAGGTCAATTTTACACTTGTAAATATATTTATAAAAAAACAATATAAAAAAACATTTCTAATAGAAAATTACACTTGCATAGAATTGACATACAAGATGGTTGATTTAAATAGTCAAATTACTTGTAGGTGGACACAAACGAAAACTTATCCCCGTCGAAGAGCCCTTTGTCACTGAGTTTTAATGAGGGAATGACTAGCAAGGCCATAAAAGATAGGGTCATAAAGGGAGAGGTAAGGGTGCTTTTTAGCTCCGATTTAACAAATTGGTCCAATAAGGTATACTCTTTTGAGACAGTATATCCGTCAATATCCGTCATCAGACCTGCAATGGGGAGAGCCAACTGTCGGGTTTCTTTGGAGCTAACGGCGGCTATTCCACCTCGCATCGTAATAACTTCATTTACGGCCTGACAAAGGCTTACGTCATCACAACCAATGGCGATAATATTATGGGAGTCGTGGGCTACGGTGGAGGCAATTGCTCCTTCTTTCAAGCCGAAATTTCTGACAAAGGCAACGGCTACGGGGGCATTTTTATAGCGATTAACGACCGCTATTTTGAGAATATCCCGCTCGACGTCGCTATCTATTTTGCCGTCATTGGTTTGTACCTCTTCCCAAATGGCTGGGGTAATGAGTTGTCCGTCGAGGGCTTTGATGATTCGGAGAGCAACGGAGCCATTAGGAGCTTCGCAGATAAAATCCGTAGGAACTTTGGCTGTACATTCAAAGTTGTTGACGTATTCACTGCGTAGGTCTGCCAACAACGATTTGCCATTCTCCGCTACTAGCTCACCATTGAGGTAGGTTTGGAGTACAGTGAAATTGGTCAGATTGTCTACCACAATGAAGTCGGCGGGGTCTCCTTCGCGCAGGAGGCCTACGGATAAGCGGTAATGAAGCACAGGGTTGAGGCAAGCTGCCTGTAAAATATCGAAAAGATTATAGCCCAGCGCCAGTGCTCTTTTGACCAGACTATTAATATGGCCTTCTTCCAAACTATCGGGGTGCTTATCGTCGGAGCAAAACATAATTCTTTTTGGATACTCAGCGATGAGGGGAATCAGCGCATCAAAATTCTTCGCTGCGCTACCTTCCCGGATCAGAATATTCATCCCATAGGAGAGCTTTTCGTTGGCTTCGTTGTAGGTAAAACACTCGTGGTCGGTGCTGATACCGGCGTCTGCGTACTTCTTAGCAGCCTCGCCCCGCAGTCCGGGAGCGTGTCCATCAATTGGTTTATTGAATGCCCGGGCCATGGCGAGCTTGGCCATTATTTCCGGATCTTCGTTCAAAACTCCCGGATAATTCATCATTTCGGCCAGATAACCTATCTCACGCATACCCAACAAGGTACGAATATCTTTGAGTCCTATGGAGGCTCCTGCTGTCTCAAAAACCGTAGCCGGCACACAGGAGGGAGCGCCAAAACAAAATTTGAAAGGGGTACGTTGGCTATCTTTGATCATGTATTCCACCCCTTCTAGACCCAAAACATTGCCGATTTCGTGCGGATCGGAAACGGTGGCGACCGTTCCGTGCACTACGGCCATGCGCGCAAACTGACTGGGAGTCAGCATAGAACTTTCAATGTGCACGTGGGCATCAACAAAACCGGGAAGTATGTAGGGTAGAGTCGTATTTTCTTTACCAATGGTGGTACTACTAATAATTCTTCCGTTAGAAATTGTAAGACAGGTTTCCTGAATAGTGCGGTCGAAGAGGTTGAGGATATTGGCGTGCATTGGGAAAATAGATAACTGTAGGATAGCTAATTAAGGGAATTAGACCAAAGAAAAGAATTATTATGCAATAATGAAATAAACACTTTTTTAAAATAGTGGAATATGTAAGGTTAATATTTACCCGATGTAGTCTTTACTATAAAACACCTTATTCCTCAAATAGTATGTCAAGTTTGGTAGTAAAGATTAATCCTGATGACAACGTAATCGTAGCATTACGTGACTTGCCAAAGGATTTAGTAGTCGAATTTGAAAATGAATCCTACCCACTGCCCCACGGCGTGATGGCAAAACATAAGTTTGTAACGGAAGATATTGAGCCCGGAGAGGCCGTGAGAATGTATGGGGTACTGGTTGGTCGGGCTACCCAGAAAATTCACCGGGGAGAACCCATCACTACCTTTAACCTGAAACATGATTCGGAAGATTATAGTACCTCCAAGAGAAAAGGGTACAGCTGGTCAGCGCCGGATGTGTCCAAGTGGGTAGATAGGACTTTCATGGGGTTTCACCGGGCTGATGGTAGGGTAGGTACCTACAACTATTGGATAGTAATCCCATTAGTTTTTTGTGAAAATAGGAACGTACTTATTCTGAAAGATGCCTTTGAAAGAGAATTGGGGTACGCCCAAACGGATGTTTACCGGGATCAGGTTAAAGAGCTTTTGAAAATATATCAGTCCGGTAACATTACTGATCTTGAATTACATCCTTCCGAATCAGAGGGACTCCCTTCCTACCGCGACACCTCGGCAACTCGTCCGTTTGCTAACATAGACGGAATAAAGTTTCTGACCCACGAGGGCGGCTGCGGCGGTACTCGTCAAGATGCCCATACGCTTTGTTCTTTGTTTGCGGCTTACGCGGTACACCCCAACGTCGCGGGTATTACGGTACTTAGCTTAGGGTGCCAGAATTCAGAAATGAAGATTCTGGATGATGAAATCAAAAAGCGGGACCCGGCGTTTAGCAAACCACTATATGTATTTGAGCAGCAGGAAGGGACAGAATTTGCCCTGATGTCCGGGGCTATTCAAAAAACCTTTCTAGGATTGGTGGAAGCCAATAAGCAGGGGAGACAATCTGCCTCGATTACGAAGTTATCCATTGGGTTAAAATGCGGTGGATCCGACGGGTTTTCGGGTATTTCCGCTAATCCGGTACTAGGGTATGTGTCTGACATCATGGTAGCACTTGGGGGACAAACGTTACTGGCTGAATTTCCTGAGTTGCACGGCGTGGAGCAGGAATTGATCAACCGCTGCGTTACCGAAGAAAAAGCCGCCAAGTTTGAAAAATTAATGCGGGACTATTCAGCCAAGGCAGATGCCGCCGGATCGGCTTTTGCTTTTAACCCTTCTCCCGGAAATATCAAAGACGGTCTAATTACGGATGCCATGAAATCGGCCGGTGCCGCAAAAAAGGGCGGTTCCGCTCCCATTATTGATGTGCTCAACTACACCGAAAGGGCGCAGTTGCCCGGTCTAAACTTAGTGTGTACACCCGGGAACGACGTGGAGGCTACGACGGGAAAAGCGGCGGCTGGGGCTACCATTATTTTGTTCACTACCGGCCTAGGTACTCCTACCGGGAATCCGATTTGTCCGGTTATGAAAGTAGCTACTAATACTACGTTGGCCAACCGTATGCCGGATGTAATCGATTTTGACTGTGGTTCGGTGGTTTCAGGAGATCAAACTATTACCGAAAACGCTGAGCTATTGTTGGAGAAAATTATTCGGGTAGCGAGTGGCGAAGTGCTGACCAAAGCTCAGAAACTTGGCCAGGACGACTTTATTCCCTGGAAGAGAGGAGTGTCTTTATAATTACCTCATTTTTTTATCACCCATTGAAAATAGACTAATGTTCAGATTAGATAATAAAGTGGCCCTGGTAACGGGAGGAGCCAGCGGAATTGGCTTGGCAATCTCTACACTTTTTGCGCAGCAAGGTGCTTATGTCCATATTCTCGAACTGAATACCGAACAGGCAGAGGAAGCAGTAAAGAGCATAGTAGCTTCCGGCGGGAAAGCCCAGTCGCATTTGGTAGATGTATCGAAACAAACCCAAGTAATGGAAGTAATCAATTCAATTGCCGAGGAGCATAAAATTGATATATTGGTGAATAATGCGGGGGTAGCCCACGTGGGTAAAGCGCACACTACGTCAGAAGAAGATTTTGACCGAATTGTAAATGTTAATATAAGAGGGGTGTATAATTGCCTGTTTGCTACCATTCCTCATTTTCAGGCCAATGGGGGTGGAGTAATCCTCAATATGGCCTCCGTTGCGGCAACCGTCGGTATTCCAGATCGCTTTGCCTATTCTATGAGTAAAGGAGCTACCTATACTATGACGCTGTCGGTGGCACGTGACTACCTGGCGGACGGTATTCGGTGCAATAGTATTTCACCAGCTCGGGTACATACGCCCTTCGTAGATGGCTTTATTGCCAAGAACTACCCCGGACAGGAGGAGGAAATGTTTGAAAAATTATCCAAAACCCAGCCGATTGGTCGCATGGCTAAACCACAAGAGGTTGGTGGTCTGGCGTTGTATTTATGCTCCGACGAAGCTTCCTTTATTACGGGTTGTGACTATTTGATCGATGGAGGTTTTGAAAAATTAAATAACTAATTTGAATCGTAAATAATCCAACTATTCTACATGAAACTATTTCGCTTTGGTGCTTACGAACACGAAAAGCCGGGAGTAATCACAACTGATGGAAAGAAAATTGATATCAGCGCTTTCGGAGAAGAATACAACGAGCAATTTTTTGCAACCAATGGACTTACGCGTCTGACGGAATGGATTGCTGCCAATGCGGACATTTGCCCCGAAGTACCTGATCGCGTACGACTAGGTTCGTGCGTAGCCCGGCCCTCTAAAATCGTTTGCATTGGTCTCAATTACGCCAAGCACGCGGCCGAATCAGGGGCTCAACCTCCCAGCGAGCCCGTCATTTTTTTTAAAGCTACTTCGGCGCTTTGCGGTCCAAATGACCCGGTCATAATTCCTCGCAATTCTGTAAAAACGGATTGGGAAGTTGAACTTGCGGTAATTATCGGAAAGAAGACTAGTTATGTTGAAGAAGCCGATGCGATGGAGTACGTGGCAGGGTATTGCCTGCACAATGATTATTCAGAGCGCGAATTTCAATTGGAGCGCGGTGGACAATGGGTAAAGGGAAAAAGCAACGACTCTTTTGCTCCTTTGGGCCCTTATTTTGTCTCGAAAGATGAAGTGCCTGAGCCCCATGACTTGCATATGTGGTTATCGGTTAACGGTGAAACTGTCCAAAATTCTAATACCTCGGATATGATATTTTATATCCCCAAACTGATTAGTTACCTCAGCCAGTTCATGACACTTTTGCCAGGAGATGTAATATCCACCGGTACACCGGAAGGAGTCGGCTTGGGTATGAAACCTCCCGTCTATCTTAAACCGGGCGATGTGGTTGAGCTTGGTATCGAAGGGCTAGGTACCCAAAATCAGATTGCCAAAGCCTGGGAAGCCTAAGTTTAATAGTTTTTTTCTGAGTCCGGTTACCAGCCTTTTGTATTCGGACTCAGGCGTTTTAATCCCTTTGGTTTAATACAATTATGCCATCTTGAATGACTATGAAGATTGACGCCCATCAGCATTTTTGGAAGTATGATCCGGACGAGCACGGCTGGATCACCCCCGACATGCGCGCAATTAGGAGAGACTTCCTTCCCAAGGATCTATTGCCTGTCCTGCAAGCCAATGGAATGGCAGGCTGCGTAGCAGTTCAGGTGGATCAGACTGAGGCGGAGACAAACTATCTGCTTGATTTAGCGGACCATTATTCGTTTATCAAGGGAGTAGTGGGTTGGGTCGATTTTCGAGCAGCTGATTTGCCGGATAGATTACATCATTTTTCGTCATTCGAAAAGCTAAAAGGTTTCCGCCATATTGTGCAAGCTGAACCCGAAGACTTTTTAGTGCAGCCTTCCTTTATTCAGGGAGTTAGGCAGTTAGCAACGTTTGGTTTTACGTTTGATATTCTTATTTATCCGAACCAACTAAATGCCGCACTCTATTTTGTGGAGCAGCTACCCGAAGTAACTTTTGTGCTGAACCATTTAGCAAAGCCCTACATATCCCGGAAAGAAATGGAGCCTTGGGCAACAGCCACGAAAAAGATTGGTTCTTTCCCGAATGTAAACTGTAAAGTTTCTGGCTTGGTGACCGAGGCTGATTGGTCAAACTGGACTTACGAAGACTTTGTACCTTATCTTGATGTAGTTTTTTCTTCTTTTGGAACCGATCGGCTATTGTTTGGGTCAGATTGGCCGGTATGTTTACTCGCCACTGACTATCCATCCGTCAAAAAGATACTTTTGACTTATCTTAATACTTACACAGAAGAGGAGAAAACAGCCGTATTTGGGGAGAATGCTTGCCGGGTATATGGTTTAACCTTGTAATCAGTAGGACCATGTGGTTATACACTTTGTTATTTGTCGACTATTTTTTAACTTCACTAGCCTTTATTTAGAACTGCTCTTATTCCAAATACTACACCAATGAAAAGATATTGTCTTGTTCTTGACCTGGTTGATGATCCCAAACGGATTGCCGAATACGATCATTACCATAATGCCGTTTGGCCTGATATTCTCAAAAGTATAGTGGAGCCTGGTATCATTCAAATGGAAATCTATCGTTTCCAAAACCGGCTCACCATGATCATGGAAACGAAAGATCATTTTAGCTTTGAACACAAAGCACTGATGGATAAAAACAGCCCAATAGTGCAGGAGTGGGAGCAATTGATGTGGAGTTACCAGCAGGCATTACCCACGGCAAAGCCGGGTGAAAAATGGATGTTAACCAAAAAGATTTTTGATTTGAAGGATAGTTTGAATCTTTCCCGCCAGAGTTAAACCTAGCGCATCCGAATTACCTAGGATCAACCGAATAGTGACTTGAAGAAAATTTTAGTACAGTGTTTAGTGGGTTTAAGTTTGCTTACCCTCGTAGGGGCCAAGCCAATAAAAGCTATTGAAGTGAGGGTACTTAGCTACAATATTCATCATGGTGAAGATGTGCGTGGCAACTCAAACTTGCGGTTTGTACTCCGGATTATACGAGAGCAAAACCCCTATATAGTGGCACTACAAGCGGTTGATAGTCTCGTGGAGTTGGATGGGAAGATAAATCACCAAATACGACGATTGGCTGTCCAAACCGGAATGTATTACGTATATGCTAAGTCAGATAGCTTGTCTAATGGTACCCACGGAGTAGGAATACTGTCGAAATGGCCTTTTGAAAAGACTCAGGTTTTGCCTTTGCCATCCACCAAGGGCGCCGACCCCAGGATGATGGTCTGTGGATTAATAAATCCTATTAAAGGGTTTAGCTTCCGGATATGCACCGCCCGATTGGAATATGCCTCCGTATTTGACAGGGCATTGCAATCAGCTTATATCAATCAGGTACTTTCAGGGAGCGTACAACCCGTATTATTGGCGATGGATATGGGCGCCCGACCCAATGAACAACCTTATTTTTCTTATCGGAGTGATTGGATCGATGCTGCCAAAGGATCATACCTACCTACTTGGACGGAGGGGATATCTGGCGATCGGCTCGATTATCTTATGGCCTTGACAAACACCCGTGTTCGGGCCAAGGACTATAAAGTTATCAGGCAGTATCCCACGGTTTCTGACCATTATCCTATTCTGGCTACCTTTGAGTTCTGGTGATTGTTAAATCTGGTACAGAAATAGTAGTACATAAGTAACAGCTAGCTATTGCTTTTTTATAGTACTGATTATTAAATAATTATACAAAAAAAATAGGACTACCGATGCTTCGGTAGTAAGTATGTAATGTACGCTAATTTTGCACATATAAAATGTAAAATTAGCGTACGTAATTACCACCTTTTTTACGCTAGACGTTACTCTCCTCAGAGAAAGAATGACTTGTAAACGATTCAGTAAACTGTAAATTTTATTAAATAATGAAGAAGAAAATACTACTCTGCCTCTTGATGGGGTTATTCTGGTCGGTGGGAATAGCACAGTCAAAAGATGAAAAATTAGTGTTGGAACACGTTGAAATGTGGCGAAAAGCGGTACTCAATCAGGATATAAAATCCCTTGATAATTTGTTTGCGGAGGCTATGACGTACGGTCATTCCAACGGACACATGGATACCAAAGAAACGTTTATTTCGACCATAGCCAATAAAAAAGAAGTCTACAACAAGTTAAATCTTTCAGATTTTAAGGTCAATATAGTTGGGGATATTGCTTTGGTTCGACATTTTATGGTTGCTGATGTGAGTGTTGACGATGGATCTACCATAAAGCCTGATTTAGGGGTTCTTCAAGTCTGGACCAAGACTCGTAAAGGATGGCAGCTGTTGGCTCGGCAGGCGTATAAGCGATAAAGTTCTTACGATTATGTCAATTACTATCCGACCTTACCGCCTTACTGATTTATATGATTTGGTAGCCCACGCAAGTAATTCTGCAATCATGGCTACGGTACGCGATTCTTTTCCAAATCCGTATATGATAGAGCATGGCCGGTATTGGATTTAAAGTTGTTTCGAGGATGATCAACCCGGGGTTTGGCGCTGGGGCATTTGCCTTCATGACCGGATCATCGGAGGGATAGGAGCCATCCGTGACTAGGATATCTACCGATTTCAATGCAGAAATTGGCTATTGGCTGGGGGAAGTTTATTGGAGGCAAGGTTATACTACTTTGGCAATGGAAAAGGCCACATCCTGGTTGTTTGAACACACTGATCCCCATCGGATATACGCAGGTGTGATGAGCAACAATCCTGCTTTCTTGCGAGTTCTGGAAAAATCGGGCTACAAGCTGGAATTTATTCAGTAGGCGGCTGTCTATAAAAATGATAACTTTTGGGATGAACATAAATTCGCAAAGTTTAGACCCGATTAGCAAGGATGACCGGGTAGTTTCGATTACCTTGCGTATTTATATGACTTTTTTGCGTGTATATGCCTTTTATTATTGTAGCCCTCGACGGGTATTCAAGTTGCGGTAAGAGTACTACGGCCAAGTTAGTGGCCAAGCAGCTTCATTATGCCTATATAGATACAGGTGCAATGTACCGGGCCGTCACCCTATATTTTCTGGAAAACCATATTACGCTTACGAATCCCAAGGAAGTTGCCAAGGCATTAAGTGAAATCACAATCTCATTCAGAAGGCACCCCGAGACCAAAAGTAATGATACCTACCTCAATGGGTTGAACGTTGAGCTAGAAATTCGTAAAATGTATATTTCAGATCAGGTAAGCGACGTTAGTGCGGTTGCCGAGGTTCGCCATGCTATGGTGGCACAACAACAAAAAATGGGGAAGAGTAAAGGAATCGTCATGGATGGCCGGGATATCGGTACCGTGGTATTCCAGCAGGCTGAATTGAAAATATTCATGACAGCAGATGCGCTAATGCGTGCTCAACGCCGGCAGGAGGAACTGTTAGCCAAAGGCGAGATGGTAGGTCTGCCGGAAATTGTGGCCAATCTTGAAAAACGTGATTACATTGATACGCACCGGACAGAAAGCCCGTTGGTGAAAGCCGAAGATGCTATATTAATTGATAATTCCTTCATGACAATTGATGAACAGGTAGATCTGGTGGTGCGGCTAGCCGATGAGAAAATTGGACAGGCTCTCAGGAAAAAGGAAACCAGAAATTGATGAAGAAGGCTGAGCAATATGACTACCTGTTGGTAGGGCAGGGGATAGCCGGTACTACCCTGGCGTGGCATCTTATCGAAGCGGGTAAACGGATCTTGATAATAAATGACTCCACTTTACCATCTTCTTCGTTAGTGGCGGCCGGTATTTTCAATCCTTTGACCGGCAGAAAGCTGGTAAAAACCTGGATGGCCGACACTATTTTTCCGTACGCAAAAATCTATTACAGACGCCTCGAAGAGCTTCTTGATGCCAAATTTGTTTATCCGTCATCCATTTACCGTCCTTACCGCTCAGTGGAAGAACAAAATAGCTACCTTTCTTTTACATCCGAACCGGAGATTTCAAAGTATATAATAGAATTAAACGAAAGTCAATTGAAAATAAAAGGGTTGAATAATCCTTTAGGTGGGTTGGAAGTTACTGGTGCTGGATGGGTCGATTTAACTACCTTCCTAAGAATGAGTCGTGACTTTTTTCTTGAAAAAAATCAATATATAGAAAGCGCATTTGATTATAAAGATCTAATAATTAGCGATTGTAGTGTAAACTGGAAAGGTGTAATTGCCAGAAAAGTACTACTTTGTCAAGGTGTGCAAGCCCGTGAGAATTCGTTATTTGACTGGCTCCCGTTCAATCCTGCAAAGGGGCAAATCCTCGACGTTACTTTTGATAGCTATTCTGCGAATAGTATCGTAAATCAGGGAGTTTTTGTGTTGCCTTTACCCGATGGAGAGCAGTACAGAGTGGGAGCTACCTATTCCTGGCATGATCTTGATTGGGAGATAAGTGAAGATGGGAAGCAGTATCTGGAAACAAAACTCAGACCCATGATTGAGGGTGATTATACTATCAACAAACAACGGGCGGGTATTCGGCCTGCCTGTAAGGATCGTCGGCCATTAATTGGAATTCATCCCGAACACCAAACTATCGGGGTCTTTAATGGGTTAGGATCTAAGGGTGTAACCTTGGCACCTTACTTTGCAAACGAGTTTATAGAGCATCTGGAACATGGTAAAGAATTGGACCCCTCAGTGAATATTGACAGGTATTTTTCGTTATATTACCATTAAAGAAAGCCATTATCGCAAATGAAATTAGTTTCCCATACAAAATACATGGCATCAGTGGCTATCTTAGCCGTACTTTGGTGCTACTCTTCGGCTCAGGCTCAGCGCTACCCATCTCAGGAACAATTCGGAAAGAATCGTATCCAATACCGTACTTTTGACTGGAAAATCTTCAAGACTTCTAATTTCGAGGTATACCACTATCAGGGAGGGATCAACCTTGCAAAGCTGACAGCCCAATTTGCGGAAAGTGAATTTGACCGAATTACTGAAATCCTTGGCTATACTCCTTACAACCGCATCAAAATATTTTTGTATAACTCCCCGGGAGAATTATTACAAAGTAATATGGGGCTCGCCACTTTCGGTGATCTTGATGATCAAGCGTTGGACCTGGCTCAGTCAAGAATAGAGATTGCATTTACTGGTGATCAGATTAGTTTTCGTAAAAAATTGGTTACAGAAATATCTCGTTTATTCGTTTACGATATGTTGTATGGGGGCAATTTGAAAGATGCCTTACAGAGTTCCCTATTGCTCACCTTACCCGACTGGTTTATGTCAGGAATTGCTGCTTACATAGCAGAGGGAGCTACGCCTGAGCTAAATGATTACATGCGGGATATTTCGCTTCGGCGTCAAATCAAGAAACCTGCCTTACTTTATGGTCGGGATGCAACCTTGGTTGGTCAATCTATATGGAACTATATAGCAGAGCGTTATGGGAAAGATAATATATCAAACATTCTGAACTTGACCCGTATTATTCGTACCGAACAAACGAGTATTACGAGTACGTTAGGTATACCCTCCTACACTCGGTTTTTAAAAGAATGGCGTGACTATTATGTCAATTTGAGCGATCAGGCCAATAATGGATTTATCGAACCGAACGCTACCTGGCGGTATCGCCCCAGTGGCTCCAACGATATAGGTAGTAATGCTTCCATAAAGTTGTCTCATGACAAGAAGTGGATCGCCGTAAGTGAACTTCACAAGAGTCGTTACAAGGTGACGGTATTTAACCTTGCTACCGGTAATAAAATAATCATTCGTCAGGGCAATGTTCAAACTGATAATTTTGGCGAGGCAGTTGTACTTCCATTACTTTCTTGGACCAAGTACAATACTCTTGCCATGGTAGTGGAAGAGAACAACCGGCAGAACTTTTTTATATATGATAAACTAGATACAAAAAGACCAGTTATCAGGATGAAGAGGATCATCCGTGGGCTGGACCAAATTGTGGACATGGATATCTCAGACGACGGCACCATGCTTGCCGTAAGCGCTGATAAGGGTGGAAGTAATGATCTCTATTTGGTCAATGTTTCTCGTGCGAACCTGATTCCATTAACCAACGATTTGTACGATGATCTTTCGCCAAGGTTTGTAGCGGGTTCTTCCCGGAGGGTGATATTTTCTTCCAACAGGAGTAGTGACTCGTTGGGATTAGATAAAGGCAATTATAAAAATCTGAGGACCTCAGTTGGCCTTTTTGAACATGACGGATCACCCAGGGCTGAGACTGTAACTCCATTGCTTGATTCATTGGGACCAGCGATTGCAGCGGTTTACGCTGACGATGAGAAAGTGTTATTTCTTTCTAATCACAAAGGTATAAGGAACTTGTATAAACATGATCGCCCTACTGGATCAGTTACGCAATTGACTAACTACCTTTTCAGTATTCAGGGTGCGGATATTTCCACCGAGGGGGTTGGAGGTATTGTCTACTCCCGAGTGAAAGAAGGAGTCCTCGAGATGGGCTATCTTGATAGACTCAATACCAGTATTTCTCTGGATAGTCCAGCACTTCCTGGTTCGATTAGTGCAAAAAATAGGGGTACTACCAAGGCACGTAGCACAGAAGCTATGAACACTGCTCCGAAGAATGAGGCGTCAGTTGCCGTTCAGGAAGAATCCAAAATTGTATTGCGGGAAGGTGAGGTAGATACTGATGATTATAAGTTCGATGAAGACATTCTCAAAACTTTTGAGTTTCGTCAAAAGAAAGGTAATGTAACAAATGTACCAACATTGATTCCGAAATCGCGCAAACGGGAAAATATTGCGATCAAAGGTCCTTATGACTACAAAGGGTTATTTGTAGCCAACGATGCAACCTCCGACTGGCGGATTGATCCCATACGGGGATTTGGCTACGCTCAATCGATATCGATGAATGATTTGCTCGAAAACCATGTTATAAAGGCCGGTTTCTTTGTTTCTACGACTTTTCGAAATAGTGACCTTTTTGCCGAATATACCAATAATACCTATCGAGTTGACTTTGGTGCGCGGGTTGACCGTAAGAGCCTATACGTTGATTCAGAAGGGGCCGTTCAGAAGTACCGCTTCAATCAGGTACAGATATCTGCTTCTTATCCATTTTCGTCGACGGCTCGTGTTACCCTGAGTCCAACGTTTACTGTTACTCGGTTGGTAGATATTGGTTTATTGGCTGAGCCTGACCGTTCCACTCAATATGGGGGGTTAAAGGGTGAGTTTGTACTGGACAATACCAAAATAAATGGTATGAACATGGTAGAAGGTACGCGCTTTAAGGTTCGCTATGAGAACTTTCTAGGTATTGGTCAGGCAAAACAAAACTTTAATCGTTTAAGTATCGACTTACGACGTTATCAGAAAATACACCGGGATCTAATTCTGGCTGGTAGGGTTGCTTTCAGCCGTTCGGGCGGGCGGGCACCCAAGCAAAACGTCATGGGTGGCATGGAAAATTGGATACTACAGCGGAAAGATAACCCTGCTAGTAGTAATCCGCTTAATTTTGGACCGGGTGTTGATAATCGAGATGTATTCTTTGCTGAATTCGCAACGAACCTCCGCGGCTTTAATCTTAATCGACTCTCCGGTACAAACTATATATTAGCAAATATAGAACTTAGAGTACCTTTGATCAAGTATTTATATAGAGGACCTATTACCTCCAATTTTTTGCGCAACTTCCAAATCATTGGCTTCTCCGATATTGGAACTGCCTGGACTGGTAAAGGGCCATTTAGCCAGGAAAATAGCTTGAATACCGAAATTGTTGGGGGTGGTTCGGAACCATTCCGGGCAACGGTTACCAATTTCAGAAACCCATACTTAATGGGTTATGGGGTAGGAGCCAGAACCATGCTATTCGGCTTTTACGTGAAATTTGATTACGCCTGGGGTATAGATAATGGTGTAACAGACAAGGCGATTCCGTACGTTACACTAGGGTACGATTTTTAAATTAAAAAAATATTGTTTGCTTCAAAGGCTAAGATTAACCTGATTTTAGCTCCATTATCTGCTATACTATTGAGCAGCAATTTATCTCATTGATATCAGCCGAAAATATCACAAAATTAATTATCAGATAAACAATCTGGATTTTCTGGCACTCTTTTGGCTGTAGTAATTTTACGTGACTCGTTACCCATTTAAGGGTCAAATTACTATACAACCAATAATGGCTCATTTATAAGCAGGAAAAACTATTTTGGCCTAAGGGACTCATTAGTAGAAAGCGTATATAGGCCTGTGTATCATTAGTTTAAAGGGGGTTTTTGGCACTATTTATGTTAATGATTAAACGGCTATCGAAAAGAAAATTTGTTTGTTGCGCCATAAAAAAACCAAAAATTTATTCGGCTGAACTATACTACCAACTACATGAATGCTATTACTTCTTCAATTAATTTTTTTTGGGGGATTCTTCAAAGATTCTTTGGAGTGTTTGAAACACTTGCCAGTAGTTTGGGAATCAAGTATGTATCATTTTTTTTCATTATATTTGATAAAACTACTGAATCTTCTCAAATTGGTGTTGTTAACATCCGTGTAGCTCTTTCGGAATCTTTTAGTGAAGCATAACTTTTAATTGCTTCTACCTTAACAGGTGGAAATTTGAACGGGAAGGGCCCTCCCTTGCTTTCGGTATTTCACCGCAAACAGCATAACAAACCCTTGGGTAATAAAATCATCCCTATGAACACACTACTACTAGCCAAATTAATTAACTTCATACAAAGCCTGGGCAGGTTTCAGATTCAGCCCGAGTTTGGCTTGAACGAATTAATGAGGAAGTCGCCTGCCCGGATTGAGGATCACCCTTCCGCGCCTGCTTTCATTATTAACAGCCAGTCTGGCAAGTGGATTTCAGGAATACTATTTATGCTGATGGTGTCCCTTTTTTCGTTTGGTACGGCATGGTCTCAGGTAGACCTTAGCTTATCAAAGGAAATAAGTAACGGGAACCCAACCGTTGGTCAAACGATAACTTACACGGTTACTGTAAAAAATACAGGAACACTACCTGCCTCAGGAGTTATTATCAAGGATAGCCTTCCAGTTGGTGGAGTGAATTTTGTAGCGAGTACAGTTGTAAGGGGTGCCGGTACTTATAACCCCATTACCAAACTATGGAATGTAGGTAATGTCGCAGTTGGTGATTCAGCGATCTTGAGTATACAGGCTACTGTGCTTGCGCAGGGAGTTTTCTATAATATTGCGGAAGTTGTTCAAATGAATGAGCAAGACGCTGACTCACGGCCCAATGATGGTGCGCTAGATCAAGACGATCTAGCATCAGTTTGTTTTTCCGTCCCGGTCGACTGGTACCAGGGCGATGAGTTTTTGATTTCAATACCGTCAGGCTATAAAGGGATTATTTGGTTTTATAATGGGACCCCCATTACAGATTCAACCGTAGTAGCTGGAAAAACTGTAGCTGTGGTTAATCAGGACTCTTCTCTTACAATAAAAGGGATAGGTTCATTTTCTTTTACTTCTACTGTAGGAGTTTCATGTCCTGCTTCGGGTTGTTG
Organism: Spirosomataceae bacterium; assembly: GCA_041689775.1. Taxonomy (GTDB): domain Bacteria; phylum Bacteroidota; class Bacteroidia; order Cytophagales; family Spirosomataceae; genus JBDNFP01. The sequence continues at coordinate 18,553 of JBDNFP010000439.1, forward strand.
CGCTATCCAAATAGTGCAGGGCCCTATTTATGACCTCGCACTTAATAAATCACTGGCTCCGGGTCAATCTGGTGTAGTAACGCCCGGTTCAACGGTGAAATATCGGATAGTTGTTACCAATCAGGGTAATGTACCAGCAACTCAGATAGTTTTATCAGATTCGTTACCTACTGGCTTGACGTTACAAGATCCAGCTTGGACGTTGGTTGGTAATATTGCTACATTGAACGCGCCCATACCAGGTCCGCTAGCCCCATCAGGAACTACATTTATTGATATTACAACGATAGTAAGCTCAACATTTATTGGTAATACATTAACGAATTACGCTCAGATCAAGGATGCTAAGGATGGACAGGGTAATCCTGCTACGGATAAGGATTCTACCCCGGGCAACGGCTTTAATAATGGAGAGGACGACCGTGGAAGTCAATCCATTCAGGTCAGCCCTGCTCCGGCATTTGACTTAGCTCTAAGTAAGACACTGGCACCGGGGCAACTGGGTAATGTTACAACCGGCTCAACGGTAAAGTATCGTATAACCATTACCAACCAAGGTAACGTTCCTGCTACTCAGATAGCCATAACAGATTCATTACCCGTTGGCTTAGTATTACAAGATATAGCTTGGACTGCAACGGGTAACATTGCTACTTTAAATACTCCGATAGCCGGACCATTAGCGCCTTCTGCAACAACATTCGTTGATATTACCACGCAGGTAAGCAACGGCTTTATTGGTAATACACTGACGAATTATACTCAAATTAAGGATGCCAAGGATGGACAGGGTAATCCTGCTACGGATAAGGATTCTACCCCGGGCAATGGTTTTAACAATGGAGAGGACGACCGCGATAGCGAGCCTATCCTGATTGGATGTCCTACCATTACATTAATAGTATCTAATGACACCACTCTTTGTGGTGGAGGCTCCGTAACGCTTAGAGCGACCACTGGAACCGGCGGTACTACAATAAATTGGTATACCTCACCAACTGGTACAACACCTTTTACAACAACTGCTAGTGGTGCTGCCTTGACCCAGTCCCCAACAACAACGACCACCTACTATACCGAAGGAGCATTGATAAACGGCTGTAAGAGTGCTCGAAAGGCAATAACAGTTACGGTAAGTCCAAAGCCAAGTACACCGGTTTGTCAGGGTATAGTTCAAAATATTTGTCCTGCCACAACGGTTAACCTTACTACGATACCACTTTCACCCATCTCAACCCCCGGCGGAGTGTTCGAATGGAGAACGGGACGATTCCCAACGAATCCTCTCGTAATTAATCCAACGGGTGTAGGTTCTGGTACTTATTATTTATTTGAAAAATCAACCACAGGATGTTACAGCAACCCAATGGTAGTGATCGTAAATATTGTATCATGTGCCTGTACCATAACACCACCGATTATTGCCTGCGTGAATCCGAACATTTGCATCGGCGAATCAGCAACGATTACAGCCGTGGGTTGTATTGGTGGCACGATAAAATGGTCAAATGGTGCTATCGGATCTTCAATTACTGTTACGCCTACTCAGAATGTAACTTATACAGCTGTATGCGAGCAGAACGTGTGTACAAGCTCGCCATCTAATCCTCAAACGATTAATGTTGTTACCCCAGTGAAACCTACTCTGGCGAGTAATTTAAACTCTGTATGTGTGGGCGGAAGTGCAATTTTGACAGCCTCTAATTGTAATGGAGTCGTTTACTGGTCAACCGGAGCAACTGGTTCGCCGATTATAGTAATTCCAACTGTTAAGACTACCTATACTGCGTTCTGTAAAAAGTTTAACTGTGTAAGTGAGACTGCGTCTATAACTATTGATGTGACACCACCACCACTACCACCGCTAATTGTTTGTGGTAAGATGGAGGTTTGTCCAGGTGAAAGTGTAGAACTGCAAGCCTTGGATTGTATTGGAACTGTGAAATGGTCGAATGGTGCAACAGGAGTTTCAATTACTGTAACGCCAACGGTAACTACTACCTATACCGCTACTTGTACGGTTGGCTTATGTGAAAGCCCTGTATCTGATCCTCACACAATCAAGGTGACAACGCCAATACCTCCTGTAATCGCATCGAATACATCATCTGTATGTGCAGGTGGAATAGCGATACTGACTGCACCTAATTGTGCTGGAACGGTTAAGTGGTCAAATGGAGCAACTGGTAGTTCGATCCTGGTGACGCTGAACGCTACCACAAGCTTCACCGCTACTTGTCTGACTAACGTTTGCCAAAGTGGGCCGTCGAATACCGTTACAATTAACGTAGCTGTACCGACTGCCCCAATCATTTCGAGCACTAAGACAGTAATTTGTTCAGGTGATTCAGTGACACTTACTTCAACAGGATGTAACGGCCTTGTGAAATGGTCTAATGGTATGATTGGTGCTTCTATTAATGTGAAGCCTACTGCAACAACCACTTACTTCGCTACCTGTGCAGTGAATGCCTGTGAGAGTGATCGATCAAATACAGTAACTATTAATGTAAATACCTCAGGCCAACCTCCTTTAATCGTAGCGAGTAAGACTAACATATGTGTAAGTGAAGAAATAACGCTTACTTCTACCGGTTGTTTTGGTGTAACAATGTGGTCGAATGGTGCACAGGGGGCGTCCATCAAAGTGACCCCAACCACCACCACAAGCTACACTGCCATCTGTAAGGCCACTCCATCAACTTGTGCGAGCGGATCTTCTAATACAGTGACGATAAACGTAAGCCCAGCTACACCGCCGGTGTTAACGGCAACGGGTACCTCGATCTGTTTAGGTGACAGCGCTACCATTACTGCTACCGGTTGTAGTGGTACAGTAAGATGGTCAACTGGTGCGACTGGCGCTAGTATTAAGGTGAAACCAACCACCACTACTACCTACACGGCCACATGTGATAGAGGTACTTGCGTGAGTCTGCCGGCAACGATTACCATTAATGTAATTTCTACACCACCTCCAACAGTTGTTTGTTCAACAGACAGTATCTGTAAAGGTGGAAGCGTTACTCTATTGATTGAAAACTGTGCGGGAGTTGCTAATTGGTCTACTGGTGAAACGGGTCAAGCAATTGTGGTAAGTCCGACGGTAACTACTTCCTACACTGCTAAATGTGTACTAAATGGATGCCCAAGCCCAAGCTCAATTCAATACAAGATCACGGTTATTGAGCCTGTAAAACCAGTACTTGTAGCATCTAAGAACCCTATCACACAAGGTGAAACAACAACGATCACAGCAACCGGATGTAATGGTTCAGTGATTTGGTCAAATGGAGCCCTTGGGGCAAGTATCTCGGTATTTCCATCGAGCACCACAACTTACTCTGCAATATGTGTAGTGAAAGAGTGTGAGAGTGATATCACCAAGATTACAATTACGGTGAATGAGTGTGTCACGAAACAAGCTCCAACGGTGTCTGATAAACGAAATGTTTGTCCTGATACGACGGTTGACCTCAGGTCAGCAATTGTTGGATTACCTGCACCAGGCGCTACGTTCATCTACCGTTTGGGGAATATTCCAACTTCGGCAACAGTGGCTACACCTGAAAGAGCTGGTGCAGGTACGTACTATATCTTCGAAAGATCAAGTACGGGATGTTTCAGTGCCCCTGCAAAAGTGGTGGTTACCATATTCGATTGTCCTGATAGAGATACCCTTGACCTTGCCGTGAAGAAGACGGTAGATAAGCCAACGGTTGAAGTAGGCGGCGAGGTAACTTATACCATAACCCTGAAAAACAACGGACCTACAACCGCTACGAACATAACCTTGATTGACATTCTGCCACCACAGTTAGAGTATATAGCAGGTATCGGGTATAGTATCAACGGTAATGTTATAAAGGGTTCAATACCTCTACTGGCTGCCTACGATAGTTTAGTGTTTACTTGTGCTGTGAGAGTGATTGGTCCAGGTACTATCATCAATACGGTTCAAATTTCTAACCTTGACCAGATTGATACCAAGCCTTCAAATGATATCTCATCGGTTGGAGTATTGGCCACGGGTGGTGAACTTGGATCAGCTCTTGGAGTTGCCAATGTTGAAGCCGGTAATGATGGAACGTTCACGGTAACCTACAAGGCAATTGTGAAAAATTATAGTAGTGTGCCAATGACGAGTATTCAAATGATGGATAGTCTGTCGAAAGCATTCCCAGCACCATCAGACTTCGTAGTCATGAGTACGCAGGTGAGTCCTGGAAGTACGCTGGTAATTAACCCTTCATTTGATGGAAAAGCACAGTTTGGCCTACTTCAAGAAAATGTAAGTACGTTACCAGCCGGTGCTTCTGATACCGTTACCATCCGAGTAAAAGTGACACCAAACGGATACTTTGGGCCATTCTACAGCAGTGTTACCACAAAGGCAACGATTATTAGTACCACTTTAATGGATGTATCAAACAACGGCTTCAACACGCTATCAGTTGGTAGTACGCCAACGCCAGCTCGTTTCGATCATCCTAACTCGTTTGGTATTGCTAAAATGGCCGGAGATCCGGTGGAGATTGAGAATGGTGTATTTGATGTACCTTACTCAATAAAGGTTACTAACCTTGGTTTGAATGATCTGACAAACATTCAAGTGAAAGACGATCTGACTAAGACCTTTGGAAACGGAGCATCAATCATTCCTGGTAGTATTTCGGTGAATGTAGATCCTGGATTTACAGTAAATCCATTCTACACCGGTACAGGTGCCACCATTGATCTGTTGAATGCAGCAACGAGTACATTGCCAAAAGGAACGACACGCAGTATTAATATTATGGTACGCGTTGACACCAGAACGGCTAGTAGTACAGCATTTGAAAATACAGCAATTGGTTCAGCACTGGGATCAGGTGGGATTGTGTTAACGGATAGCTCAGCAGAAGGTGAAAATCCTGATCCGAACAATGATCTTGATCCTAGCAACGATAGTGATCCAACACCGATTGTGTTGAATAATATTCCGGGTATAGCCATGATAGGAGTAGCACTCTCGGTTGAAGACACAACGCGTAAGTCTGATGGAAGTTATAACATCGCTTACAAGGCTATCCTGAAAAACTTTGGATCAAGTACGCTGACGAATGTGCAACTGGTAGATTCCTTATCTAAGGTATTTAGTTTGCAAACAGGAGCTACCTTTAAGAAGGTTGGTACGCCTATTGCTAGTGATATAAGTGAACTGGCAGTTAATCCAGACTTCGACGGAGTAAATGATTACGAACTATTAATAGGTGGAAACAGCAAGTTGAATCCAGGTGTATCTGATACATTACGATTCACTATCAATGTGTCGACGGACGGACGAAACACGCCTTATCTGAACCGAGTGTATGCATTTGCAAAAGCTGGTAATGTAGTAGTGACGGATATTTCAACCAATGGGTTGCTACCTGACTTGAATGGCAATAATGATCCATCTGAGGCATCCGAAGCCGAACCAACACCGGTTATAATACCTGGTGGTATTGAGTTATTCATTCCGGAAGGTTTCTCACCAAATGGTGATGGTATCAATGATGTATTCGTGATTAGAAACGCGGGAGGTCAGCAAGTAACGCTGGAAATCTATAACCGTTGGATGACCTTAGTGTACAAAAACAATGACTATAAGAACGATTGGGATGGTACCGTTAACAACGGTCTGAGAGTTGGAAGTACATCGCAAGGTCTGCCTGATGGAACCTACTTCTACGTAGTTAAACTCGAAAATGGTCGTCAGTACGTTCGCTTCTTGACAATAACTAGATAAGATTATGCAACAAAGTTCTAGAATTAAAAAATGGGCGGTGATAATACTACTAACCCTCGGGGTTAGTAGTACCGAAGTCCTGGCTCAACAAGATAAGATGTACTCACAGTACATGTTTAACATGATGGCGCTTAATCCGGCCTACGCCGGAAGCCGTGATGTATTGAGTGCAACGGGTCTATACCGTAATCAGTGGGTAAACGTAGAAGGTGCGCCTAAAACAATGACCTTCACCCTCGATGCCCCCATTAACAAGGAGCGCGTCGGGCTTGGAGTACAGGTCTACAATGATCAGATTGGCCTCCAAAACGAAACCGGGATTTATGCATCTTACGCGTTCCGTATTCGGATTGGTGAGCGTTCAACCCTTGCCCTCGGCCTTCAAGCTGGTGCTACAAGTTTCAGGTGGAATTTGAGCGAAGCAATGCTTTCACCAGGCGGTGGTAACGACCCAGTTTTTAATACTAATATTTCTAAGATTCTGCCTAACTTCGGTACGGGTGTCTACATTAGTAATGATAAAGCCTACTTGGGGATCTCGGTACCTCAGCTGATTTCTAATAACCTTAGTGAATACAATACTGGAGATAACCGAGCTAAACAAAAGCGTCATGCCTATTTGATGTCCGGCTTTGTAATTAATCTTGGTAGTACTCTAAAACTAAAACCCTCCTTGCTTGCAAAATACGCCGAAGGTGCCCCAATTGGACTAGATGGAAATCTTAACCTCTGGATTAATGATCGGATTGCAATCGGTACCTCCTATCGCCATAATCAATGGAGTACATTGAACAACAGCAGCGGAAGCGGTGGGTCGATCAACGATTACGTTAGTGATGCAGTGGTAGGAATGGCTGAAATTCAACTCACTGATCAGATAAGAATCGGGTACGCCTACGACATGATGTTAAACGGCCTTAAACAATCCAATCTTAGTATCAACTCAGGTAGCCACGAAGTGATGCTACGATACGAGTTTGGATTCGGAAAAAGTAAAATCCTTACGCCCCGTTATTTCTAAACCGGAGGACGCAATCTATTTACATACTGGTATATTCTACATGCAGGCTGCTTAAACAGTTGATATGAGGATATGCCTTTTTTTTTACCTCATCATATCCAAGGTATTGCGATGAAACACATTATTACACTACTATTTTTTGCCACAATTACCTTCCAGCTACGCGCTCAATCCCCTCTCACTAATGCAGACAAAGAGTTTGGAGCGTTGTCTTATACCAAAGCAGCGGGTCTTTACGAAAAAGTTTTGAAGGATGACCAAGAGATGAGAGAAGGTCAAAAACTTTCGATTCAGGCGAAACTCGGGTATTGCTACCGACAATTGAAGGACACTCAAAAGACGGAATTTATGATGCGGGAGATGATAAGTGGTTATGGAAAAGACCTGCCTGAAGACTATGTAAATTGTTACCTCTTTTTTGCTCAGGCTTTGGCCAGTAACGGCAAGTACAAAGAAGCCCAGCAGACTTACGATAAGTATAGCTCGTTTGATAGCGAAGATGCAAGAAGTCCGAGCTTTTCCAAGTTATATAATAATGTGGCCTTGCTAACCAAGAATGCCGGGTCCTACAAAGTCGAGTATCTTGATATGAATTCTTCGGATGCTGATTTTAGCCCTGTATACTATAAAGAAGGGATAGTATTTGTATCTGGCAGAAATGAGGGGTTAGGTATCAAAAGAGTATTTAGCTGGGACAACACAGCTTTCCTGGACCTTTACTTCCTGCCCGAATTAGACAATATCAAAGGAGAAGGGTTATCTTCATTAGGAAGCTCTATTACCACAAAATCTCCGGCAAAGCGCCGCTGGAAAAGTATCCTTGGAATGGACTCTTACACGGCTACGACGGCTAATGACTCACATACGTTAGGTTTCTTTTCGGGCAGTAGCTACAACACCAGTATGGGATATGGAGAGCGCCCGATGACTGATTCAGACCGATTTAGTAAGACTCTTAATTCTAAATACCACGAAGGCCCTGCTACCTTTAATAATGCAGGTGATAGGGTGGTATTTACCCGTAATAACTTCAACAATGGAAAGTATAAAGTGAGTGAAGAAGGAATCAATAAGCTTAAGCTTTATTCAGCAGAATTGGTCAATGGCAGCTGGTCCAAAATTGAGGAGCTCCCTTTTAATAGCGATGAATTTTCGACGGGGCATCCTGCATTCAACCCTGATAATACCTATCTGTACTTTGCATCTGATCGTCCCGGTGGTTTCGGCGGCACCGATATATATATATCTCGGTGGGAAGATGATTCTTGGTCGGAACCAAGGAACATGGGGCCGGAAATAAATACGAAGGGTAATGAGCTTTTCCCGTACGTTGACCCAAAGGGTAATCTGTATTTTTCTTCTGACGGGCATCCCGGTATGGGTGATTTGGATATCTTTTTTGCACCCATGGTAAATGCCTTGAAGGCCAAGAAAAGTATTAATCTAGGAGCGCCGATTAACTCCAATAAGGATGATTTGGTCTGATTACAGATGGAGAGCGCCAATTGGGCCTTTTTAGCAGCAATCGTAAAGAGGGAGGAAAAGATGATGATATTTACCGCTTTAGAAGGGAAGGACCAATGTATGCATGTCGTGACCTCACGCTGGTATTGTACGATGCTGCCACCAACCTTCCTTTGAGTAACGTAACGGTACAATTGGAAAATAAGACCATGTCTGATGATGTCAGGCAGTTGAAAACGGACACCACCGGTAACTTACTACTCTGTATTGCTGCTGAAAATGATTTCGTTCTTACGGCTTCCCATGTTGGCTACAAGAATAACTCTATCGGATTTGCGGCTTCTGCATTTGAGGACGATCATCCTTCCATGATAGAAATTCCAATGGTAAAAGGTGTAGATATTGCAAGAAACCTGAATTCATTCAATGTGAAAGGTAATGTCCTGTCTACCAAAGAAAATACACCTTTGGCCGGAGTTAAAGTAAAGGTAACGGATGATACATTCGGAGAGGTTCAGGATGTATTAAGTGGTGATGATGGTGGATATTCATTCCTTGCCATACCTGGGCATAACTATACCATCGATGCAGAACATAAAAAATACGGAACATTTGGTAAAAAGATCATTGGTTTTGACGAGACAAAACCAACTGATTACACAATCCGTATGTTTGAAAAAGGCGACCTGGTCAAGATTGACAATATCTATTATGACCTCAATCGGTCAGATATCCGTCCGGACGCAGCCTATGAGCTAATTAAGCTCATAGATTTACTGGAAAAGTATCCTAATATGCGCATTGAACTTGGATCCCACACAGATAGCCGTTCTAGCGCGAATTACAACAAAATACTTTCCAATAGTCGGGCGAAGGCAGCCGAAGAGTATTTAATATCCAAAGGAATACCAGTAAAACGCATTACCTCCCGAGGGTACGGAGAGAGCAGATTGATCAACGACTGCGCTGACGGCAGTGACTGTTCGGAGGAGCAGCACCAGCAAAACCGACGTACTGAAATCAAAATTATGAATCTTGATTAATCATATTTGAGTGAGATGTATTAACTAGCAAAGGCAGGATATTTTTATCCTGCCTTTTTGTTTGTAAGCAAAGGATGCTTAGAATTGGGAAATTATATAAAGCAGCAATGAAACTATCCCCAAACCGTTTGTTCTTCTTCTTCCTGGTAGCAACAATCTGCCCTTTGGAAGAGGCCTATGCCCAAAAAGAAGTACTATATGAACAGTATATCCAAAACCCAATGGCAATTAATCCTGCATTTACAGGCGTCCGTGAGGATTTTAATATGTCCGTACTGCTGCGCAGGCGATGGTTTCTTCTGCCAAACTCACCCATAAGCCAAACTTTTGCTATGGATGGAACCATAGCAGGTGGTAAAGTTGGTATTGGCTTACAAGCGCTAAGTGACCGAATGTCGCCCTATTTTACAACGGGAGTATACGGCTCGGCCGCCTACCATCTCAATGCCTCCGCTGATTGGAAGATATCATTAGGTATTCAGGGTGGAATCAATGTGCTTCCAGTGTATGATTTTGCGTCAAATACTTCGGTAAACCGGGCATTGGGTAGTTTGGGGGCGGGTGTATGGATTCATTCAGAAAAATACTATTTGGGGATATCGAAGCCTGAACTACTTTCTCAAGGCTATGGTAGTCGCCAGACCACATTTGAGTATCGACAACCGTTGTATGTTACGGCTGGCGCAACTTTTGAAGCGATTGATCTAGTAAAAATTACTCCTAGTATCCTTATTGTTCAGGAAGCTGGCACAAATCTACGGGTTGACGCAGGTGCCCGGGCATGGTATGATGAAAAAATAGGAATCGGACTTTTTTTTCGTTCCGCACGGGTTAACTACATTCAGGCTTCCGGCGAATTACAAGTGTCGAATAATGTGAGAGTAGGCTACACCTACAATTCAAAAGCCCACGAAAGCGGGATTACTGGTACGGGCAATAATCTTTTAAGTATGCACGAGCTCATGTTGAAGTTAGTACCGAACCCTTCCCGATTTCACATAAATTAATTTAACAATAAAACATCGTTTGGTAAAGTATACGTTTAAAAAGGTTTTTTTTTCGCCTTGTTTAAATAACATCTCGTAACTTTGACCAACCAAAGAAAAATCACAAAAGTGATGGACAATTATTCATACATAGCAAATTCCAACGGCGCTTACATAGAGGAATTGTATAATTCCTACAAGCAAGATCCTATGTCAATTGATGAAGGATGGAGAAAATTTTTTGAAGGATTTGAATTTTCCCAGAAATATTCCCTCAACGGTCATTCTACTGAATCAACTGGTAAGGTAGATACCGATAAGATCAGGAAGGAGATGGAAGTGGTACATCTCATCCGTGGATACCGCTCCCGTGGGCATCTGCTGGCTCGTACTAATCCAATCCGTGAGCGCCTTGACCGTAAACCCCGACTCGACTTAGCTGATTTTAAATTAGCAGAATCTGATCTTGATACGGTATTTGAAGCAGGTTCGGAGGTTTTTGGCCGTCCGGCTAAGCTACGAGAAATTGTAGAAGCTCTCAAAATTATTTATACTCGTGATATAGGGTTTGAGTATTTGTATATCCGTGACCGTGAGCAAAAGAACTGGCTCAGGGAAAAGATCGAGAAGGAAGCCTTGAATATGAATTTTTCTCTTGATGAGAAGAAACATATTTTATCTAAGCTAAATGAGGCGGTAGTCTTTGAGAACTTTCTGCACACCAAATATCTTGGGCAAAAACGCTTTTCCCTTGAAGGTGGCGAGACCACGATCCCGGCTTTGGATGCGATGATCAACAAAGCGGGTGAAATGGGTGTAAAGGAAGTAATGATTGGTATGGCCCACCGGGGTCGACTGAATATACTCGCCAATATTATGCGAAAAACCTACGAGCAGATCTTCAATGAATTTGAAGGTAACTTGCCCGATCAGGTATGGGGTGATGGTGATGTTAAATACCACATGGGCTTCTCTTCGCAAATCAACACGCTAAGTGGTCAACAAATGTATCTCAAATTGGCGCCTAATCCTTCTCACCTGGAAGCGGTGAATCCGGTGGTAGAAGGTTTTATCCGGGCTCGGGCCGATGGCCTTTACGGGAGCGATTATGATCGCGTACTACCCGTATTGATCCACGGTGACGCTGCGGTGGCTGGCCAGGGTATTGTGTACGAAGTGACACAGATGTCGGGCTTGGAAGGGTACTACACCGGTGGAACTATCCACTTTGTGATCAATAATCAGGTTGGATTTACAACCGATTTTGAAGACGCCCGTTCGAGTATTTACTGCACAGACGTTGCGAAAATTGTGGACGCACCTGTTCTTCACGTGAACGGCGATGACCCAGAGGCGGTAGTTTTCTGCATGCGCCTTGCGGTAGAATACCGTCAAAAATTCAATAAAGATATTTTTGTGGATATGGTATGTTATCGTCGTCATGGACATAATGAGTCTGACGAGCCGAAGTTTACGCAGCCGGTTCTTTACAAATACATTGAGAATCACCCCAATCCCCGCGAGATCTATCAAAAAACCCTCGCTGACCGAGGTGATGTCGATGCTCAGCTCGCGACCAGCATGGATAAAGAATTCAAGGCTCTGCTTCAGGAGCGCCTTGAAATGGTAAAGCAGAAGGTCCTGCCTTACTCGATGCCAAAATTGGAGATAGAGTGGCGTAACCTGCGTAACTCCAGTCCTGAGGATTTTGAGAAATCCCCCGATACGAGTGTGTCGCTGGAAGTTCTTGAAAAAATTGGGCAAGCTATCACAACTATTCCGGAGGGCTTTACAACTCTGAAACAAATTGATAAACTGATCAAAGACCGGAAGCAAATGGTTTTTGAATCCAAAGAAGTAAACTGGGCAACCGCCGAGCTATTGGCGTACGGGTCTATTTTGGCCGAAGGGAGAGCGGTTCGTTTGAGTGGACAAGATGTGCAGCGGGGAACTTTTTCGCACCGGCACGCAGTATTGCACGATGCCGAAACTAATGTGGCTTACAGCAATCTCGACCATATTCAAGAAGATCAGGCTAAGTTTATGATTTATAACTCGCTACTCTCTGAGTACGGAGTGCTAGGGTTTGAGTTTGGGTATGCGATGGCAAATCCGAATGTTCTGGTTATTTGGGAAGCGCAGTTTGGAGACTTCGCTAACGGTGCCCAGGTGATGATTGACCAGTTTATTTCATCTAGTGAAACCAAATGGGATCGTTGGATTGGACTTGTGATGCTGCTTCCACACGGGTATGAAGGTCAGGGACCTGAGCACTCCAACGCTCGTCCCGAGCGGTTTTTACAGCTAGCGGCCAGTAATAATATCATTGTTACCAACGTAACTACCCCCGCCAACTTGTTCCACATGATGCGTCGTCAAATGGCTTATCCTTTCCGAAAGCCGCTGATTGTGATGTCGCCTAAGTCGATGCTGCGTCATCCATTGTGTATTTCTTCCATGGATGAACTGACCAATGGTCGTTTCCAAGAGACCATTGGAGATCCTTACGCCGACCCTAAGAAAGTGACGAAAGTATTGATGTGTACCGGTAAGTTATATTACGAGTTGTACGAAAAACAACAGCAGGACGGACGGAAAGATATTGCCATTATTCGTTTGGAACAAATGCATCCTTTCCCTAAAACCCAAATGAATGCTCATATTGCTAAGTATAAGAAAGCAAAAGTATTCTGGGTACAGGAGGAGCCTTTCAACATGGGAGCATGGACTTTCTTGCTGCGTATGTACCCCGAGCAACCCCTTGAAGTAATCGCTCGCCGGTCGAGTGCCTCACCTTCAACCGGATTTGCAAAAATTCACAAGCAGGAGCAGGAAGAAATCATTCGTCGTGCTTTCGACTAACTATCAAACATCGTTGAACATTTTATTGAAATACAAGAATATCTCATGGCTGAACTAGAAATAAAAGTACCACCGGTTGGCGAATCTATTTCGGAAGTAATAATAGGAGCTTGGTTGAAAAACGAAGGAGATGTGGTGAAAATGGACGAAGTTATTTGCGGATTAGATTCTGACAAAGCTACGTTTGAACTGACTGCGGAAGCGGACGGAGTACTCCACATCAAAGCTCAGGAGGGTGATACTCTTGCGATAGGCGACCTTATTGCAGTCATTGATACAAAAGCGACGGCCGTGGCTTCTTCCGAAAGTAAGGCTCCTACTAAACCAGCTCCGGCTGAAACTAAGGCCGCGGCCGCATCTTCTGCCCCAAGGAAAGTAGTTGCAATGAACGTGCCTACCGTTGGTGAATCCATCACGGAGGTTACTATCGCATCCTGGAATAAGAAAGACGGAGACCGGGTAGAACTCGATGAAATCGTCTGTGAGTTAGAATCCGATAAGGCTACGTTTGAGTTGCCCGCCGAGGCTGCCGGAGTATTGCGCATTGCCGCTGCCGAGGGAGAAACGTTGGCGATTGGTGCACTCATCTGTAGCATTGAGGTGGGAGGCGAAAGTGCGGTGGCGTCCGCCCCTGCTACACCGGAGACACCTACGACACAATCAGCTAATGAGGATGCTAGTATTGTGCATACTTCACCCGTAGCTGCCAAAATTCTTGCGGAGAAAGGAATCGATCCTAAGGATGTAAATGGAACCGGTGCTGGCGGACGAATCACGAAGGAAGATGCCTTGAATGCGCAGAAAGCTTCGGCTGCTGCTCCCGCTGCCAAGCCGGCGGCTGCGCCAGCTCCCAAGCCCGCTCCCAAAAGTGGTCAGCGTCGTGAGAAGATGTCGTCCTTACGGAAAACAATTGCTCGCCGCTTGGTGGCTGTAAAAAATGAAACGGCCATGCTAACTACCTTCAATGAGGTAGATATGAAGCCGATCATGGATCTGCGTTCGAAGTTCAAAGATAAGTTTAAAGAAAAGCACGAGGTAGGCCTGGGCTTCATGTCCTTTTTTACCAAGGCGGTTTGCGTAGCTCTGCAAGACTTCCCGGTTGTGAATGCCTACATCGATGGCGACGACGTAGTTTACAATGATAGTTGCGACATTTCTATTGCGGTGTCTACCCCTCGTGGGCTTGTGGTACCCGTAATTCGTAACGCCGAGGCGATGTCTTTTGCTCAGGTTGAAAAGGAAATTATTCGCCTGGCAGTTCGTGCCCGTGACGGAAAACTAGGGATTGACGAAATGACCGGAGGTACCTTTACCATTACCAATGGCGGTATTTTTGGGTCGATGCTTTCGACTCCGATTATCAACGCCCCGCAATCGGCCATCCTTGGCATGCACAATATTGTGGAACGCGCGGTAGTCATAAATGGCGAAATAGTGATTCGCCCGATCATGTACGTAGCGCTTTCGTACGATCACCGTACCATCGACGGAAAAGATTCAGTAAGTTTCCTTGTTCGGTTAAAGCAATTGCTGGAAGATCCAACCCGTCTGTTACTAGAACTTTAATCTGGTCAATACGCTGTAAATCAGTTTATAAAATTACGAGAGTCCGGTATGTATTGCCGGACTCTCTTTTGTATTTCGGCATTATTATTGTTATCACACTAATAAAAGATAATGCTATGGTGCAAAAGCTGCTTGTTTGGGTAGTAATCATTACCCTGGTGATAAGTTGTAAAAAAGAAGATACTACGGAGCCCGTAGTAGCGGAAACAGGGTGTAATGTCATTTCTGAAATCATTGATGGTAAGCCTTACCGTAATTATGAATACACTACTGATAGTCTATTGTTTCGCATTGTTCAGTATGAAAGGAGAGGTGCTAACCAACCGCAAAAGCGGTTCTCCTTTGATTACGGGACAGAAGGTAAAGTAAAAGCTTTGCGGGAGACAAACCTCATGAGCCCTTTTGTAAACTATCAGTATGAGATGCACTACTCCAATGAAGGCTTAGTTGATACCATTCGTCAATTCCGAATCTTTAATTCAGGACCAAAGTCTGAGCAAATCTACGTACTTGTGTATGACGCCAAACAGCGTTTGACGCTCTATAAATGGGGTGAAAATTATTGGCGGTATGAATATGACGACACGAAAAATGTAGTGAAGTGGTTTTCCAAGATTGTCTCTATTACCAATACGGAGCAACTTATGGCGGAATACGGAAACTATGATGGGAAACGAAATTTTTATTTTTTCTCTCAACCGGCCATGTATGTCAACCTGATAGGAGGGGGCGGTATGAGTGACGAAAATCCCGGCAGCTTTAAGTTATACGAAGGGGCTCAGTTACTACAAACGGGGGTGGTCACCTATAAGTACAATGGAAAGAATCTACCCACGGAGGCTAGTATTTCAGCATTCCCTGCTAGCGGGAATGCTTACACCCAAGTTTATAAATTTACGTATAATTGTTTGTAATTTTTTGATAATAGCTTGTCAATCCCGTGCATACCAGCACGGGATTTTTATTTTTACGTGTAAACTAAACCTACATTCGATGACCATAAAGCCTTACTTCCTTATTTTATTAGCGGTAATTGGTATTTTACCCGCCGCTCAGGCTCAGACGCCTTTTGAATCCGATTCTATTTTCATCAAAAAGATTTTCAGCGAAGCCTTGGCCAACGGTAAATCCTACGAATGGTTGCGGGTGCTCACCACCCAAATTGGCGGCAGATTGAGCGGTTCTGACGGAGCCGTAAAAGCAGTAGTGTACACCCAAAAGGTAATGGAAGACGAAGGGTTTGATAAAGTATTCCTTCAAAAAACCGAAGTGCCGCATTGGGTGCGGGGAGCGGCCGAACAAGCCTACTTTCAATCGGGCAAGAAAAAGGTACAGGTACCCATCGCGGCCTTGGGAGGATCGGTGGCAACGTCTAAGGCCGGAGTAAAAGCGGAGATCATTGAAGTAAAAAGCTTTCTTGAGCTACGAGCTTTGGGTAAAGAGAAGGTAGCCGGAAAGATCGTTTTTTTTAATCGTCCTATGGACCCCACTCAGCTGAGTACCTTCGATGCTTACCGGGGAGCGGTGGACCAACGCGGCAATGGTGCCACGGAGGCCTCAAAGCTGGGCGCAGTGGGTGCCATTGTGCGTTCCATGACCACCCGGATGGATGATTTTCCTCATACCGGGGGGATGCGCTATGGTCCGGGAGTACCGTTGATACCGACGGCCGCCATCAGTACCAACGGAGCGGAACTGCTCAGTAAGGCAATCAAGGATAATCCCGCAATCCAGTTCTATTTTAAGCAAAATTGTGAAACATTACCCGATGCGCTTTCGCACAACGTCGTTGGTGAGCTCAAAGGAAGTACCAATGCAAACGAAATTATTGTGGTTGGCGGCCACCTCGATTCTTGGGATCTAGCCCAAGGCGCCCACGATGATGGCACCGGCTGTGTACAGGCTATCGAAGCGCTGCGCATCCTTAAAACCTTAGGCTATATTCCCAAGCGTACTTTGCGGTCGGTTATGTTTATGAACGAGGAAAATGGCCTGCGGGGAGGTGTTACCTACGCGGATTCTGCCAGAATAAACAGTGAAGTGCATTTGGCAGCCATTGAATCCGACCGGGGAGGTTTTACACCATTAGGGTTTGGTTTGGTGGGTACTACCGCCAAGAAAGCAAAGATTCAGTCGTGGCAACCGTTGTTTGCGAGCTATGGCATCTACGAAATTGGTCCCGGCGGGGGTGGAGCGGACATTGGCCCTTTGGGACAGCAAGGTGCTACGCTTCTTGGCCTGATTCCCGATTCCCAGCGCTATTTTGATTACCATCACGCAGGATCTGATACCCTCGATGCCGTCAGTAAGCGGGAGTTGGAAATGGGAGGCGCCGCGATGGCGGCTATGCTATATTTGATTGATAAATATGGTTTGGAATAGTAGTCTTAGTCGGGAGTTGAGTTAAGGCGCTATTGCAGATCGGGACGTTGAAGGGGATTAAAGAATAAGTTGGTACTTTGGGCTGTGGAGATACAGCCAAAAGTACCAACTTATTCTTGACAGCGATTCCCATTCCCCGGATAGTGAGGCGCCCGTTGCCTAGGGCCTCATGAATAGTGATTCTTTCGCTGATATAGATAATGGCTTAAAGAAGGGGGTACTCATAGGCAGGTTGCTGTTTTTTCATCGTTAGTACAAGGCGAGATTGTGATGGCTGGATTTACTTCGTATTTTTCATAATCCAAAATTGATGAAGCAAAATGCACTTAGTAAAGATGGAGATAGGCGACTACTTACCTTAATCTCAAAAAAGTTATCCAACCAAAGCACTAAATAGGGACTTTTAGTTTGCTTAGATAAGCTCCGGTAATAATTTAAGAAGTTTCAAGAGCCTCGGTATTTCTCTTAGATAATAATTCTATTTTTTTCTTATTTGTATTCATTTGATGTAAAACTAGTGCGTCATAATCACTGGCTTCACCAGAAGCTTTACTAAATAGAATAAAAAGTTCCAGTCCCAAGAGAAGAAGAAACCATATAAACCAGACTACTGTTGCTGGTATGGAATTCTCTAATAGTTCAAGCATCAAATCAAGTTCGTCCAAAAAACCTACTTTAGATTTTATTTCCTCTTCAATACGGGGCCGCAATGTTAATAAAAGACTGTCCTTACTTGATTTTTGATTTCTTAAATTTTCGGTACTGGGTATATAATTTATGATTCGTAACTTTGTGCCATGGATCTTGACTTTGACAAATACAAACTGCTACAATACTGCACCAATGAATCGTGCAAATACCATAACCAAATTGGCTTGGGCAACATATGCAC
>JBDNFP010000440.1:0-11620 GCA_041689775.1 Spirosomataceae bacterium
CGTCGAGCGTGGGACGGATGGAAGTACGCTCAATGGTTGTGTAGCCGGCTTCACCTTGTACGTCATTGATATCTAAATCTTTCTTGTATTCATCTAGACTAAACGGCGCTTCGTTCATAGCCTTACGCTCCTCGGTAGTTAGTTCCTCTACGTTGTCGTAGAAACCCGGAACCGTAATATGTCCGTCCTCGTCTTTCAAAGAAGCAATCATTTCGGCTAGGACGTTGATCGGGTTGGCAACGGCTCCACCGTACACACCCGAGTGCAGGTCACGGTTCGCTCCCACTACTTCTACTTCCAGGTAGGTAAGTCCACGAAGACCTACTTCGATGGATGGCACATCATTCGCAATAATGCTGGTATCAGATATCAGAATGGTGTCACAAGCCAGCATCTCGCGGTGTAACTTCACAAAGCCGCCCAAGTGATCTGAACCGACTTCCTCTTCGCCTTCAATCATAATTTTGACGTTACAGGGCAGAGATTTGGTTGCTATCATCATTTCCAGCGCCTTCACGTGCATATAGAACTGTCCCTTGTCGTCGCAGGCACCCCGGGCAAAAATACGCTCGTTCTTGATGACCGGTTCAAAGGGGGGCGAGTCCCATAATTCGTAGGGATCGGCGGGCTGTACATCGTAATGCCCGTAAATCAGCACGGTTGGTGCGGCGGGATTTACGATTTTCTCACCGTATACAATAGGGTGACCCGGTGTTTCGAAGATTTTGACCCAATCGGCACCAGCGTCTTCTACGCTTTGGCGCACAAATTCGGCCGCCCGCAGCATGTCTCCTTTAAATTTTGAGTCGGCACTAACCGAGGGAATACGAAGAAGATCGAGAAGCTCCCCCAAAAAACGCTCTTTATGTTCTTCCAGATAAGTTTGCATGATGATGTGTTACAGGACTAATGAGTAAGTATATTAATTACCCCTAAGGCGCTCTTAGAGTGCACGAATTTAGCTATTTGAGACAAATGTCCCAAATCTGATAGAAATTGACCTATCAGCGAAACGGAAAGCTATGGATTATCAGGACATTTGAATTGTAAACACCACAACGAAAAGATCGTGCTGTTTAATTTACTCAACGTTATGAAAAGCTTCAACTTTCCGCTCAGTCTGCGGGGGTTGATATCTTCGCCACCTCCACAGTCTATTTCTTCTGCAAACTGTAAGACTGATGAATGTATAAGCGTCGCCATTGATTTCATGAGGGCCATCTCAGGCGGGCCACATGGAGGAAGCAGCGGTTTTACTTACACCCAATTTTAGAGCGCACGAACCAGCCATTAACACCATTTCTACCGGAGAAGAGATGCTAAGAAATTGGAAACTGGTAAATCAGTCATTGGTACACCAGCGATTTGACCTGAAACGGACCGCTACGTTTAGTATTTTTGGAGAAATTGACCGCGACAGGTATGTATACATTAAAGGAGATTGGATTACCTCGGAAAGTCTATCTCGCAAGCAGAGAATAATTCCTTTTGAAATGATTATGCGGTTAAACCAAAGTAAAATATCTCATCTGCTGTTTTGCATTAGTGACAGCAAAGCATTTAATAAGCTTAGTTCTGTGCAATATGCAAGGTTATTATCTCGCAGTTGTTAGAGTATTACACATATTCACACCACCACGCCATAGCTCTAAGTAAGCGAAACACACCACCGTACATACTTACTATCAACACACCTGTATTCAAAAATAGAAAAAGTCCTCCGTGTTCTCGGAGGACTTTTTTGTACGTGTACCCAAAACTTCATCAGGAAGAACTCTTGGTACTTCCAAATAGCTTTACACGGCTTTCGCTTCCGTTAAAAAGACGTACTATATTTTTCTGATGGGTAATAACTACCAGTAGGAACATCACAAAACCAAACACGACCAGTAGTGTATCAGGTCGACCGAACAGTCCGAGTAACGACAAAACAGGGAACGCAAGGGTAGCTAAAATAGAACTCAAAGAAACGTATTGAGATGTCAGCAGCGTAAGTATAAAGATTGTGATAGACATCAAGGCTAGTTCAGGATGAACCGCCAGGACCATTCCCAGCAGGGTAGCTACCCCTTTTCCTCCTTTAAATCCAACAAATACCGGGAAGATATGCCCAGCAATTGCAATGATTCCAAATACGATTTTATAGGTTAATAACTGGCTATCATCAATAACATTAAAATAAAACAAAAGTAAGGCGAGGCAGGTAGCCGTCCATCCTTTTAACACATCGATCAACATCACAATAGTCCCGGCCCTTTTTCCTAATACCCGAAAGGTATTAGTAGCGCCGGCACTACCACTTCCGTGCTGACGAACGTCAATTCCGAAGTAGCCAATTCCGTACCAAACAGACGTAGGGATTGAGCCAAGCAAATAGGCTCCAATAATTGTAATAAGGAATAAGCTAAAAGTCATTATTTTTGTACTATTTCAAGAATTAGAATTGCAAATACTAACAAAAATACTACTAGAATCGAATTAACCAAATGATTACTAACTACTTAATTTAACATTTTCTTATCCCATAAAAAAACCGTTCACTAATACATTGACTATCAGAATCCTTCGGTGGCTTCTACTTTCTTTTTAACCGGTTTTTTCTTAACATCTTTCTTTTCCGTTGCCTTGGCCAGTCGGGCTTTTTTGAGCGCCGGCTGGTAGAAGTCATAGAATCGGTCCATAAACATAGACTTCTCTTCGAACCCTACTTGAATGAGTTCCATATCCTTCGTTTTTACGTTTTTAGACCGGGCCAGAATCTGATCGTTAAAGTCCATTTCCGAAGAGACAATACCCAATTGCTTCTGGGAGTAGTCGAGGTAATACCACACGTCGGGTGATACTTCTATATACAGGCTAAACTCATCCCCCCGGTCGGTCCGGCGAAGCTCCATCATACCTTCCATTTGGGCATTGATATCGTTTCTACCGAGGTTAGAAACCCCGATTCTTCCGGTGGAGAAGAAGCTATTGTGAATATCAGACCAGCGTAGATTGACATTCGAGAGCACCAATGGGACGTCTAACTGAGACGACGCTTCAAACAATGGCTTATACTCCCCCGCTGTTTTGGTCAGGTAGTCATCAGCCGCTTTCTGCCCGATAAGCGCCGCTAGTTTGATGTTCAGGCGGGTGGGTTCGTCTTCGGCAGCATCACTATTCTGTTCGTCCAGGTTCGTTTTTACAATCTTGGTGGCCATTTCGGGCGTTACCGGAATCAGCGCAGGCAGATCAATGAGCAGTAGGGTATTAAACTCATACCGGGCGCTGTCTACCTGTACATCTACCAGCCCAGAAGCCTTCATAAGTTGCGGATCGGCAAGATTTAGAGAGCCAGCAAAAGAGGCAAGTCCTTTTTGATCATCGAAGGTAAATGCCTTGGCTTCATCAATAAGGCCGTCCGGTCCTGGGGAAGGCGTAATCCGAAATAGTTTGAGATCCTCATCGTAGGTCAAATGCCCTTCGGCGGTATAGATATCCCGATCCTGCTCGGTATCTTTTGGAGATAGAAAGCTCATGTACATACCTCCGCCAGAGCGAAAACAAAGTCCAGCGAAGAGCGGTTGTTCTATCTCATTTTTTAACTGTTTATCCACTTTAATTGAGATAGTGCCCGAGGAATCCTTACCACTTTCCTTAAAAGTAATCCAGGAGCTAATCAGATCGAGCCGGGGTTTTAGTTGCGGGCGGATAAAACCATCCAATTCTAAGGATGGCTCGTAGGAGATCAGATTTACATCACCCTTATACTGCATTCGAGGTGCCAGCATGATACGGTCTGTTTCTAGTACCCGGGCCCGGGCCGTGGTGTAGTAGGCTACCTCCGGGGAAGAGGTCGTCCCTTTGGCTTTTCGGGATGCGGTGGCGACGCTACCGGCTTCCCGAAGCTCAAAGTTTTCCATCTTAATGTTGAAGGTATCTTTACGGGCTGTAATGTATTGGTACGTCGCTGACCCTTCGAAGCGATTGCGGGAGGTGATACGGATATCGGCATCCCGAAGTCGGTGTGAGCTATTGAGCGTATCAATTTCGATTCTGGCCCTTTTGAAGGGTGTCATTTCGCCGTTACGCCTTACGCTAACGACCCCTTTATCCGGAATAATCTTTACGTCAGCGGTCCGTATATAGGGCACACCACTGATATTCAGCGTCATCTTTTCAATTTCGTACAGGGCCGCCGAACCATTAAACGAAAGCCCCCCCTGCTCCGGAGCGGTAGAATAAAACGTAGAACTGTTTACATCCCCTTTCATAGCGATGGTCTTATTGGCAATATTCCAGCGGGCCTTGTTGATCGAGGTCCGGTAAGCGGCATACGGAAATTCGAGGGTGGAGCTATCGGTACCAAAGCCAGAACCCGTGGTAGAAAGTTCTACGAGGTTTCGGGCTATGTTAAAGTCAACGTCAACGTTTTTTCCCAAGAGAATCGGGCGGAATGACTGTTGCTGCCCGGCGCTGACACTAAACTGCGATTGGTTTGCCACAAAGCCTTCCTTGTTAAACTTAATGTTCTGTGAGCTAAGCTCAGAATCGGATCGTTTAAGCTGCCCTCTGCCGTACAAGCCCGCCGAGCGTAGTAGTAATCCTCCTTCCAGCTTGGTGGTACCCGCATAGAAATTAAAGGAGTTTCCTTTGGTATCGATGAACATACTATCAACTTTGGGAAACCACCGGAGGGAATAGTTTCTTAATTCTACCCTGGGAAAATAACCTTTCCCGATGGTAGCTTCTTCAATCGAAGCTTCACTTCCCGAGGCAAGCAGTGAATCCGTGGTGAATAAAAACTCTTCCGCCGGAATAGTAGCCGAAAGGTGACTCAGTATGCCGGATCCTCGCAGGCCCTCGTTATCCATCACGAGTTTATCCGTAAACTTAGCGCTCGTCTTGCTGTTGTAGAGCTTCACTTCCGCCGGGGGTTTGTATTCAAATCCCAAGGAGTTATCGGCCATACTTTTCAGGGTTGTTTTAAAAGAAGGCATAATTCCACCGGAATTAAAATTTCCCAAGAAAACTACATCCCGCTGGTCAAGACTATCGTAGTCGAGCTTTGGTATTTTGAAAAACACATCCCGTTTGTAGGTTAGTTTACCTCGTTCAGGCTGGTCAAAAAAGACGGTCATTCCCTGCGGAATAACCAACCGGGGCGATTTTCCTCCCTTTTGAAGTCCAGATTTGTTATTGGGGTCACTCAGATAGAAAGTTCCTCCCTTTTCGTATTTGACGTGCCCACCTACTTCGCTACTCATTCCTTTGGCATATTTATCCTGAGGAATGTAGGTGATTGAATCGACTTGATTGAGATTAATAAAAAACTGGTCATAACTAAACTTCAAGCCCGCTCCCGTAAATCGAAAATTGGCTGATTTCAGCTGCCCATTGAGGATAAAGTCCCGTCCACGACCAAGTACTACCTGATTGTCGGAGGGAATTGCTACGATTTTCAGGGAGTCACTGACGATAAAACGCTGCACACCACGTACAGTCATGAGGGTATCTGTAAGCGATATTGTAGCGTTGGCAACCTCATTATTTGCCTCAAAAAGGGAGGTGATTTGTAAGTTATCAAAGTCGCTTTTTCCCATATTGGCTAGTATGTACAGTATCCCTTTCCGGGCCAGTCGGTATTCATCCGTCTGGGTGTTGGCCTCGAAGTACCCCTGCAAGGTCATACTTTGGAGGGTCCGTTTCATAATCTCGGGGTCTTGCCGGTACTGAGTAGCAAGGTCATAGGCTGAAAAAACCTGTGCTTTTTTGGTCTGTACATAATTAGCCGCCATAAGTAAAGGCTGGAAACCAAACTGTTCCACCAATTCCCGAAAACGATTACTCCGAAAGTAGTCATAGGATTCCATCCGGACGGGGAGTTCCTTTTTACCCACAATCATATAAAACTCGACCTTTTCCTTGGGCAAATACCAACGCATGGCTTCGGCCCAGATGCTCATTTTGTGGTAGCCATCGGAATATGGTACTCCGGCAAAGGGCGTTCCGTCGGCTCTTTCAAGTCGCAGTAGTCCGGCCTCATCGCTGTAATAAAAACGCACCCCCGGATGATACAGAGAGTCCGTTCCGAGCGGTAGCGAAAAGGAAGCTACCTGGGCTGTTACTACTGAATCGTTAATCACAAAACGCTTACTGAATACCCGAAAAGCGGGTTGATTGTTGTAGGAAACCAACAACATTGAAGGCTCATTGGAGAGCGATGTGCTATACATACTAATTCCTACTAAGCTAAACCCTCCATGGTAGGTGATACTTTTACGGGAGTTGCGCAAAACAGCATCATTTTGGCTTGACACAAACCGGGGATACGAAGCGGGTTTACCCGTAAGACGTCTGACGCTTTTGAATTCAAAAGAACCCTTTATTGGGCTGGCCAGCCGGGTATCATTATGAAGGGTAACGTTTTCCACGGAAAGCTTAGGGTTTACAACGGAAAAGGTATACTCCGGCAAAACAGCGTAAATGGACGGGTCGCCGGCCGCTTCCCAATTGAATTTACCGTCTTTTCCCACAAAAATCCCCTCGCGGAGGGCTATACTTCCCTGACTAGGCCCAAAGCTTACCGAATCGTTGGCAGTTACCATAGTAAACACGGCGTTCTTTACCTCAACCAAGGCTCCCGAAACGGTGGGGAGAGGCTCTCTGTTTGGCAGCAAAATAGAAGCTGTATCAGACAGGCTGTCCCAGCCATCATTGGCCGCTATTGGTTGGGTGGTATTTATGGCGGCAGTACCCTTGGAATCATCAAACTGAAAAGAATAAGTACCATCGGTAAGGTAAAGCCGATTATAGTTAGAAGCGTAGAGCTGTTGTTTTTCCAATAGCAGCTCTACCGATTCTAAAAGCTTTTGCAAGGTTTTGGGGTCGTACTGCTCACTAGCTTTATCTAACATGGATAAGAAACCATTCACATCGGCACCTTCCTGCGTGAGAATCGTGTGAAAGTTTCGGAGTAATAAATTAAAAATTGGCCCAGCCTTTTGTCCTTTGGTAGCCAGGCGTCGCATGATTACTACAAACCCAACTTGCTGTGCGGAGGTAGCCGAACTCATCCAGATGCTCTCTAAGTCTTGCGCAGCTTTGGCATACGCTGGGTTTTTACTTCCTTCCATCACCTTTTTCGCTTCCACGATAAAAGCACCCGGCTCTTCGGAAAATTTTATGCTTTGGGCATACAGTACCTGAGCTCCCAGTAGTAGTACCAGCAGCAGGGAAGCTCGTCGCAATAAGTGACAGGAAAGGAAAGAAGTAATATTCATATATCGTTAATTTCTATTTCGTAAAAACCACCGTAGCCCACTGATTACGGGTATTTATCCGTTGGAATGTAAGCCCCTGAGCTTCGGCACATTTGATAACATCCGGAGCATCGGCTTCATAAAACCCGCTTACTACCAGCCAACCCAAGGGTAAAAGATGTTGTACATAGCGGGAGATTTCATTTAGAAGAATATTTCGGTTGATATTGGCTAGTACCCCGCCAAATTTTCGTTCCGATGGTACTTCCGTAATGGTACCTTGAAAAACTTCGGCGTTCTCGGCTATACCATTAAGTTCAAAGTTTTCCCTGCTATTTTCAACCGCCCATTCGTCAATGTCAAAAGCCAGTAATCCGGCAGCACCAAGTTTACGCGCCAAAATCGCCAGAATACCAGTACCACAGCCAACGTCGAGAACGTCAACATCAGTATGTGGCAAGCTCAGCTGCTCGTTCATAACGAGCCAGGTAGTCTCGTGGTGCCCCGTACCAAACGACATCTTTGGGGTAATCAGAAGATCATGCTTAAATCGCTCGTCGGGTGCATGAAATAAAGCCCGAACCCGAACTGCTTCTCCTACCTCAATCGGCTCGTAGCTACGCTCCCATTCTTCATTCCAGTTCTTCTTTTCTAACGCTTCCCACGAATACCCTATTGCGGTACTAGGCTGATATTTAGCCAGTACAGCCTCAATCGCTGCTTCGTTAAAATCATTTTCCAAGATATAGGCTTCCAGTCCCTCATCAGTCTCCACAAAAGACTCGAAGCTTAGTTCGGCCAGCTCGGCCATTAGTATTTCGGTGTAATCGGGCGAGACAGTAAGCCGTAGTTCAATATAATTCATACAAAAGCCTTCCGATAACCGGAAAGATGGGTAAGTGAGAAGTTCAATGAAAATAAAGAACAAAGGTAGGGAAAGCATGAAAAAAGCGGAGCGCTCATCAGGAACGTTCCGCTACTTTTAGACAAAATATCGATAAAAACGGTCTCAAGCCGAAAAACTATACTACTTATACCCCAATGATAATAAACTCGACCCGGCGATTTTTCTGACGTTCCTCCTCGCTATTTCCTTTGGATACCGGTCGGGTCTGACCGTACCCCTTAGCTTCCAGCCGGCTAACGTCGATACCTTTCTGAATAAGGTAATCGCGCACAGCGTTGGCACGGTTGCGCGAAAGCTCGACGTTTTTGTCGAAATCGCCCTGATTATCGGTATGCCCTTCCAGCCGGATTCGTAAAGAT
Organism: Spirosomataceae bacterium; assembly: GCA_041689775.1. GTDB lineage: Bacteria > Bacteroidota > Bacteroidia > Cytophagales > Spirosomataceae > JBDNFP01. The sequence goes on from JBDNFP010000440.1 coordinate 8,508, forward strand.
GGATTTTCGCGCAGGGTATTCACAAGCCCATTAAGCTCATCGTAAGACTCCGGCAAAAGCTGAAACTCCGAGGTAGCAAAATAGACCTTATTGAGCGATACGGTAGCTCCTTCGGCCAACGGAACCAGGGAAAAATCATAACGCAGGCTGGCCTTACCGGTTGAGTCTACCGGGTTGACTACCACCGTGGTGGTCAGGTAACCTTTGGCAGAAGCACTGATTGTTGTTTTTTGGCGGGCGTCCAATCCCAGCCGATACTTGCCCGAGGCCGTACCGAGCCGGAGGGAGTCGCCCCCTTCAACGTACACGAGTTGCCCCGGAATTGCCTCTTGCGTGGTGGCATTATAGATCGTACCACTCAGGCCCATAAACTCGGGTGTGGCCATCTTCTCGGTGGGAAGCGGAATTTGGGCAGGGACTTCATCCAGCAATGGTAGTTCTTGCACAACCGGCTCTTCAATTTCGGGCTTTACGGAAGGTACTGGAGTTCTGAGCACTGACTTCCGCGGTGGTGGATTGGTAATATGTACTCCGTAGAAGTTCCAGTATTCGGTCTGATCGGGGTTTCGGCCTTCGTAGAAATCAAATATTTCAATACCGGGGTCCAGGCGCTCGTAGTACACTCGGAAGTTCACTACCTCTCCGGGGCGCACATTCATTCTGGCGGGTGAAACCGCAATTCCTTCGGCTTTGATAAATTTATAACGCCGACTAGTTACGCCCGGCTTATATAATCGGCTACCGGGATCAATACCAATTGTTGGATCTCCACTGCGAGGAGTCGGCGACCGGAAGAGTTGGCGCGTTCCGGGCTCGCCGTATTGCAGATCAATGATGGTATAGCGGGAGGTAAGCTCAACCCGGAGTATCTGCACCGATCGGGAGTAGCGCTCTTCGACGTAGGGACGGTTGGTAACTTGTCCGCTGGCCATTCCAAGGCCCAAAAGAAGAGCAAAAAGAATAGAAAACGGTTTTTTAAACATAGCTTTAAGGGGGGGGGGGTATGTACTATAATCAAAACACCGCAACAACGACTTTGAGTGCCATTTAGTATGTTAAATTTTGTTAAAGGGGTACTTATTCGTGGTTTTGTGGAATATGAGATTCCCAGAATTTTGGATCATAACGTTCCCAGGCATGGCAACCAAACGGAAGTGAATGATTAGTAAGTTCATAGCTCGCCGCCGGGCTTTTTTCAAAGGAAAATCGCAACGCCTGTTCCCAATCAGGAAGCTTTATAAAGAATTTCATGGGTTTCAGCCGGGTAGCTTCCTGGGAAAACAGCATATCTTCGTTTCCTTTCCAGGCCGGATAGAAAATACTATAAATGCGGAGATAACGGAGCATACCGGCTACCCGCCTCAATGAAAGTCCCCCGTTAAAAACCAGCCGATGCGTACTGAGTGCCTCTGCATAGTCATCCTTATGTGTAGCGGTTAGGGCATCAAATTCTTCCTTGTGAATGGTGGGCGATCCGACGTAATCCAACCCTTGACTACACCAATAGGGAAGCTCATCACGAAACACAAAAGCATCCAGCTGGTATATCAGTATATGTTCATATTCCCGGAACGGTTGGTAGAAGTCATTGGATATTAGGAGCCGGTTATAACTATCAGTGCCCGTAAAACAGGAGTCCGGAAAAGAATGCGTGCTCAACTCGGGAAATTCGCTTACAATAGATTCAAGAGATAAGCTTTCGGGTTTAACGAAGACAATAGGATAATGTCCCAGAACCTTCCAGCACTGAGCGAGTGAGTTTTTTTCGCTCGCAGTGAGGTCGTTGCGATAAATGGGCACTAAAATAACTATCGAGGGCTGTGGAAAAGAAGACATGTGTTTTAGTTTCAAACGTTTGGATACCTTGGAAATAAACGAGTTGGTAATTTACTCAAAAAGATCTCCCAGAGCTGGTAGCCACCAATCTTTACTACTGAATGCATAACGCCCAGACATGACATCCTTCATGATTGGCACTAAACGTAGTAAACGGTTATCTGGCAGATTAGCCCGCATTTGAAAATGCCGTTGCCTGAGATATAGTTTTATGAGTTTTTCTCGTGGTACAAATGGGATATCCCGTAGTAATTTATAGAGGTTTTGTGCGGTATCAGTCTTTTCCTGAATAGGAGTTAATTTCTCCTGCCGGCCTCTGTTAAATCGATCTTTAAACCGAACCGGATCTGTCTTAGCACTAAACCCCACCTGCTGGCTAGCGTGCATCCGGTAAAAAATGAGGGGTTCATCGATAAAATCGATTTTGTTTTCCAGGCTAAGCGCGAGGGCAATCCAGGCGTCATGAATGAGCTGTGGAATATGGGTTGGAAAGGGCATGAGTCGATTGAGGCACGAGCGGCGTAATGCCAGAGTAGCACCCGTCACCACAAACCCGCCAAATAGTATTTCATGCGCTTTTCCATCTTTCCAGCGTTGTTGTGGTTCTTCGGAAAACTCTATCTCCTCCCAAATAGTTGATAAGGTAGTCTGAGAGTCGCCGTCAATGATGAGTGCATTCGAAAACACCGCATCAACATGGGGGTGCGTAGCAAAATAGTTAGTTTGTTTTTCGACTTTATCCTCGCGCCATTGGTCATCCTGATCGCAGCAGAAAATAATTTCACCCTGGCAGAGAGAAAGGCACTTTTCAAAATTCCTTGTTGATCCCAGATTAGTCTCATTTTGAAAAATTCGAACAGGAAAGGGTGCCGTTTCAGCAAACTCATTAAGAAGGCTTATGGTGCGATCCTGTGAACCATCGTCACATATTACTATCTCATTTACCGGCACAGACTGTCGGATTATGCTCTCCAACTGCTCGGGTAAGTACTTTTCCCCGTTGTAAGTACAGAGGGCCACTGAAATCATTTACGATTGAAACTGTTTAGTAAAACAAAAAGCCCGATTCCGGACTTGATTTTGCATTAACCTTAGACAAACATCTAAGGCATGGTTAGCTTGGATAGGCAGGGTTTTCTTATAAAAATTAATACTCTTATAATTATATAAAATATGGCAAAAGTTTAGAAAAAAGTCTCGTATTTAGTAACCTTTGTGGTCGGTTGAACCTGAATCAGTACTAAAATAACTACTTTCCTATCTCCTTTGTGATGCAA
>JBDNFP010000441.1:0-11155 GCA_041689775.1 Spirosomataceae bacterium
TGGTTGCGCCCGCAGGATTTTGAAAACAAGGAGGCGCTTCACATGAGGATAAATCATATTCTTGAAAAGTACGGGAGACGAGAGTTTTCCATCCATTTCTCAATTAAATAAATGTATGTTTAAATACGGCCGACTACTTAGTGATCAAGAATGAGACTTTTTTCTGATGAATACTACATGGAGCAGGCTCTGCTACTTGCCCACCAGGCAGCCGATGAGGGGGAGATTCCCGTAGGAGCCATTGTGGTAAGTCAGCAAAGAGTGATCGGTAAAGGGTACAACCAGACAGAGCGCTTTCACGATGTAACGGCCCATGCCGAAATAATTGCGATTACGGCGGCTTCGCACTACCTTGGTGGTAAATACCTTACCGATTGTACTCTCTACGTTACGTTAGAGCCATGCGTAATGTGTTCGGGGGCCCTTTATTGGTCGCAGATAGGGCGTGTGGTGTACGGGGCTACTGATGAGAAGAGAGGTTTCTCGCGGATAGCAACACCATTACTGCACCCTAAAACCCGACTGTTAACCGGAATTTTGGCAGAGGAATGTCAGGAGCTACTACTTAATTTTTTTAAAAGATTAAGAACGTAATAGTAGTTTTTTATGTTGGTAACGTCAACTAAGTCAATTTTTGAACCGTATAAAACAACAAAAAAATGGCCTTTACACTAGATCCCTTACCTTACTCAAATGACGCCTTAGAGCCGAATATTGATGCAATGACCATGGAAATCCACCACGACCGTCATCATCAGGCCTACGTTAATAACCTGAACGCTGCCGTTGAAGGTACTGAGCAGGCAGGAAAAACTATTGAAGAATTGATGGCAACCGTAGGCACGTTGTCTACCGCAGTACGTAATAACGGTGGCGGACACTGGAACCACTCTTTCTTTTGGAAGACCCTCTCGGGCAAAGGAGGCGGATCTCCAACGGGTGAACTAGCCAAGGCGATTAATGCCAAGTTTGGTTCATTTGATGTCCTTAAAGCAGAATTTAAGAAGGCTGCCGGCGGCCGCTTTGGTTCGGGCTGGGCGTGGCTCATTGTGACAGAAGGTGGTGAACTGGCTGTAACATCTACGCCAAATCAGGATAACCCTTTAATGGATATAGCCGAAACAAAAGGTACACCTGTAATTGGACTAGATGTATGGGAGCATGCATACTACCTCAAATACCAGAACAAGCGCCCCGACTACGTGGATGCCTACTGGAATGTAGTGGATTGGAGTGCTGCCGAAGCAAACTATACCGCAGCAAAATAACGCCTGATTATCAGGGCCTATAAGAAAAGGTTTGCAGTTTGTGAAAAATCTATTCGAGAACTATTGCACGCTGCAAACCTTTTTCCTAATTTTGCCACTCGAAAAACGGAGATTGTAGCTCAGCAGGTTAGAGCGCCGGATTGTGGTTCCGGAGGTCGCGGGTTCGAACCCCGTCTTTCTCCCTCTCTGAAAGCCCCGCTAGTCGGGGCTTTTTTGTAAACTAATTCCTATGGCTGAGACATCTCCGTTTGTGCCACCCAAGGCCCGCCGCGTGGTATTTATTATCCTGCCCATGATGTATTTGGCGGGTATTATTGGGCTTAATACCCCTGCCCTAGCGCCTTATTTTCAGGCTCTTACACCCTTTAATCTAGTGGCATCACTTGGGCTTCTTTTGTTGTTTCATACCGATTGGAGCCCCTCTTTTTTGGTTTATTGCCTGGTCGCTTTTCTCGTTGGATTTGGCATCGAGGTGGCCGGAGTACATACTGGTGCTATTTTTGGTGAATACTCTTACGGATCAGTGTTGGGGTTTAAGTTGTGGGAAGTACCAATTTTGATTGGGGCAAATTGGCTGATGTTAACGTACCTTTGTGGAAGTATTACGGATCGTTTGCCGGTACCAACTGTGGTGAAAATATTGGTAGCCGCTGGGTTAATGACCATCCTCGATACCTTGATCGAACCTGTGGCCATACGACTTTCATTTTGGCAGTGGCATAGCCCGGAAATTCCCTTACAGAATTTTATAGCGTGGTATTTTGTGTCCGCAGCGTTGTTTTTCGTATATTATCGCAGTAAGTTTCAAAAAAAGAACGAGTTAAGTAGTTTACTTCTAGCACTTCAATTTCTGTTTTTTGGGTTGAATAGCATTATTCATCTTCTTGATTAACAATTATTTAAACATTTATTATGGTCGCCAGGTTATTATTAGCGTGGAAGATCCATAATCTACCATTGTTAGAAAAATTAAAATCGTGTCGTGATGAAACTATACTCATACTTGTGAATAAAGCTGAAAATCAGGAAATCTTGTCCACATATATTACCCGTTAAATAAAAGTATTATCTCTTTAATTATGAATTACGTATGAGCAGCTATTCAATACGAGATCTTGAACAGTTGTCTGGAATTAAGGCTCACACGCTGCGTATTTGGGAGCAGCGTTATAACATCCTTGCCCCAAAAAGAACGGATACTAATATCCGTCTTTACGATGATCAGGATCTGAAACTAGTTCTGAATATTTCTTTGCTCAAAGAGCACGGCTACAAGATTTCGGAAATCTCTAAAATGACTTCGGATGAGATGAACACCGAAGTGATCAGTATTTCTGATCAAAAGCTTAATTATCCTGATCAGATCCATGCACTGACCATTTCAATGATTGATTTGGATGAAGAGCGGTTTGAGAAAATCATTAGTACAAATATTTTGCAATTCGGTTTTGAAAACACGATGATTCATATCATCTATCCATTCATGAGCAGGATTGGTACCTTGTGGGTAACGGGTTCAATTGGCCCGGCTCAGGAGCACTTCATTACTAATCTTATCCGTCAGAAAGTTATTGTAGCTATTGATGGTCAAGTAGTAAAGCAGACGCCTAAATCGAAGAAATATCTATTATTCTTACCCGAGGGCGAGTTGCACGAGATGGGGCTTTTGTTTGCAAACTATATGATTCGGGCTCGTAATAATAAGGTGGTGTACCTTGGTCAAAGTTTGCCTTTTAATGAAATAGAGTTTGCCTATAATCTTCACCAGCCGGATTACATTTTTACGGCGATTACCTCTGTACCATCTAGTAGCGATGTGCAGCCTTACGTAGACAAGTTAGCGGCTAATTTTCCAGACTCGACTATCCTGCTTACTGGATATCAGATTGTAGGGCAGGATATACAAGCAGCCGAAAACGTTACGATTATAAATAAAATTGAAGATTTGATGGCTTTGGCCAGCACCTAACTTACCACGTTAATCGGATTCCCCCCTGTATAAGCCGAGATATTGTCGGCTACGAGATTCAACAAGCGTAACCGTGACTCAATTAAAGCCCAAGCTATATGGGGAGTAATGATACAATTAGTAGCAGTCAATAACGGGTTATCAGCCTTTGGTGGCTCCGTTGAAAGTACATCTACTCCGGCTCCGGCCAACTTACCCTCGTTGAGACTCTCAGCGAGGGCCTTTTCATTGATAAGCGGTCCGCGGCCGGTATTGATGAGGTACGCCGTCGGCTTCATCATAGCAATAGATTCTTTATTGATTATACCTTCCGTCTCAGGCGTAAGAGGGCAGTGTAGGCTCACGACGTCACTTTCTTGAAAAAGCGTTTTCAAATCTACCAGTTCAATGCCTTCCCCAGCGGATGCGGAGCTTTTGCGATGCGCAATTACTCTCATACCGAAGGCCAGAGCAATGGCCGCGACTTGCGAGCCAATATCGCCGAGACCGATGAGCCCCATGGTTTTTCCTGAAAGCTCTACCAGAGGAGTTTTCCAATAGCACCAGTCGTCGGCTCGAACCCAGTCGCCCTGGCGTACGCTTTGGCTATGAAGCTCCGGGCGGGTAGTAAGGGCCAATAGAAGCGAGAAAGTATGCTGCGCCACCGAAGTAGTGCCGTACCCCTTTACGTTGGTGACGGTAATGCCGTGCGAACGGGCGGCGTTAAGGTCTACGTTATTATAGCCGGTTGCGGTTATCCCTACGTATTTGAGTTGGGGTAGTTGTGCCATGATATCCGCACTGATAAACACTTTATTGGTCAGAATAATATCAGCTTCGGCTGCTCTTTCTACCACTAGTTCCGCCGGAGTACGGTCATAGAAGGTAAAAGTGCCCAATTGTCTGAGGGGGGCCCAGTCAAGATCGCCGGGGTTTAAAGTATATCCATCCAGATAAACAATATTCATAAGAAGTCAGTGGGTTTCGGGTTAGGTGGTAAGTACCAGGGGAAAACAAAAATAGGCTAATTTTATGACTGATGCACAAATGCCAGCGCGCGACGCTCAGCTATACTCATCGCCCACTACCAGAAACCCCACGTGCCCGCCCTTATGGGGAGTTTCTGGTCAGTGTCCGCTGGCTATCGTGGAGCGCACAGCGGTGTTAAAATCGGGTCATTCAGGGCGTTCACCAATAGGATAGGTATTCTAATCGACGGTATATAGTTCAAGGCAGAAGCCTGATAGTAAAAATCGTCCGCATCGCGATATCCCCCAAGGGTCGAAGAAAATAGTTCGTCAAAATCGCGACATACCTTCACGGTAGGTAGTTTATCAACATCCAATTTTCCGGGAAACTGCTGCGCTTTTTGGACTATTTTACGGGATAGTTTCTTCAGAAATCGCTTTTTGTAAAAAGCATTGGAGGGTACATCCAGTACCTCGGCGCCACTACGGAGATCGGTAGGGGCCGAAAAAGCGGCTGCGTGCCGGATAACATCAGGAGCTTCCTTGCCATGTACACCCAGGTACTTCATCGTAATATTCCCTGCCATACTCTATACCCAATAAGATAAATTCCCTCGTAGTGTTTGGTAGATAAGGCATGTTCTATTACCAGGCCAATATCACCTATTTCGCCATGATTGTACATTCGAAAGGTCCTGTTCATTTCGCCACTGTACGAGCGGCAGTTCCAAGCTAACATATCCTAGGTGTTTTTAGAAAATAGCTTCGCCGTACCGCGTACGTAGTGCCGCGCAGAGTCACCTTCCAGGCCGTGGGTAATGATAACGAGTCGCCGGCTTCGGGTATCCACCCAATCAAGATCCAGAAAGTCTCCATCCGCTAATTCGAGGCGTTCGCGCTCATAATCCAACCCAGATACCTTTCGCAGGGTACTTGGTACGATGGTCTGTAGATGACCGTTAAAAAGATAGCGGGGTGAACCGGGATAGGAAGATTGACGGATTAGGGGTATTGACTAATTGGCGGGCAGCTACTTTTTATTGAGATTAACGCCTATCTGACTTCGTGAAATCAGATCTTGAATGGCACGGACGAAGATAATAAAAAAAGCCCCGTACCGGAAAAGTATGGGGCTTTCTGTGATCTTACTTCTATTAGTTTTTATTGCCTCCGGTTCCTAGCTTACCAGCTCCGCTTTCTTTCATTTCAGCCTGCATCGGGTTAGCACCACGACGGAATTGCTGTTGTTTGTAAATCTGGAAACGGGTTGGTTTTGGAATACGGGGGAAAGAGTTGTTTTCCGTATCGATATCCGCAACCTCGAAGTAAGGATCCAGGGTCCACTGAACTACTTTCTTCTTGGTAGAGATTACCTTCTGAATGTCTGCATCGTTGAAGCGCCAGATTTCGGCGGGGAAACGGGCTACAGAATCGGTTCCGTCTTCAAATACCATCTTTATAATAACCGGCATTACCAGGCCACCCTTATTTTTCAGGCTCAGCGTGTAGAAGTTGGTGTTTGACTGTACCATATCGCGATCTTCGGGCGATAGGCTTGCCAGGTACTGATCATATTTCTGACGGTCAGCGTTGGTTACTTTGAAAGGATCATAGCTATTGTAGAAATCAGCCATGGTAGAATCCTTAGCTACCACCGTCTGATCTTTGGTAGCGGTATCACGTATTTTGCTGACCGTATTGGCTTTGCGAGCGGCTTCCTGACGAGCCAGAGCTTTTTCAATTTCTGGGTTTTGGGTATCTACCTCAAATTTCTCTACGCTTACGATATCTTGGTCAACGGGTTGAACGCCGTAGAACCATCCCTTCCAGAACCAATCCAGGTCAACGCCGGAGGCATCTTCCATGGTACGGAAGAAATCAGCCGGGGTAGGGCTTTTGAAGCGCCACCGGGTAGAATACTCCTTGAAAGCGTAGTCAAATAGCTCACGGCCCATGATCGTCTCACGCAGGATATTTAGTCCAGCTGCGGGCTTAGCGTACGCATTGGGTCCCAAACCAATCACGTTGTCAGATGACGTCATGATCGGAGAAAGTACAGCTTTTTCGGAAGCCATGTAGTCGGTGATCGACTGCGCTTCTCCGCGGCGGGTTGGGTAGTTGTAGTCCCAATCTTTCTCGGCAAGGTACTGGCAGAAAGTATTCAATCCCTCGTCCATCCAAGTCCACTGACGCTCGTCAGAGTTTACGATCATGGGGAAAAAGTTGTGTCCTACTTCGTGGATAATTACTCCGATCATACCGTACTTTACCTGCTCGCTGTATGTGCCATCTTCTTCCGGGCGACCGCCGTTAAATGAGATCATCGGGTACTCCATACCTCCACCGGCGGTAGCGTGGCAAGAGATAGCAACCGGGTAGGGATATTCAAACGTACGGTCACCGTAAGATTTAAGCGTATGCTCCACGGCACGGGTTGAGTACTGCTCCCAGAGTGGGTTACCTTCTTTGGGGTAGTACGACATCGACCAGATCTTCCGGCCGTTGTTGTACACATCAGTCTGCATAGCATCCCAGATAAACTTCCGGCTGCTGGCAAAAGCAAAGTCACGTACGTTGTCGGCTTTATACACCCAAGTTTTTTTACCGGTAGGCTTTGTTTTTTCATTAGCAGCGGCCTCTTCCTGGCTCACGATAATCACGGGAGTTTTTGAAGTTTCTCCTTGCTTCAAACGATTTTTCTGGTCGGTAGTAAGTACTTGAGCGTAGTTTTGACACTCACCAGAGGCCGCTACAATGTGATCGTCGGGTACGGTAATGGCTACCTTATAATTTCCGAAAATCAAAGAGAACTCCCCTTGACCAAGGAACTGCTTGTGCTGCCACCCGTTTACGTCGTCGTAAGGTGCCAGGCGCGGGAACCAATGCGCAATAAAGTAGTTATAGTTTCCATCCTTCTCAAAGAACTCATAGCCACTACGGCCGTAGTACTCCGTGATGTAGTAGTTCCAGTCTATGCCAAATACCACATTCATTCCGGGCTTCAAGGCTACCGGAAGGTCGATGCGCATCATGGTACCTTTGATGGTATAAGGGAGTACTTTGCCAGCCTTATCTTTTATCGCTGTAATATTATACCCGTACTCTTTTTCGGGAGTTAGGTTAGAACCACGGCCGGTATTCATAGATTGCAGCTGCTGAGAACTCATCCCTTTGTCGTTGATTGAACCGGTGCGGGTAAGACCGCCAACGGCATCCTTTGCGAAGAGATTCTGGTCCAGTTGTAACCACAGATACTTCAATTCATCGGGAGAGTTATTGAAGTAGGTGATTGTTTCGGTGCCAATGATCCGCTGATTTACATCGTCAAGTTCTGCTTTGATGTCGTAGTCGGCCCGCTGTTGCCAGTAGTCACGACCGGGAGCGCCGGAAGCAGTACGATAAGTGTTGGGAGTTGGCAGAGCCGTTCCCAATTGTTCGAAGGTAGTGTTGGCGTTGTAGTTGGAAGGGTTCGAGCTGCGCTGCGCCTGAACACTCCATGCCATAAGGCAGGCCACTACCAGTACTAGTACTTTTTTCATGAATTGTTGTTGATTTAGATTTGGTGTAAAGGTTAGAGAAATTAATATTTTTGGGAAGTTTTACGTACAATAACCTGTATACTACCCGATAATGTTTATTCTCGGTGGTGATAATCGGATATTAGTGACTATTTCTAAAGACTTAACCCAGACATTAGCTCTCGAAAAAGGTCGTTGTGGATGATCAGTGAAAGTGCCATGCCCGCGATAACCCCGGAAATGATGTAGTTCCAGGTGCGCTTGGGAAGTCGTGCTATTTCTATCACCACAAAAGCGATCGTCAGGAATATCGAAACGATCAGGATTTGTCCGATTTCTAACCCTACATTGAAGGCTAGTAAAGGTTCGAGTATAGTTGACTCCGCTCCCAGGAGCATTTGCAGGTAGCTAGAAAACCCTAAACCATGAATGAGACCGAATATAATTGCCAATGGATAACGTAAAGACGATTTGACTTCATGCGTGACTAGTGTGGTTTTTGGTATCTTGTGAAACATATTCACAATAGCTGTGAATAGAATTGTGATGGGAATCAATAATTCTACAATATCAGATCTAAACGAAATAATCTTTAAGGTACCGAGGGCGAGACTTGCAGAATGACCTACCGTGAAAGCAGTAACCAGAACAAGTACTTTTTTCCAATCCCTGAGGGTATAGATGACACAAAGCGCAATAATGAATAAGATATGATCGTAGCCATTGGGATCGGTAATGTGTTCAAATCCTAACTGGAGGTACGCTTGGAACTCGGTCATATAAAATAAAAGTTAAAGCATAAAGTTAGAAAAGAGTTTTACAAGTCGCTATACTCACATTAATTGGCAAAGCAAATGTAGCTAATGATCTAATTTTTTCGAAGAAAAGTTAAATTTGTAATCTCTCACTAATCAACAATTCATGAAAACCATCCTATTTGAAAATGCAGGGAAGCCTCAGGAAGTGCTTCACGTAGCCGAAATACCCATGCCCCAACCCGCCGCGGGCGAAGCATTGGTGAAAGTACTGGCCAGTCCGGTCAACCCTTCCGACATATCTTTTGTAAATGGTGTATACGGTATTCGTCCTAAACTGCCCTCGGGCGCGGGCTTCGAAGGGGTTGGTATCGTGGAAGCCGTTGGGGAAGGTGTCCGGCTTCCCGTAGGGGTCCGCGTGAGCTTTAATACCGTTGGGGCTTGGAGCGAATATGTTATCATTAATCAGCACAGTGCGATGCCCGTACCGGATGCTATTTCTGATGATATTGCCGCCCAGCTGTTTGTAAACCCTTTTACGGCGTATGCCATGGTAGAGGAGTCGGGTGTGCAGGCAGACGAGTGGATGATGATCACGGCCTGTGGCTCGGCCTACGGGAAGTTGGTGATCCAGCTCTGTAAGAAAAAAGGGATCAAAACCATCGGAACCGTACGGCACGATGACCTGAACGATGACCTGAAAAAACTGGGCCTAGACGAGGTAGTCAACACCGAAACCGAAAAGCTACCCAAGCGTGTCTACGAGATCACCAACGGCAAGGGCGTGAAGTGCGTACTGGACTCGGTAGGAGGCCACACCACCGAAGAGGCCATGAAATGCGTGGCGCAAGGAGGTAAAATGCTGGTATTTGGTTTACTGAGTCAGCAACTTCCCAAAATGGATATTGGTTTGATGATCTTCAAAGGTATTACCATCAAAGGGTTTTGGCTAAGTGAGTTGATGCGGACCGCCGATACCCAAACCCGGACCGAAATAGCCCAAAACGTGATTAGTTGGTTGGCGAGTGGGGAGGTCTCTTTACCCGTGGAGGCAAGCTACGGCCTGGATGATATTGCGAAAGCAGTAGAGCACGCCGACGCGAAAGGGCGTTGGGGGAAAATTCTGGTGAAGCCGTAGGGATACTTTTCTATTATACCCGTCAGGTTTTTGAAACCTGACGGGTATTGGTTATTGCTGAACCTTCACCACTTCGACCAATCGCTCGGCTAACCTTCGCTCGGCGGTAATGATATCAGCGGTTCCTTTCATTCCGTTTCGGTAGGTCAACCCCCGGCCGTAGCGGGTACGCAGCCCCTGCGGCAAATCTACGTAGCCCCAATAGGCACCGGGCGTAAGGGATAGCTGCGACAAGGTATCCTCCACCATGCCGTACTCCCGGTAGGGATAACCATCTAGTTTTACAAGCACTGACTGCCCCTCGCGTAATTTGCCCAGATTGGCCTGCGGTACTTTGATTAACCCTTGAAAGCTGCCGCCTTCTGGCTCCACGGTGAGCAGTTCTTGGCCCAAATTCATACTTTGCTGCTCCTGCCAAGGCGACGAGAATGATACTTTTCCCGCTACCGGAGCGCGCAGAACGTACCGCTGCTGCCAGACTTCCGTACTGCTGCGGAGCGTCCGGAGCGCCTGCGTAAAGCTACCCCTTTGCTCGGTGATTGCATTATCCAGTTCGAGTAGTTCCTTTTGTTTCGCGGTCTGCGAAGTGTGGTTCTGAATCAGGGAAGAAGCCAGTTGTTTCAGAGGCATTTCCCGGTTCAGTAACTTCACCTTTTCGCGTTGGTAGTCGAGCAGAGCAATGACCTTATCCTTGTATAGCTTTTCGTGGATCGTGAACTCGTCCTGAGCCAGGGAATAGTCGCGGCGCTGCAGGTCAAGCTGCTCGGTGAGGGTCTGCTCCATGGCGCTCAGATCCTCGTAATCTTTCAGCAAGAGTATCCGTTTTTGTAAATAGAAACCCCCATTCAAATAAGATTTTAGCTGGGTAAGTTGCTGGGAAAAGATCTGAAAATCATTTTGCAGTTCACCCAGCTGACCGTACGATTGGATCGAAAATCGCCGGATCATGGCCCAGTCGTCTTGGTCTAAGGCTTTCCTGAGGCTATTTAATGACTCACTCAGACGAAGTACCTGCTCAGGATCGGCGGTGCTCTCCGAGTAAGCCAGCGCCTGTCCGGCCGCTATGGTCTGACCGTCCTGCACTAGCAGCCGTGCCAGCCTGCCCTCAGCCCTGACCACCACCGTACGCGGTGCATTGGTGGCCGTGAGGGTAAAAGAAGTTGCCACCACGTCGGGATAGTGGATCAGCCAGCTGCCTAACCCCAGCAGGAGGAGTAGCCCCAAAAACAGCATCATCCCCCAATGCACAAGTCCCGGTGGTGGCTGATTGATGATCTCGTGGACTTCTTCGCTGTGGAGTTCGGGGAATTTAGCCGTTAGCCGATAGCTTGTTTGTCATTAGTTATTAGAATTTAGCTGTTACAATATGTTCGCCATTTTCAAATGTGAATAGCCTCCATTCTGGAGATGTTGAGGGCTATTTAAAAAATCATCAGGCTCTATCTTGATAAGTAGTTCAACTTAATTAGTTATTATTGAAAGGACTAAAATTGATATTCAAGTTGATTCCAATAGTAGCCATGCACCTATTGACAGCATATAGCAATGAGTCTTTTTCAA
>JBDNFP010000442.1:0-8566 GCA_041689775.1 Spirosomataceae bacterium
AAGCGAAAGGCGTGGCTCAGGCTCGTTTTGAATCCCTGCATCAGTTCAGCGCGTTGCACCTCGCTGAGAAAGGGTGTGTTTTTTCGTCCCATGGAACGAAGATAGATTAATGCAAACTAATTTCAATGCCCTACTTAGCTTTTGTAAACGTTGTTCCTGTTTGTATTCATATTTAGTAAGTATTCACCAAAATCCTCTATTACTGTGTCCCAAACAGAAGACTTTGTCGCTGCGGTTCAGAAGTCCTATACTACCAATCTGCCCAGCATTCACCTTGGATCGGGTATTCTGAACGGCGAAATAATGACCGATGCCCGAGTTACGATTCCTTTACGAATGATGAATCGCCACGGTCTCATCGCCGGAGCCACCGGATCCGGAAAAACCCGTACGCTTCAGGTACTTGCCGAGCAACTATCTAACGCAGGAGTGCCGGTATTTATGTCCGATATCAAAGGTGACCTTTCGGGGATGGGACAACCCGGCCCTACCAACCCCAAACTAGAAGAGCGATCGAAAGCACTGGGGGTTACATTCGAGCCCGAGGCGTTTCCGATTGAACTATACTCGCTCAGTGGTAAGCTTGGCTCCCAAATGCGGGCTACCATTCTGGAATTTGGACCCACTTTGCTAGCCAAAATTCTGGACCTGAACGATACTCAGTCGGGCGTCCTATCCATCTTATTTAAGTATGCGGACGATAAGCAGCTACCCATGGTAGATCTTAACGACCTCAAAAAGGTACTTGCCTACTTTTCAGAAGGTGCGGGAGCCGCCGAAATCAAATCAGATTACGGCAGTACTTCGTCTTCGTCGGCCGGTACTATTCTTCGTAAAATAGTGGCCCTCGAGCAACAAGGAGCCGAAGGGATATTCGGGGAAAAATCATTTGACATTGACGATCTGATCAATAAAGTAGATGGCCGGGGGGTGATCAGCCTTTTGAATATTTCAGATGTGCAGGACAAACCTGCCCTTTTCTCAACCTTCATGCTAAGCCTCTTGGCTGAGCTGTACGCTACCCTCCCCGAAGCCGGTGACCTGGACAAACCCAAACTGGTTTTTATCCTAGATGAGGCGCACTTGCTTTTTAAGGATGCCTCCAAGGCTTTCATGGAGCAGATTGAAAAGGTAGTTCGTTTAATTCGTTCCAAAGGCGTAGGTATTTTCTTCTGTACCCAAATGGCCCAGGATGTTCCCGATAGCGTACTATCGCAACTTGGTAACCGGGTAAGCACGTACTACGAGCATTCACGCCCAAGGATGCCGAGGGTTTGAAACAAACGGTAAAGACCTACCCACGGTCTGGCTTTTATGAAATTGATGAGATTCTGACTACGCTCGGTATTGGTCAGGCGCTCATAACGGTACTCAACGAAAAAGGTATACCCACCGAAGTCATAGCTACTCACTTAGTACCGCCCCGCTCGATCATGGGGCCGCTCACCACGGCCGATTACGAAGATACCGTACGAAACTCTGACCTCTACCAAAAGTACAAGGACCCCATTGATCCGGAAAGTGCCTATGAGATTCTGAGTAAGCGTATGGAAGCGGCCACCAAAGCAGAAGAAGAAGCCGAGGCTGAGAAAGCGGAAGCAATAGCCCCCCCGTGGACGTGCCCGTGAGGAAAAGGGTATGCTTGAAGAGGCCCTCGCTTCGCCTTTAGCCAAGCAGATAGGCAGAGAACTCGTAAGAGGAGTATTCGGAATGCTATTTGGGAAAAGTACCACCACTCGTTCAAGAAAGAAAAGCGATGGTTTGTTTGGGTTTTAAAAGGTATTAAACGTTTCGAAGGTGTATGGCCCTACACCTCCGAAACCCAAACCATCATAATCTATAATTCTTTCCTCACCAGCTTTGCACCGTCACACATTGCTTTCAGTTTTTGTTTGGTAGCCCAACGAGCGGTCTGGCTCATGCCGCAATCGGGCGCTACGGCGAGCTTTTCGGCCGGAACGTAGAGTAAAATTTTACGGATACGCTCAGCCACATCCTCGGCGGTTTCAATATAGTAGCTCTTCACGTCAATTACCCCAACCGCTACATCAAATTTCTCCGCAAATCGCTCTAATAAATGCACCTCCGAGAAGTTCAAGATGGTCATCTCGGAATGTAGTTCGTCGACCGTCATATCCAGAAAATCTGGTAGCATGGGTGCGATAGTTTTTTTTCCCACCGAACGCCCTTTATAATTACCAAAACAGAGGTGCATCGAAAGCCGGGTCTTACCTACACCGGGAGCTACGGTACGGTTGAAAATATCCACAAATCGCTTGGTATCTTCCCGGTAGGCGTAGCAACTCATCGAAGGCTCATCAATGCAAATTTCCGGACAACCCAAAGCGACTAGCTCGGCAATTTCTTTATTTACCAACGGTAATAGAGCCTCCGTTACTTCCCAGCGATCTTTGTAAAGCCCACCCGGATTGAGCCGCCCCGCCAGAGTATAGGGTCCGGGAATGGACATTTTTAGTCCCTGTCCTACGGGGGCCAGTCTTTTAAGCCGCTTGTACTCTTCGACTACCCCCAGCCCCTGAGGAGCCGATAGCTTTTCGACGATACTATTCTTTCCGCGTTGATCATGAGCGGGCGGACCGTATTTACGGGTTTCGGAGGCGTCATTCTGAATACCTTTGATAAATCCGTAAAAAGAAAGGTTAAAATCAAGACGGGTTTGTTCGCCATCCGTGATTACGTCCAGTCCGGCCGTTACCTGATCATGGATGGATGCAATCACCGCGTCATCGATCATTTCGGCTACGTCAGAAGGCCCCAGTTTTTCGAGGTTCATACTCACGTATTCCAGCCAACCCGGAAAAGGCATAGAGCCCACCACGGTTGTTTTTATGGGGATAGGTTGCATGGTAATTCGTTTGGTTGTGGTTAGAGGTACAGATAAGATCAACTGCCTTTCCCGATATTCTCGTACAGCCTCGCCAGCCGGTGGGCGTGTTCGTCGTAAGCAGATTCAAATAGTTCGACGGCCCTGGCTGCACCCACCACTACTCCAGCACTCAGCACTTTGGGGGGCTGCCCGGCTTCGGTCAACAGTCGCGCTACTTCTGCCTTGATACAATTAATCAGCATCGCACCTCCCACCGTACTACCGGGAGCTACCGGCGTATCCAAGCCGGGTACATGCACCATGGCGTCCCCTACTGGGGCGCCCGTATCGAGAATCAGATCAGCAAAGTCACTTAGTTTTTTTCCATCGGCTCGCTTGGACGTACTACGGGCCGAATGTTGTTGTGTAATCAGGGCTACTACTTTAATGCCCTTTTTTTGAAACAGCTCCGCCACCTCAATCGGTACGACGTTACAGCCACTTGACGAAATCACCAGAGCACTATCTTGGGCCGACAAATCAAAGTTCCGGAGGATACGATCGGCTAAGCCGGACACATTCTCCAAGAACATCGCCTGTCGCTGTCCATTGGCACCAACCACCAGATTATGAAAAGTAAGCGATAACTCCACAATGGGATTAAAACCCGGAAACGAGCCGTAGCGAGGCCACATTTCTTCCACCATAATACGGCTGTGTCCACTTCCGAATACGTGTACCATCCTACCGGCTAGAATAGAAGTCGTAAACCACTCTGCCACCTTTTTAATCATCATCTTTTGACTTTCTACGGTATCGGCCATAGCCCGGCATTTGTCCAGATAGTCTTGTATCACATCCATAAGTGGTTGGTTATAGAATTTTCAGATCCGTTAATATCTTTCGGGTAATGAGCTTTCGCTGCGCACCAAAATCGTCAATTTGCTGAGCATCCGGCTGATAGAGCCTCGTGGCAAAAAAGTAGACGTTACCTTTGGTTTCGACGTAGCCCACATACCAACCAACGTGCGTAGGTTTGGTATCAGCCCAGCCTGTCTTGGCCCGAAGAGTATACACCGGAGTTTCCTCCTCGATCATCACCTCTTTACCGATTTTGTAGGTCCGCTCACTAAACCCAAACGTCTCTGCATGAAGTTTTTGCAGAAAGTCCAGCTGGTTGTACGGAGATATTTTCAGGCTAGACCCCAACCAGAACATCGTCAGTCCACTGCTGATATCTTTATTTCCGTAGTCCAGCTTTTCCAGATAGCCATGGTACTTATCCTCTCCTACCCGCCTAGCTATTTCCTGATAAAACCATACCGTTGAATTTTTGTAAGCATTTTTGAGATCATGATCCTTTTCCCAGTTTTTTAAGTGCTTGGCTTTTCCGTCCCAGGGTATCAGCTCATTTTCATCCTGCACGGCCTTCATTTCCAAAGCAATGAACGTATTGGGGATTTTAAAGGTCGAGGCTGGTGAGGTAGCCTTCTCGAAATCGATTAAATTAGTGGTGTAAAACTCTTTTTTGTTCAGGTCGTACAAGCTAAAACTACCCTGTACGTGAGCTTCGGCAAAGTAATGGTCGAACTGGGTCAGTATTTTTTGAGCCAGTACACTACTACTCATAAAAAGTATCAGCAGCGCTACATGAATAATTTTACACATAGGTGATTGAGGTTTACTACACGACGTGTTTAATTGCAAAGCCAGCCGCTCCGATGGCCCCTGCCATATCTCCGAAATAGGCCTGCACAATGGGGGTAAACTTCCCGCCCGGTCGCCATTCGTAGATGTCCATAAAATCGCGCAATGGACCAAACAAAGCGTCGTCGGCCAAGGTAATGCCCCCCGCCAATACGATGCACTCCGGCGAAAACGCATTGACTAAAGAACTAAGACTTACCGCCAGCGTTTTCATTGACGCTAACCATATATACGTAGCAAACGAATCTCCCTTTCGGTAAGCCTCTACCAACTCCCAGGTAGAGCTGTAACGCCCTCTGGTACGTCGCTCGATGGAGTAGTTGCCGATGGCATATTCGAGGCTACCCGGCACACCCACGATACTACACTCGTCGTCGTTGGCATTGACCGTCATGTGTCCAAGGTGCCCTGCCATTTGCGACAGCCCCTGATACAACTGTCCGTTAATGAGTACCCCACCGCCTACTCCCGTTCCAAGGGTCATCAGCAATACATTTTTAAACTTTTTGGCTACCCCAAAGGTGGCTTCGGCCATCAAAGCCGCATGGGCGTCATTCAACACCCAGGTAGGCAAGCCCAGATATTCCTGCCAAAAGAAGTTTTCCAGGCCTGGCAACCGACTAGGCATAAAAGTGATACTTCGGTTAGTAACATCGGGTAGTCCGGGGGCCGACAAACCAACAGCATCAATCGGGCTTTGCCAGTAGCTTTGAAAGTATTGTACCATTGCCCGGACATTTTCCCGCCAAACGCCATCCGGATCATCCTGCGTAGGAATATAGTGCTGTTTGAGGACCTCTCCCGTTTCATTGAGCAGAACTCCCTTGATATTGGTTCCTCCGAGATCTATGCCAATGACTACCATTCTTTCGTTGGGCTACTGAGTAATCGTATTATTCTGAATAAGCACTTAACTTAGTACTGCCCTTCGGTTATGCTCCAACCACCGTCTACGGTCAGAACCTGTCCCGTGGTGAAGCGAGAATAATCAGACATAAAGTAAACAGCCGCTCCGTCCAAATCAGAAGCCAGGCCAATACGACCACCATCGAGTGGTTGCTTGGTCTTGATAAACTCCTGTATCGTAGCGTCCTGAGCCGCCCGCTGAGCCATGGGGGTATCCACCAGAGCGGGCGCTATTACATTGACCCGAATGTTATTTTGGGCGTAGTAGGCTGCTGTTGACTTCGTAAACCCGACTACCGCCGATTTAGCCGCAGCATAAGCATGCGTGGTAAAGTGGTGCGGTGAGGGCGAGTTTCCTAACACTGACCCCATATTAAGGATCACTCCGCCGTGATTCATCCCTAGAAACGCCCGGATAGCCGCCTGATTGGAAAGCATCATAGCTGTCAGGTTCATATTAAGGGTCGTATTCCAACCTTCCAGAGTAAGTTCGTGCAAGGGACCATCACCAAATTTCCGGCCACTAGCTCCGGCCACGTGGTAAAGCCCATCAAAGCTACCAAACTCACGCACACAAAGCTGAATCGCATCTAATGAAGTTTGTGGTTGGGTAGCGTCACCTTGCTTAGCCCGCGCCTGTTGTCCAAGATTTACTTCGGCCATCAGGCAAGTCTCAGGATTACGCCCCACTACAACCACATTGGCACCGTGCTGCACAAAAGCCTTTGCTGCCGAAAAGCCAAGTCCGGTAGTACCACCTACCACTACAATGGATTTATTTGTAAGCCAATTTTCCACTTTTAAGGAGTTAAGAGTTCAAAGTTCAAAAGCGACAAGCCAACAAGGCAGCAATAAAAATCCCTGATTAATGCATCAGGAGCAACTTAATACTCATGAACTCCTACACTTTTGAACTCTATCTTACAAGGATAAGAAAAGTTGATCAAAAAAATACCCTGCCTTTCTGAGAAAAGGCAGGGTATTTTTGAGTTGTACAGATTTATCGATCAGGCTACGGAACGTAGCAGAGCCATAGACGACTTATCAAATTTCGATTGAACGTAGTCAAGCGTGAGAGTAAATTCTTTAATGTCCTTGTTAGAAGGCAATTCAAACATAGCATCCGTCATGATCGACTCGCAAATAGATCGTAGTCCTCTCGCTCCCAATTTGTAGACCATCGCCTGATCCACGATAAAGTCAATCACATTTTCATCAAAATGCAGGGCTATACCTTCCATCGAGAAGAGTTTTTGGTACTGCTTTACCAAGGCATTCTTAGGCTCCGTCAAGATTCTACGTAGAATATCGCGATCCAATGGATTGAGGTGCGTTAATACCGGTAAACGACCGATCAATTCAGGAATCAATCCGAATGATCTCAGATCCTGGGCGGTAACGTAGCGCATCAGATTACCTTTATCAAAGATTTCAATGATACGGTTATCCCCAGAAAACCCAATTGGACGGGTGTTGATACGTTTGGCAATGTGACGCTCAATACCATCAAATGCTCCTCCACAAATGAAAAGGATATTTTCAGTATTCAGCGCAATCATCTTCTGATCGGGGTGCTTACGGCCTCCTTGTGGTGGTACGTTTACGACCGATCCTTCCAATAGTTTCAGAAGCGCCTGCTGTACTCCCTCGCCGCTTACATCACGGGTAATGGAAGGATTGTCTGACCGGCGGGCGATCTTATCGATTTCGTCGATATAAACAATACCTCGCTCGGCTGCTTCTACATTGTAATCAGTAGCCTGCAACAGGCGGGTTAGAATCGTCTCTACGTCTTCTCCTACATAACCGGCTTCCGTAACGGTGGTCGCGTCAGCGATGCAAAATGGCACCTGCAGGATACGGGCAATAGTCCGGGCTAGGTAGGTTTTACCGGTACCGGTTTCTCCCACCATGATAATATT
Source organism: Spirosomataceae bacterium (assembly GCA_041689775.1). Classification (GTDB taxonomy): domain Bacteria; phylum Bacteroidota; class Bacteroidia; order Cytophagales; family Spirosomataceae; genus JBDNFP01. The sequence goes on from JBDNFP010000442.1 coordinate 7,363, forward strand.
GGATTTCTCGATAATCACTTCGTCATCAGAAGCTGGCTGTTGTAAACGTTTGTAGTGATTATAGACTGCCACCGCGAGTGAGCGCTTTGCTTCTTCCTGGCCAATAATATACTGCTCCATAAAATCCCTCATACCCATCGGGGGTATCAGATTCAGTTTCGGCAGTTTGGGCTTTTTGTCTTTTTTGTCTTTGGAATCTAGCTCGTCTGTGACCACCTGATTCCCTTGCACGATGCAGTGGTTACAGATATGGGCGTCGATGCCAGATAGCAGAAGGTCTACTTCACTTTTACGGCGTCCGCAGAACGAACAATTAACTTGTGCCATTGAATTAATTTAGAGATGTTTAGTATTGTCCTATGTTATGTGCTATTCAGATAAGAAGTATATCTAAGTGTAGTGAGCGTCAGCTTTCCCTTTATTTTTAAGGGAACGTAAAGCTCCGGCTTTTTGCTTCGTAAACCAAACATGTACCCTACCGTACAACGGTTTTCCTATAAAAATAAAATGGCAAGGTAAGTCTGCATTACTTTTGTAGTTCTAACATAAAAAAGAACACAAATGCTACCTTGCCAAGAACAAAATAAGAGTTTTTTGACCAATTACAAAACGTTGAAGGATTAAATTTACGAGATACCCGAGGCTTACGACATGAACTTCGGGTAGTATTATTAGGGGTAACTATGGCTATTTTAAGTAATAGAGATGGGAATTTATCAAGCATTCATCGCTATCTTGTTAATCATAATAAGTACTAACGCAGAATTAGTTCGTATTGTTTTTTGTCCAAATTTATAGCTAATATTCTACATATCAAATACTTGAAAAAAGTTAACAGCTACAAACTAATAGCTGTTAACTACTTACTGGCATACAGGGCTTTCTTATAAAACCAATTGCTGAGTCATAAATTGAATCAGAAGCTGGAATCTGTCGGCAAACTCGTCAATCTGGACTGCCATGTTTTTAGGATTTAGACGCTTCAGTAAATTGACGACCATCGTCCGCAAACTGCTCATTATCCTGCTAACAGGCTGATTTTCAGTTCTCATTTTATCTTCCGCCAGCGTCACATCCCTTTGGTGGTGCATCACTTCCACCAGCCAGTGCCCACGGATGGCGTCGAAGAGTTCGTCGGCCCCCACCTGGTCGGCGGGCTGGGCGTTGCTGACGTAGTAACAAGTCTCCTGACTAGCCTGGCTCC
>JBDNFP010000443.1:0-2372 GCA_041689775.1 Spirosomataceae bacterium
CGCCCACCAGAACGGTGCAGACTCAACGTACCCACTTCTTTGCCAGTCTATGCGCCTACATCAAGTTGGAGCGGCTGAAAATCTGTGAAAAACTCAACGATTTCGCCCTGAAAGGCAAAATCTATGTCAAGGCCATTCAGGTCGCTTTCAAAGAACTAGAATCACTCAAACTAAAGCACGAAGGCAACATCTCATTTGGATAAACGGACGACTTGCGTAACATCAATTAGTAATGGGTATCTTAGTCTATAAAGTATTCAATTAATGAGCTGTTCATACCTTTCGGTTCTTGATTTAAAAAGTGACACAAGGCTAATTCAAATTGCTTCTGATTTTTTTAGGGTAAAGTTTATAGGATTAGAACACGTTGAATTAAGGGCAATTTATGAGTTGAAGATACCAACACTACCCTCGCCCCGGTGGTTTTTCCAGGCTCTGAATAGTACGTCGCAGTTCACTACCATTTCGGCGTTACCATGGCAGTCTACGGCAATAAGCCCCCCTTTTCCTCCGGTATTTTTGATTTTTTCCTGTACTACTAGTTCGCAAGCCTCTCGCAGGGAGAGCCCTTTGTACTCCATGAGGCAGTACACATCATAGGCCGCCACGGCCCGTAAGAAATATTCTCCCTCCCCAGTGCAAGAAATGGCACAGGCTTGGTTATTGGCGTACGTGCCACTTCCGATGATGGGGCTGTCGCCCACTCTGCCGTATTTCTTATTGGGAAATCCGCCGGTTGAGGTAGCGGCGGCAAGGTTTCCGTGGCTATCGAGAGCTACGGCCCCAACAGTTCCTTTACCAACGTTACAGTTGCAGTCTGCCTGCTTTGCTTTCTGAAGCTCCCGGTAGCGATCCTCGTTGTAGAAATAGCTATTTTCTTCAAACTGTATTCCCTGCTCCCGGGCAAATGCTTCGGCCCCGTCGCGGATGAGTAGTACATTCTGAGTTTTTTCCATCACCGTCTTGGCCAGCACAATGGGGTTCCGAATATTCCGGACTCCGGCTACCGATCCGGCTTTCAAGGTCTTACCGCACATAATGGCGGCGTCCAGTTCGTGCTCTTCGTTATGGGTAAACGAAGCTCCCCTTGCGGCGTTAAAGAGTGGATTATCTTCCAGCACTACCACGGCACGTTCTACCGCTGCCAGGGCTGTGTCGCCCTTGGCTAGAATATCGTACCCTGCCGTTAGGGCCTCATTAAGTGCCTCGTGGAATACCTGCTCCATGTCGGAACTGACCTCGGAGGGGTCGATCCAGCATGAGCCACCATGAATCGCAATCGTAAACATAGTTTTATCAAAGAGTAATTTCAGCTGCTAAACTATAACATACCACCTACACTATCGCTATCCCCGTAAATGATGGCTTCATCTTTCTGTTTTGACATTCCATCATTATTTGTACAAGGGAATATAGGGTACTTACTTAACTTCGAGTATCAAATGATACCTTCTTTCCTCATTATAAACTTTTTAACCATGTTCATCGGTCACTTCGCGGTGGGACTTGGGGCCAAGGCGGCCCGGCCTGCTATTTCATTGGGTACTTTATTTTTATCGGCACAACTGCTGGATCTGCTATGGCCTACCTTTCTCCTATTGGGGTGGGAACAGGTAGCCATCGTCCCGGGTATTACGGTGGTTACTCCACTGGACTTTACTTTTTATCCCATTTCCCATAGTTTATTGGTAGTACTTGGGTGGAGCTTGTTGGCGGGCGGGTTGTACTGGCTGTTTGCCAAAAGTAAGCAAGGCGCGTTGATCATTGGCCTGTGCTGAGTCACTGGGTACTGGATCTACTCATGCACCGTCCTGACCTTCCCCTATTTCCCGGCAACTCGCCCAAAGTAGGACTGGGGTTATGGAACTCGCTCATCGGTAGTATCATCGTAGAAGGGGTTGTTTTCGCCGTGGGCCTTTCTCTATATCTACGTACTACCAGGGCCATCGACAAAATTGGACAGATTGGTTTCTGGGCTTTGATTAGTTTTCTGGTCTTTATTCAAGTAGGAAACTACTTTGGACCGCCCCCCGCACAGGTTTCCGATATTGCTTGGGTTGGGCAGCTGCAATGGATACTGGTGTTGTGGGGCTACTGGGTTGATAAGCACCGGGAGCCGACCATGCAGGGGCAGTTGGGTTTGTAGTTATATTTTTATGAGAAGTCAATACAAAAAGGAGCCCATAAACTAACTTTGTTTACGGGCTCCTTTTTGTATTGGTATAGATTAATTAAGTAGTTGGCCATATTTAAACATACATTTATTTAATTGAGAAGTTGATGGAAAACTCCGACCCTCCGTATTTTTCAAGAATATGATTTATCCTCATGTGAAGCGCCTCCTTGTTTTCAAAATCCTTCGGGCGCAACCA
>JBDNFP010000444.1:0-9963 GCA_041689775.1 Spirosomataceae bacterium
CGTTACCACACATACTAAAAAGACACAGACCGACAATAAAAATAATTTTGAGGGGATTTTCAAGACGTAAAATGCTAACTTTAGTCTGTGGTGTGGGTTGCATACTATAAGTAGCTTTGCCCCATTGTAATTTATTCAATGGAGAGCAGAGAAATTTTAATAAAATTCGGTCAACGTGTTCGACAGTTGAGAAAAGAAAAAAATCTTTCACAAGAAGACCTTTCTTTTAAAGCTGACTTACACAGAACGTATATCGGAATGATAGAACGTGCTGAAAAGAATATAACTCTTGTCAACATTGAGAAAATTGCGAAAGCACTAAATGTTGACATAAAAGAGTTATTTAACGGCTAAAAATAAAATTCCAAGCTTACCACAGCTTCTAAAAAGTAAAATATACAAGACTGGGCAAACAAGAGGTGCTGACGATGATGTTATTTTTCAAAATAGAGTCAATCGAAATAGTACTGTTTTAATCCCTTATGATTTTTTTGATTTAACAAATCAAGCACCTGATAATAAAGGAAATTTTGAAAATGGTTTTATAGTGCTCATTAACCCTGTCGACTACTTTTGGAAAGAAAATTTTCAAATAGAAATGACTTCCAAAGGTTTAAAACTTGGGAAAAACGCACTTCTTTTTTACGAAACCCGACAACAATGGAATGAATATAATCCAATTAGTAAAAAGCTAAAACCAGCTAATAGCAGAACGGAGCCTCTAGGCGGAAGTTTTGTTGCTAGAGTGCCTTCTACAACTACCAAAATAGTCCCCCGTTGGGCGAAGTCTTCCGAAGGATGACTTCGCCCTTGAAGTAAAAGGCAGTCTTCGACTGCACCACCCAAATGCTGCAATAAAGCATGACGTCCTATTCTAACCCGCGAACTTTGATCTGTGATCGTAGTTCCGCCTTCCCTCTGACAAATAAAACCAATAAACTAGTCCTCCGAACTAAGCTCCCCACCCACCTGAGTCTCCTCAGGCTTCCCAAAAATAACACTTAAAAAAGGGCTCTGGGTACCCAAACCCAGATTAAGGCAGCCTTGTTGTTCGTCGAAGAAATGTTTATCAAAAAAAAGCTTTCCATCTTTTTATGATTACATTTCAGGCGGTATTGTCTTACTATACCTGATTCATCAAACAACATCATCCCAAACTAAAAATTATGAGATTTTGGTCTACTAAGGCAGTGGCAGCAGCTATTTGTCTTTTCTTTTTTGCAACCCATTCCTTTGCCCAAAGTAGCTTTGTCTACGGCGATCCTCTCCCCGATGCCCCGGAGCTAGCGCCCCGCGGTGAGTACAAAATTGGTGTTCGAACGCTTGACTTTATCCACAAAGGGCAGGTCGATGTACTAAAATCCAAAAATGGCGTAGAAGCTATTTACGACCGGCCACTCAAAGTGGAAGTTTGGTATCCGGCCGCCGTTGCGGCGGGGGTAGAACCCATGACCAATTATGACGAAGTAATGGGTACGGCCAACGATCCTAAGCGTCCGCTCATTCCTTTTACATTCAAAGGTAGAGCCATGCGGGATGCGGCACCCCTCAGCGCCAACGGAGCGTTTCCATTGGTGGTGGTGTCGCACGGCTACGTAGGTTCACGCTATCTACTTACTTATTTGACCGAAAATCTGGCTTCCAAGGGGTACATCGTGGTGGCGATTGACCATACGGAATCAACCTTCCGCGATGCGGCGCCTTTTCCCAGTACGTTACTTAATCGGTCGAAGGATGTACTATTTATCGTGGACCAGATGGCCAAATACGGCATGACCGAAAACAAGCAGTTTCTCGCCGGGTTGATCGATGCCAACAACACTGGTATCATTGGCTACTCCATGGGAGGCTACGGGGTACTTAATGTAGCCGGAGCCGGATACAGCGAAGCCATGGCAAAAACGTTTGGTGCCATTTCGGGCGGAAGCAAAGCCATTGAAGTCCGGACAGCTGGTAATAGCGAATACAAAGCCTCCATCGACCCACGCATCAAGGCCGTGGTAGCTTTTGCTCCTTGGGGCATGGAACGTGGCGCTTGGGACGCCGAAGGACTAAAAGGACTAATGACGCCAACTCTTTTTATTGCCGGAAGTCAGGATGATATTTCGGGCTATGAAAAAGGAATCAAAGCGATTTATACCGGAGCCGTCAACGCTCCCCGGTACATGCTTACCTACGAAAACGCTCGGCACAACGTAGCGCCTAACCCTCCTCCGGCGGAATCCTTACAGGCAGGTTTACCTTTTGACGAGTATTACCGCTACGCGGAACCCTCCTGGGACCAACGCCGGATCAATAATATCAATCAGCATTTTGTGACGGCGTTTCTCGGGATTCAGTTGAAGAATAAAGACTACGGCAAGTACCTCGACCTACCCGAAAACTCCAACGACAAAACCTGGGCGGGCTTTAAAGGGCGTTCCTCGGTTGGATTGGAGCTTTTGCACGGCACTCCGGCCAAGTAAATACCACTTACACAAAAGGCCTCCTTAACGAATTGATGGGTAAGGAGGCCTTTTGTGTAGCTGTAAGTAGCTACTAGCTTGTAGCGAAACCCCGGCCGGCCGTTATCTTTTTTATCTACTTGATGGTCAATATATTATGATTTTATTTGCGTACATTTCATAGAATCATAATGCCCTCATTTACAGATAAATAAATCCTAATTCCTGACACCTACTACCCTTAAAATGGGTGATAGTAGGTGATCTGTTGGATGGTACCCGTCCGGTTGAATAGTTCGCCCGTGAGATCGGATGACAGTACGTTCCCGGCTATTTCTACCACGGTACCGTCAGGCCGCACTACCTCTATTTTGGATTCATTCCCGGTAGCATACACCACGGGTACCTGACAATAGGTGAAGGCCAGACTTCCCTTGGCTACGGTCAAGGACTTTTTATTTCCTTTTTGGTCGAAGTAGTCAAACGACTGCTCTGTATCCAAAAGCTCCTCCTTGTTCATGATGCTGGGCTCGAAGGAAATAATCCCCTGCTTCACCAGTACACCAAGTTCCGCCCAGCGGTTGATAATATCTTCCTTTACTTGTCCGGTCATACCCGGCTGTTGTACACCGGCGTTTCCGGGGGTGTGTGAATACGCATCCGTTGGGAAGGCGCCGTACAAATCCGGTAATTTATTGACGCCGATACCCGCCCGGATTTCGTAGTAATGATCCACTAGGTTTCCGATTACTTCCGACGATACTCCGTCCCGGCGACCAATGAAAATATTTTCCTGCGTAGCGAGTAGTAGCTTGGACACCATGTGCCAGTAAATACAGCCTAAACCTTCGTAGCCATAGAACGTACCCGAGCGTCCGGTAAAGGACTTGTGGTCAAACATTTTTTCAAAAACGGCCCGGTAACTGTCGTACTCGTTCTCAACCAGATCAGGGTAGCCCCGCGTGGCTAAGGCACCGAGGGCTGACTTGACATCATTCGCATTAGTAAAAGCTCCGTTGAAATGGCAGTGTCCGTTGAGGTCACGCTCGATCAGTGAGAAATCCTTCTTATCCAGCAAGGTTTGGGCCAGTACAGAACCAGCAATAAAGTCGTCCGGAATCTGATTTTTTTCAAGGAAGAGGGGTAAGGTCCGGTCCGGATAGAGCATATAGCTGTATTGATCAGGACGAAACATTTCGCTGTTTTTCAAGGCGTCCAAAACCGCCGATGATTCTTCGGCACTCAGGTACTGCGAGCTTAATACCGACACCTGACCTTCCAGCATAGGGTACAAGTAGCCAATTTCTGCTTTGTCTCCCTTTACGTCAATCAAATTGTAGGCATGGTACAAGCCATCCTCCCGCTTGTTGAAGCGAATGCTATGACCCAAGGAGTTCAGAGCAACGGTAAAAGTCGACCGGATTTCGGATACCTTCACCGACTCTTTTTGCCCACTGAATCCGGCGTAGGCCGCCGTGCGATACTTCTCCCCGGCGTTGCCGAGGGCATCCATCATGTCCTTACGGTCTACGTCGGAAATCTGACCATTGAGCAAACCTTTGTATACGCCAAATATGGTATGAATACTCGCCAAAAGCTCGGCCACGGGTTGGTTCAGCTCTACCGAACCGTCACCCAACTGACTTAGTAGCTTATCACTAAATTTCAGGAAGCGAGTCAGATAGTAGAGGGTTACCATCGAAACCCCGTTGCCCACCAACGCATTGTTAGCGTCATTCCATTCGGGGCGTTGGGTATTCAGCCAGATTCCGGCCTCCGGGATAAAATTATATAGCTTAGTAAGGACAGTCACCAGAATCTTCTCCATCAGATTGGCCCGAACCAGTTCACCATCCGCACCCCATACCAGCTTACCGTCGGAGCCGATTTTACCGATGCGTTCGTCAATAATCCCGGCCAAGTGGTGGTCAAAATCAATGGTATCGCTGGGGTCTTTCAGAATATCCGCATAGCCTCTGATCCGGTAAGGAACATTCGCGTACACGTTCATGGGTTTAGTCAGCAGTTCGGCCAACCTACCCGGATGGTGGGTATCCGATAGTTCAAGTAGTTTGAGCAGGTAAATAATCTGGTGATCGCCCCAGTAGCCGATAAACGACCACGGATCGTCGGGCTCAATCGTTTCCCAATCGATACCTTCCCGGGTAATTCGGTAGGGATTATATCCGTCAATGGTGGTTGCGTTAACAAACTTGGTAATCATTCCCTCCACGTACTCGGGATACGAGAAAGCCAACGCCTCCCAGTTTTGAAAAATATCCCGCCAATTACCCTGGTAGTTCTTGATTTTGTTTCCGAAAGCATCCTGAATATCAATTGAAAATACATTCCAGGGGCGGCTGGGGTCACCATGCCGACGGCTGAACGATAACGGGAGGTATTCACGGCAAAGGCGTTCGAGATCCGCGTCTTCCGCTTTTCCAGCCTCCTGAATCAGTTGCTGATAGGTTAACACTTTGGGAAATCTTCCGAGCAACTCCGCGTGGCGATTATAGACCGGCAGGTTCAGCGAGCGGATGTAGCTAATAAGGTCCAGCATTTCCACTTCGTACTGATCTTCAAAAATACCACCACGCATGATGTTGAACAGCACGTTAGAGAAGTGCCGACCCGTGCTGAGTTTATCGTTGGTCAACTGTATGCCATCGGCCATGGCTACCCGCCGAAGCAGATTTTCGGTACTCTTACGGATATCCTCTTCCAGCCTGCCAATGAGGTCATGGTTATCGGCAAGTACGCTTTGCAGGTAGGCTATCTTAGACAACGTCTGATTTACTTCACTGACAATGTACCATTCTACCGTACCAGCCGCCGACAGCGAAACCTGACTATTGATAAAGTAGGCTCCCCGTTCGGCCCTTATATCTACCTCGTCGGTAGTTTCGTGGCCTTGCCGGAAGCGGGATAATTGATTGGAACATAACAAATGCCCAGTCGCACTAAGACCCGCCGACCATACCGTGGTAGCTTTCAGTGCTTCACTGGGTTCGGCCTTATCCACGATCATGGCACTCAGCGAGAAAATCCCCAAGCCACTCTGTGTGTCGAGTTCATTTTTCTTGTAGGCGTCCACCAGCGTACTACGACGGTTTTGCAAATCGCTGTTAACGCCGTATGGTAACAGGTTTTGTACTCCGTCAAGAAAATCAATTTCTAATACCTCAGCAGAGTGGTTGGTAAGGGAGGATTTTTTTACGAAACCAAATGTATCTGAGAACGTCCATTGATAGTGGAAGGCTACGCCCAGATCTTCATTAACTTCTTCAAACACAATTTTATTCCCTACCCTGTTTTTGAAGATCGTGCGGGTGAGGGTATATACTCCGGCGTAGCGCTCCGAAAAAGGCTCCCAAAGGTAGGTCTTACCCGAGCGAGTTACTTTGAAAAGTGACTTACTCCCCGTTAACTCGGCAGAGTCCGTAATTTTATCATCGGTATAATAAGGAAAAAGAGCAGAATCAGGATTTCTTCGTCCGGCGGTAAGCGCTCCGTTGCTGGAAATAAACATCCAATGGTTCGATCCGCTGACGATTGTCATAAAAAATGGACGCATGGTATCGTAATTCCGGATTTGAAAAAACTCTTCCCCATTCACTACACAATACTCTCCGGTAACTAACTGCGGGTCTTTTTTGATTGGTGAACTACCCATGAATATACCTGATTCACTCATAATTTGGATTCCTCTACGAATTAATAGTGCTTAATTTTACTTCCTTACGGACTACGTGTCGCCACGGGCCAAAGTAAAGTAATCTACTTTTTTAATTCAAAAAAACAGGCGTTACTTTAACTCGTACACCCGCACATAATCCAGAATATACTGGTGTGAGGTCCAACTTGGATCAATGCCTTTGGCACCGCCCCAACCACCACCTACGGCCAGGTTCACAATGATATTCTGGGGCTTGAAGAAAGGCCACTCCCGTTCATTTTTGTTTTTATCGTAGGTGTAGTACTTCTTACCATCCAGGTAGCCTTCAATGCGGTCCGGGTACCATTCGATGGCGTAGGTATGAAACTCGCTGTTCATATTATCAACCTTGATTTCACTACCAATCTGATTATTCTGCTTAAAGTAGTAGGCCCGGGTATGGCAGGTAGCATGGTTGAGTCCGGTACCAGTTGTGTCGTTTATTTCGTAGCCTACACATTCGAGTACGTCGATCTCGCCACAGTAGGGCCACGAAATCTCGTCCTTATATTCATCACCCAGCATCCAGCCAGCCGACCACGTACCTCGCCCAACGGGGACCTTGGCGCGGTACTCTATTTTGCCGTAGAGAAACGACTCCTTGCCTTGCGTGGTCAGACGGGCTGACGTCCAGGGTTGCCCCATATCGTTTTTGAGAGCTTCAATAATCAGCGTTCCGTTTTCCTGACGGGCATTTTCGGTGCGAAGTTCGGTGTAGTACTGCGGTTCGTTGTTGCCCCAGCCCCAGTTTCCAATGTTGTAAGCCCATTTGGTAGTATCGGGTAGGCCCGTACCTTCAAACTCATCCGACCATACCAACGACCATTCTTTACCATCCATTTTCTGTTCGAACTTGACGGGCGTAGCGGTGGGCTCTTTCATGAGCGTAAACTTTACCCAGTCTACCTTCACCGGAGCTTTGGAGGCGTGGATTTTTACTTTATGGACTCCGACATTAAGGGGTGATCCATCTTTGGAAATAGTTTGCATTGCCGCCCCATCGCCCGCCTCAAACATCATTTTTCCGGTGATGTCGTAGGTACGTTCGTCTTTGTTATCGTAGTAATCCTCGATCCACAGCGTAGCGCTATCACTACCCACCCCCATAACTTCCACTTTATATCGTCCCAAAGTCAGAACGGTAAGGTCATAGCTGAGCCATTGATCCGCGCCGATCTCGGCCGTTTCGCCCTTTTTTTGGAGGCCCGCCACCGAAGATCCGTTAAAATCCTCGGCTTGAAGTACCACACTTGTTTCTTCCACAGTTGAATCCTTACTCTGATCGGAGGATGACCGGCACCCGATCAGTAGTACTCCGATTACACTCAAACTTAGTATGCTTATTTTATTCATGATATTTCTTTTTGTGTTGTAATGATGTTCGAAGCTTAGCTTAGCCTTTTACCAATTGAGCTTCCAGCTCTTCCAGTGATTTCCCTTTCGTTTCTGGTATTACTTTGACGATGAATATGAGACCCGCGGCGGCGAATAAACCGTAGACTAGGAAGGTACCCGCACTACCCAAGGTAGCCAGCTCCCACGGAAATATCCACTGCACCAGAAAGCTAACCGCCGAGTTGATCAATCCCACAAAGGAGATAGCAATACCCCTAATTTTGTTCGGAAATAGTTCAGAAAACAGTACCCACATAACCGGCCCGATGGAGATTGCGAAGGAGGCCACAAAGCCAATAATCGCAATAAGAATCAAGGTGGGGTTCATCTTGATCGCGGCTGTAATCAGGTTGGACTCGTAGGTAGCCACGGCGGCTTCTCCCAGTACTTCCGTCAGGGCTCGCTTGTAATCTACATCACTGCCATAAATCTGTCCCGAAAGAGGTGCCAGTTTGAGCTGATCTACCTGCTCAGGCAGCATAGCCATCGTTTCGGGAGTCAGCGTATAGGCGGCCGAGTTGAATCCATAAGCCAGCAAGAACATACAAATGGCAATACCCGCTACGCCAAAACTCAACAGTGGTTTACGGCCAAGTCGGTCGATAAAGAGAATCGCCAAAATGGTAAAGACGAGGTTGGTAAGACCTACCAGAATTGCCTGAATGAAGGAGGCGTCGGTACCAATACCCGACTGCTCGAAAATCATGGGAGCGTAGAAGAATACTGAGTTGATACCCGTAATCTGTTGCAACACCCCTACTACTACTCCAATGGTAATAACCAGCTTCATGTTAGGCTTAAATAAATCAGCCACTTTGGCTTCCTCTTTATTTTCCTCCTGAGCAATACTTGCTTTGATAGCATCAATATCCCTTTGGGCGTCCTCAACATTCGTGAACCTTGTCATAACAACCTGCGCTTCGTCAAAACGACCTTTCATGATCAGCCAACGAGGACTACGAGGTACCATGAAAAGTCCGACAAAATAGAGTACGGCGGGTAGAGTTTCTAACCCCAGCATCCAGCGCCAGTTATATTCATCAAATTTGAGATTCAGAGCCCATGCCGCATCCGACTTCCCCAGTTGGAGAATCATATAGTTGGTAAAGAAGGCCAGCGAAATACCGATAACAATATTCAGTTGATTGAAAGATACCATCCGGCCACGTAAGGCAGGAGGCGAAATTTCGGCAATATACATCGGAGCTAAGATCAGAGAAGCACCTACCCCGAGGCCACCGATCATCCGGGCGATTACCAGAAAAAGAAAGGTAGGGGCAATAGCCGAAGCAACCGCTGAGATTGCGTACAGCACCGCCGCGTAGCGAAGTACTGTTCTGCGACCGTAGGCATCACTCAGCGGGCCGGCAAACATCATGGCCAAAGTAGCCGTGAGGGTAAGTGAGGCCACCGACCATCCTAATTCTAATTTTGTAAGATTAAACTCGGGTTCGATAAACTTGACTACCCCGGAGATTACCGAGGCATCAAAACCCATTAACAATCCACCCAGCGCTACAATGAGCGCGGTCATCATGATTACGTAACTTTTGTTTTTCATCTGTTTAACTTTATGAATTTACTTTTTGTAAACTCGTACGCAATCCACCTTCGTCTTCTGAGGTAGCTTGTCTGCTTCCAACTCTTGGGCACCACCCCAGTTTCCACCGTAGGCTTCTCGGGACGTTTTTTGATATGGTAGTGAAGTTCAGTATTCCCCCATCCGCGTAGTTCCGGACAGCCGTCAGCCACGTTACAGGTCCACTCGATAGAATTGGGTACATCAGTGTACTCAAACTCGTCGGCCCAAACCTATTTACACTACTTGTAGAAGCATTTTCCGAAGAACTCCCCAAAAGGGCTAAAATGGTCACAGAAAAAAGCAGTAGTTTGGTCATTAATGAGGGAAATTATGCTGTTTACACTATTTGGCAGGAGAACCATTTACAGGCCTTTAATTTTCTTATTAAATCCAAATATAGTGTAATAACTTAGAATATTGAGTAATTGACCAATCAATTATGCTTTTGCTCAATTAGCCAAAAATGACGGAAGACGCTATATGTGAAGACGTAGCTTTTTGAATAAAATATAGTAGAAAGACCGATCGCTTCTCATGCCCAAACGGCCCGAACCTTATGAGTAATCAATGCATTGTACCTTGGTTACTGGTACTTAATGTAGGTTCAAAGATTGGATTAAGGTAATACAGTGAACTGGTAGCAAACCCCTAATTTGGTGGTGTCGAATTATAAAACGTATCATACTAATTTAGTTTTATAATGCCGTATATATTTTATATATTTAGTCATGGGAAAGAAAGCAGAATTGGAGATTAGAGAATCATCTTTGGAGCTTAAAAAGCTACTTTTAAAACAGAAAACCATCAAGGGAGAGAAACGAATAAAA
>JBDNFP010000445.1:0-39352 GCA_041689775.1 Spirosomataceae bacterium
ACGACTTCGAATTCAGCAGTAGGGCGGCCGTGTTCATTGAACCAGCGTTCAGAAAAATAATTTTGGCAAAGTACTCGGTGGTTTCTTTGGTGTTCTGATCAATCACCCGCACGCCTTTGGCTTTTTGGGTTTCGGCATCGTACATGATTTCTGACACAATACCATTATGTACCATCGTGAGACGGTTGGTACGGGCCGCCGCCGGAATAGCCCCGGATAGCGAACTGTAATATCCGCCGTAAGGGCAGCCCCGACTACATTTGTTGCGGTACTGGCAGGAAGCCCGCCCCAGTTCGGTATGCCAGGGTTGAGCCTTGGTCAGGTTGGCGATGCGTCCAATCGTGACGGGGCGGTTGAGCTTTTCCTTCATTTTTTTACGGAAGTACAGCTCAGGGGGAGTCATGGGCATAGCGGGTAGGAAATTACTATCAGGAAGCACTGACCAGTTTTCCTTTTGTCCGCTCACGCCCACAAATTTCTCAATGTACTCATACCAAGGTACCAATTCTTTATAGCGTATGGGCCAATCTACCCCGATACCATCTTTGGCATTGGCCTCGAAGTCCTGCTCATTCCAACGGTACGACTGCCGTCCCCAATGCATAGACTTACCACCCGTATGGTAAGCGCGAATCCAGTCAAACGGACGCTTTTCAACGTAAGGATTTTGCTTATCATTGGTCATAAACATCATCTTCTCGTCGTTGGCCATTGAATTGAATCGATTGTTGGCCCAATGTTCTTCCAGGGAGTTGATGGTGGCTTTATCGCGGTGTTGAAGTTCCCAGGGAGTATTCATGGCCGTTTCGTAACCTTCAATGTGCTTTACTTCCCGACCCCGCTCGATCATGAGAACCGTAAGCCCTTTTTCGGTGAGCTCCTTGGCCGCAATACCACCCGTCATGCCCGATCCAACAACGATGGCATCGAAGCTGTTTTCCTGTTTGCTTTTTAGATTGAGATACATCGTTGTCAGTAGGCAAATACCTTTTGGTTAGGTTTTAATTTTATGTTTTCGAACTTTCCGGGAACCGGCACGTACTGGTAGGAAGCGTTTAAGCCCACCTCCGAGGTGTAGTATCCGAGCAAGGTTAATTCCTTCATGAGTCGCCAGAAGGGGAGACCCTGATTTTGATTATCCATCAGTAGTTTATCCTCATTATCACCCATTTTGGATTGCCTGACATTGAATGCCTGCATCAATGATTTAGTTTGCTGTTCCACTCCTTTTAGTGTTACGGTGCGTTGCTGTTCGGATTGGTTGAGAAATCCAGCTTCTAGTAGCTGATCCACGCCTTTCTTAAAACTGGTATGCTCGGGTTGGGCGTAGCAGTCATTGAGCATCATTTCAATGAAGTCGGGTACCCCCGCATCTTTGGCGCCGGGCGTATCGGTACGCGGTAGAATCATCTCGGCGACCTGTGCCACCACAGATTTTTGGCTTTCGGTTAGCCCAACGGAGCCCGGAACGAAAGCGCCGGGGTTGTCCCATTGCTTCATGGCCATCAGGGTCGGACCGGATAGGACGCCTCCCATCAGCAAGACAACCCGGTTTAGTGCATCTCTCCTGTTCATTCTTGGTCGTTAGTGGTTTGTTTATAATTACTTATACCCCAAACGTTTACTATTGACGGTAAGGTATATTCAACTATAAAGTGTAGAATTGACATTTTATACCTACATAGACAAAGGTTTTTAGGGAAGTAAAAGTGGCTCCCACCAAGCAGTGGTTGGAGGATGAGCGTCAACGGGATAACGAGTACCAATGGCTGGAGTGGCGATAAACGCGGAGGTGCTATTGGCTCGGTTAAGTCGCTCCACGCTCTCGGTCCAGGGGTGGACGGAGAGATCGAACGCGCCCCAGTGAATAGGCATCAGTACTTCTCCTTGTACGTCTAGAAATGCCTGCATCGTTTGTTCGGGCATCATGTGGATGGCTTTCCATTTTTCGTTGTACTGTCCGCACTCCATCATGGCCAGGTTAAAGGGCCCAAACCGTTGACCAATTTCCTTGAAATGGGGGCCATAGCCACTGTCTCCGCTGAAATAAATGTTAGTATGCTTTCCCTTCACCATCCAGGAAGCCCAGAGTGTTTTGTTACGATCGGAAATGCCCCGACCCGAAAAGTGGCGGGCGGGGGCAGCGGTGTAAGTAATTCCGTCTACCTCCGCTGACTCCCACCAGTCAAGCTCCGTGATTTTGGCGCTATCCACTCCCCAGCGTTCGAGGTGAGCTCCAACTCCCAGCGGTACAAAGAAGTGCTTGACTTCGGGGTTTAGTTTTAGAACGGAGCCATAGTCCAGATGGTCGTAGTGATCGTGGGAAATAACCAGGGCATCAATATTGGTAAATTGATCCATATCAATGGGCGAAGTGTAATCAAATCGCTTACCAAAAAAGGAAACAGGGGAGGCAGTCGGGCCAAACATCGGATCCAGTAAGATTCGTTTACCCTCCATTTCGAGCAAGGCTGCCGAATGACCGAACCAGGTAATATAGGCCAGACTATCGGAAATGGGGGTTTTATCTGTCACAAAATCGGTAGGTAGTGGCCGGGTCGGCCGGGTATTCTTGGCCGTCATGAATTCTTCCAGGGTTTTGACAACAGAGGCCATACTCATGTCCATAGAAGTATAAATAGCGTTGACAAAGGTCCCATTTTCGTAGTGCGGTGAAGCCTCAACCCGCGCTAATCGTTTGCCCTCGGAACCAGCGCCAAACTGCGGGGCCGTGTACAGAAATAGAGCACTACCTGTTACGATCAGAATGGTAAGCGCTAGTAGCCAGGCAAATATTTTTTTTAGTAGTCGCATTAGTTTTTTAATTGTCTTTGTTGCTCCTTTAGAAGATGTGCTGCTCTTAAATGTAAGGATACGATTGACTAGGATGACCAGACACGTCTGTAAATAGATACATTAGAAATAATGGCCAGTCACTTGTCTAAAAGTAGGGATTTTGATCGTACGAATGGAGGTTACACTCATTTTTTGGGCAAATCAACGTAGCCCGGAATAGTGGATAATTGAGCTTTATGTCGATTTATTTAAAACAGCCTCTAAATTCGCAGGTTACTAAGGGGGTACTTTATTTGGCATCAATTGATTGGAATCATAACGAATGAATAATTTTTCAGGAAATACGGTAATCGTTGTTTTGGATGATGATCCTACCGGCACGCAGACCGTGCACAATATCCCCGTCGTTACTACTTGGGAAAAGTCCACTTTAGATCACATGTTTCGGGCCGATTATCCACTTTTTTACATTCTGACTAATTCCAGGGCGTTTTCGGAAGAAGTAGCCGTTAGTCTGAATGAAGAAATTGGGGGTATTTTAAAAGAGTTGGGACAACAGTACGACCGAAAAATTCTTTTAATCAGCCGTTCTGACTCCACGCTTCGGGGGCATTTCCCGTCGGAGGTTGATGCGCTTGGACGTGGGTATGGCTACCAGAATCCTTTGGTATTTGTGGTACCGGCGTTTATTGAAGGCGGGCGCCTCACCATTGATGGTATTCATTACCTGAGGCAAGATGGTGTAAATATCCCGGTAGCCGATACGCCCTTTGCTAAGGACCCCGTATTTGGGTATAGGCATTCTGACCTGACCGGATGGGTACTTGAAAAATCAGAAGGAAGCCTTCGTCCCGACCAGATTCGACGGGTAAGTAAAACTGATTTGCTGGGTTCGATACAGGAATTAGCAACGGAGGTAGATGGTTCGGATTGCAAAGTAGTGGTGGCTGATGCAGATAACTACGAAGATCTGACAAAGCTTTCCGAGTTGATTATGGCAGTTTTCGAAACGGGTCGTGAAGTCTTGGTACGTTCAGCGGCTTCGATTGTCAAAACACTCGGCAACCTTGAATCAGCGCCGCTTTTAGAGGCCAGAACTTTACTGGATCCGTCCTGTACCAACGGAGGCTTGGTGGTTGTAGGTTCTTACGTTCCTCTCTCAACGCGCCAGGTTGCTTACCTCATGGAGCATTTGCCGCTACCCGCTTTCAAAGTTAGTAATGAAGTTCCGATAGATTTACCAGCATTGAGCCAAAAGATTGAAAACCAATTATTGGCTGGTGAAACGGTACTTCTCTATACTGAGCGTGACGTGCAAACGGGAAATTCCCGCGAAGAAAATATCCGGATAGGGCAGCGGTACTCCGACTTGCTCGTAGAAATTGTTAGCGCTATCAGTAGTACCCCTGCTTTTGTGGTGGCTAAGGGGGGTATTACTTCCAGTGATATTGCAACCAAGGGGCTAGATATCAGGTCGGCCATGGTAAAGGGTCAGTTGATTGCGGGGGTCTCGGTATGGGAGCCGGGTAAGGATAGCCGCCTTGATGGATTTCCGTACGTGGTGTTTCCCGGAAACGTTGGAAATGATCAGGCATTATTTGAGGTAGTAAACGCACTCACTAAAAAATGAGAGATAGTCAAGTAAAGGAAGGCTACTTTTTCTTTTTTAGAGTAAAACCTGTTAACTACCATACTACATGAAGAAATTAATCGTCGTATTGCTGCTGATAAGTACTACGGTGCAGGCACAAAAGCGAAAAACCGAAGTGTCTATTCAGGGAGAAGACTTTTATATAAACAACAAAGTTACCCTCCAAGGGAAAATCTATAACGGAATGCGTTTGGAAGGGTTATTACCCAATTCCCGCATGGTTCAGGGTATTTACGACGATCTGAACCCCGAAACCCGTGACATGTGGAAGTACGCTGATACGGGCAAGTGGGATGCCGATCGTAATACCAATGAATTTATTAAGGCCATGCCCCAATGGAAAAAGTACGGGTTGCTTGCCTTTACCCTCAACTTGCAGGGTGGGAGCCCGCAAGGGTATTCCAAAGATCAGCCCTGGATCAATACGGCCTTCAAATCCGATGGGTCGCTGGATGAAGCTTACATGAAACGGTTGGAGAAGATTCTGGATAAAGCCGACGAGCTAGGCATGGTGGTCATTCTGGGCTATTTTTATTTTGGGCAGGACGAGCGCTTGAAAGACGAGGCAGCCGTGGTGAATGCGGTAAAAAATGCAACCCAATGGTTGTTGGATAGGAACCACCGGAACCTGCTGGTGGAAGTAAACAACGAAAGTAATATCCGTGCCTACGACCACGAAATCCTGAAAGAAAACCGGATTCATGAACTCATTAGTCTGGTTAAATCCATGAATCTAAACGGCCGCCGATTGCTGGTTTCGACTAGTTTTGGGGGAGGTTTTATTCCGGTAGATAACGTATTGGAAGTAAATGATTTTGTATTGGTGCACGGCAATGGTGTTAAAGATCCTGCCCGCATAGAACAGATGGTGAAGACAATCAAGGCGAAAGAAAGCTACGCCGGTCAGCCCATTGTGTTCAACGAAGACGACCATTTTGATTTTGAGAAACCCTACAATAATTTCATCGCGGCCACGAAAGCACACGCTTCTTGGGGTTACTTTGATTACCGATTGAAGGACGAGAGTTTTGAAGAAGGGTACCAGAGTGTCCCCACGGACTGGGGCATCAATAGCGACCGGAAAAAGGGCTTTTTCGAATTATTGAAAAAGGTGACGAAAGGGAATTGAATACCTCTCCTGACAGGTTTTTGAAACCTGTCAGGAGAGGTAGTTGAAACCTAATTTTTTCCAATTACAAAGCTGTGCTTGCCTTTCTGTGAAAGATCCTTATTTGTTAGAAGGATTCGTTGGACTTGATGGCCATCCCACTTGGTTTTGAAGCTTCGGTACTCCATTCCCTCGGTGGAAGGGAAATCGCTGGAAGCACTCCACTTTTTTGCATCATACTTCAATACAAATGATTGTTTGTCGGGAGTGGTCAGTTTCACTTGGCCGGGCGTAGAAATATCCACGTCGGCGATGGTCATGAAAACTTCCTGCAACGAGGACGGCTTCTGCTGCATAGTATAGTCATCCAGTATTTCCACCTGATTTTTGGCCCGGTTCAGGGTAACAATTCGTTTCCAGCTGGTTACTCCGGCCTCGGCAGGGTAGGCTTGGGCAATATTCATGGTCAGAGCGGCTTCTTTGTCGTTGATGGTGCTACTGGCCTCAGTGGCCTGGTACTTCCGCCCGGCTTTCTGCCCTACACCATTAATGATGGGTAGATTGTGGTAGTTCGACTGCGTGAACCACAACTCATAGCGCTGAGCCGAAAAGGTGCGGGCGGTGTAGTTGCCGCGGCCGGCATCAATGATCACTGGTTCTCCTTTGGAGTACAGTATAAAATCCCCAACGTCGTTATGGTTGTGGCTCTCGGCATTGTGTCCGCCGTGGGTAGCAAGGAAGAAATCAGTATCAGCATCCCGGGCCGTCAGTACCTGAATATCCGATAGCCAGGCATCCTGCACCCTCTCGTAAGACGGTAACGTCTTTCCTATTTTATTTATGGTCAACAAATTATCGATCGAACGGAAGTGGTGAAAGCCTGTAACGGTGGTACTACGGTCAGGAAAACGACCCACAGCCCAGCGGCCCATATCTACCATACGTTGATCATGCATAGCATTTCCAAATCTATAGAGCAGAAGTCCATCGGGTTTGAGGGTTGGGTCAGCATCGGCAAAATTCACGAAATAGTTACCATCAATGTGTACTTTATAAAAGTAAGACCCCATGTTTTGAATCAGCGGATGGTCGTAGATATCGACTTTATTATTTGTAGCCGCGGCCAACATTTCTAGACAGTCGTAGACACTGGCTCCGGCGGCGGTCCAGTAGCTTGGCCCTTCGTCGCAGCCGCCATCATCGCCTAGGCTATTCAGGTAGCGGTCCATACCGTCCATGGCTTTGTACACCATTTCGGTACGACGGTTTTGATCTTTTTCCACCATTAAGGTGGCAGATATCCAGTTAGACATGATCCAGGGATTCCAATTATTGACTTGTTGCGTTTTGCTCATCCAGCCGTAGCTGTCGCCCCGGGTAAGCATGGGTTCAAAAAAACGTACGTTGGTTTCGTGGTAAATGCGCTTGCGAAAAAGAGGGTTTATAGCATCCATTTTAGCCCCGATAAAGTAGTCCGCCATGCCTAGTAGGGCGGCAGTTTCGGCGGTGAAGAGATCTACCACCGGATTTTCTACGTCGGGGATACCGGTGCCCCGGATGTGCGCCGGAACTCCCCAGTAGCTTTCCTCGCAGATCGACCACACGCCATTCAGAATAGCCTCCGTAAAGCGGCCTTTGTCTTCCACACTTTCCGCCAAAAGCAGTTGCATCAGAACATTACGCTTTTCAAAAGAAATACCACTGTGCCGCTCCCGGTCGCCGGAACGCACGAAATCGAGAGAAATCGTAGCCGAAATAGGTTCAAAGGTATAATCGAGATGCTTTTCACCGGCCTGCACCAACGCCAGGAGCACTGACTCGGGTACGGCGGCTTTCCACTGCGCTGCGGTGGTAGGGTAGGGTTTGTACTGTCCGTAGGCAACCAAGGCTTGTTGTATCTGTGGTTGGGTGTACTTATGGATTAAAATATTTCGGGGTACAACTTGCGCTTGTACCCAAATACAGGTAATCAATAGTAAGGTCAGTAGAGCTAATTTTTTCATGATTGGGTTAGGAATAACGGGTTTTAAAATTAGATTCAGGATTTAATAGGGACGGCCAAATGGGTCCGTGCCTATTTATTTTCTACGGTAAACATAAACTGATCTTTTGTTTTTAAAGATTTATTAGTGAGTAGTATCCGCTGTACCGGGTGGCTATCCCACTTGGTTTTGAAACTGCTGTACTCCATTCCTTCGGTGGAGGGGTACTCGGTAGCAACGCTCCATTGTTTGGGATCATAGCGCAGCACATACGCCTTTTGGGTCGGGGTGGTAAGTACTATGGTGCCCGATGCGCTGGTATCTACCTCGCAAATGGTCATAAATACCTGTCGAATGGAGGTTGGTTTCTGGTTGAGAGTATAAGCATCCGTGATTTCTAATCGGTTTTTCTGTCGGTTGAGAGCTACCTTCCGGTTCCAGTTGGTGATTCCTGCTTCGGTTGGATACGCCTTTGCGATATTCATGCTCAGGGCAGCCTGCTTTTCAGAGATTGAACTGTTTACGTCAGTCGCCTCGTATTGGCGTCCGGCATGCTGGCCCATGCCATTGATGATGGGTAGGTTGTGGTGTTGCGACTGCGTAAACCACAGCTCATACCGCTGAGGCGAAAAGGTACGGGCGGTGTAGTTGCCACGTCCGGCGTCGATAATAATGGGTTCTCCGTTGGCGTACAGCAGAAAATCACCGACGTCGTTGTGATTATGACTTTCGGCATTGTGCCCACCGTGGGTAGCCAGAAAAAATCCGTTGTCTGCGCGGGCCGTCATCACCTGAATGTCGGATATCCAGGCATCACTGACGGGAATATACGCCGGAGCCGAAGCGTTTATTTGTTGTAGGGTTAGTAGGTTTTCGATGCTGCGGGGCCGGTGGTGGCCATTTAGTTCGAGGGTTTTTTCGGGAAATTTACGGAAAGCCCATTGGCCCATGCTCACCATCTGCGGGTCGTTGATAGCCTTGCCAAAACGATATAGCAACAGTCCATCGGGACGAAGCTTGGGGTCAGCGTCCGAAAAATTGACGAAGTAATGGCCTTCGATGTGAACCTTATAAAAGTAGGATGCCATCTTTTGGATTAGGGGCAAATCATAGATTTGTATTTTTTGCCGGGAGGCATTGCCCAGTATTTCCAGGCAGTCGTATACGCTAGCCCCGGCGGCGGTCCAGTAGCTTGGCCCTTCGTCGCAGCCGCCATCTTCTCCCAGACCGTTGAGGTACAGATCCAGCCCCAACATGGATTCATGAACCATCCTAGCCCGACGAGCCTCGTCTCTTTCCAGCATCAGGGTGGCAGACATCCAGTTGGACATGATCCAGGGATTCCAGTTGTTGACCGCTCGGGTTTTGCTCATCCAACTGTACTGTCCAGAATTAGTGAGCATTGGTTCAAAAATCCTCCGGTTAGTTTCGTAGTGCATCCGCTTGCGCACCAACGGGTTAATGGCGTCGAGCTTATCACCCACAAAGTAGTCGGCTAATCCCATGAGGGCGGCCGTCTCGGCACTGAACAGCTCTACCACTGGATTTTCGACATCGGGCAGGCCCGTTTCCCTGATATGGGCGGGTACCCCCCAAAAGCTCTCTTCACAGATAGACCATACACCATTCAGGATAGCTTCCATAAAGCGGCCCTTACTTTCTACGCTTTCGGCTAGCAGGAGGTCGGTTAATGCGTAGCGCTTATTGTAGGAAACATTCCGGTGCCTATCGCGGTCGCCACTTCGGACGAAATCCAGCGAAACGGTAGCTGATATCGATTGGAAATCAGTGGCTAATGCTGCTTCACCGGCCTTTACAACGGCAATGAGAACAGAATCCGGAACCACCTTTTTCCATTCGGTGGGGGTAGTAGGGTAAGGGTGATACAGGTTCTTGGGTAGTAGTGCCTGCTGTACCTGCTGCAAGGAATATTTCTGCGCCAGGATGTTGCGGGGCGTGACTTGGGCGTAGAGTTCTGACCCGCCCAAGAGAATCAGAAAAAGTACTATTTTATTCATATTTTCATAATTAAGGTATACCCTATGGAACACACTCTTACTTTTTACCCCACTGCGACAGAGGTCTGTTCATGGATGAAGAAATAGATTTTACGGATTCGGGTATAAGTGATACTTGTAAGGTTTGGGAAGCTCCGGCGGGCACTTCGTACTCAAAACCTACCAGTACGGTGCCTTCGTTGGGTACATCGTAGCCGGTGGTAGGGGCAGTACTCCACGTTTGCAGCTTTACACCAGCGGGAGAGTCTACCCGTAGTTCCAACTTTTTACTGTCTTTGGTCAGCACAGCCGCATTAGTGCCATTTGTTATTACACCCTCGGGAGCCAGCATCACCCAGCGGACTTTTGCGGCTTGGTTGGGTGCTTTTACCTCATCACGTACTACCACATACGCATCATTGACGATGCCGATTCCCCGGCGGGCAGTAGCAAGCTGTCCTTCGTAGAGTTCAGATAGGTCGGATACGGCGAATTTAAGCTCCTTGCTTTCTCCCGAATTATCGATTTTTGCGTAGCCCTTAACTATCTGGTACTGATCATTTACGGTGAGCGTATTGTGGATGAAGTTATTATACCGTTTCACGGTCCAGCGTTCGGCATCCTGCTCTTTCCCCCAAATGCTCATCCCGATTGATTCCAGTGAATTATAATCCTGAGCACCTAGATCTAACGCCCAGCGAACTCCGTCGGCTTCCATAACAAAAGAGCCTACATCCATGTGCGCGTGGTTGACAGCGGGTGAACCGGTCTTAAAACCTACATAGACGGCATTGGGGTCGGTCCAGGAACTACGCATGAGGGCCACCGGACTTTTGCCCTGCCCAACCCACAGTTTTTTGGTGGGCGGGGTGACTTTATCCAACGGGATGCCAATACCCCAGATCATGAGGGCGGGCAAGACGCGGTTTCGGGCAAAACGCGATACGTCATCCTGTTTCAGATAGTCTTTTTCGACCCATAATAAGGAAGGGTTGTTGCTTTTTTGCGCAAACCAGAACATCGCAGGGCTCAGACTTCCTCCCTGTCCCGAGTCGCTGTAATTGAAGGCCAAACCAGTGGGGCCGGTCATGAATTCGAGGTAGGCGGGGGTATCCATAAAACCGGGCCTTTTGGACAAATTGTAATCGCTACCAAAGGCTTTTTCCATGGCACTTAAAAACAGGACATTGAAGGTAGTACCATAATTCCAGTAGCCGTACCCTTCGGGATAGGCACCGTCGGGGGCGTAGTCTTCCATGGGTAGTTTGATGGAATTAATCGCGCGTTTGAAAAGCTGTTTGGCCAGATCGGGCTCGTCTTCGAATACCGCCAATGCACCAAACGTGATTCCGGCATTACACACCTGATTCCAGTTGTTGGAAACTCGTACGAAGTTATTGTAGCGTTCTTCCAGCGAGGTTCTCAACCCTTTCTCAATAATGGCTTGACTGATAGTCTTCCTCGACGTTTCGGAGAGTTCAGGATACACCCAATCGTAGCCAATGGCCATTGCCATGGTCATTTCGCCCACGTCGAGGTAGTGGGTAGGATTCCAGTCGCCGAATGCGGCAATGGCTAGCATCTCCTTTTCGGTTCGTTGGGCGTACTTTTTGTCATTCGTCAGTCGATACGCATAGGCGAGGTGAAAGATTCTCCTCAGTGCTTCCCGCGATTTATCTAACAGGCGCCGTCCGATCTGAATGCGCTCCACGGGTGGCAGATTGATGATGTTATCTGACTCGGCCAAAATAGCCTCGTGTATCTTCCGCCAGGCAGGGTCGGATTGGATGGTTTTTTGAATTTTCTTTTCTTCCCCTTTCATCAGCAGGATTCGGGGATGATCAGAAGGAGGGTTTGGTACGGCTTGGGCAAAGGTAAAATTGATAAGGACTGGTAAAAACAAAAGAAAGCCGATGGCTAATAGCCGGTGGCTGATCGTTATTTTCATAGGCTCAGGAATGTTTTGTATAAAAAGAAAGCTACCCGAAGAGCATTAAAAAAGCGCTTCGGGTAGCTTTCTTTTTATAGTAGTAAATTATGATTGATAAAATGGTAGAAATTTCTGTTCACTCATTCACAACTCACGCGCAATTTAACTATTCCCAGCCCGGGTTCTGCTTGATGGCGGGATTCTGGGCCAGCGAGTTGAGAGGAATCGGCCAGAGGTAGTGCTTACTTTCGTCGAATACCGGATTTGCCCAGTCGGTGCCTTTGTATACGTCGATGTACTCCTTACCAGATACGGGGTCTATGGAGGTTTTCATGTTTGTACCCTTGAAGCGGGCCTGTGCATCGGCGCTCCAGCGGATTCCCATAGTCGGTATTTCCAGCTTTTTGCCTTGTTTCCAGCGTTTCAGATCATTGTACCGATGACCCTCCATAAATAATTCGATTCGGCGCTCGCGGCGGATTTCGGCAATAAGAGGTGAAATACCGTCCTTGGTGTAGCGGGGATCCACCGGAATATTGCCGATTACCATGTACGGCATCTTGACCCGTTCACGTAGTTTGTTTATGGAAACGTCCAGGTCGTTTTGGGTAATTGTCCCCAGTTCGGCAACGGCTTCGGCGTAGGTAAGGAGAGCCTCGGCGAAGCGAAGTGTAATGGCGGGCGATTCTCCAGTGTTAAAGGCTTTACCAATCATGTCATCAGCGTTGTAGTTCTTGATGATGTGGTAGCCAGTAGTTGTTTGGTAGCCGCCTCCTGGCACGCCCAGCAGGCGAGGGTATGTCCGCCCGTCACCAAGGTGGTAGTTGTACTTTTTCGTATCAGCCGGATGTAGCACAGTCTGACGAAGTCGGGGGTCGCGGTTTTCAAAAAGATCCTCGAATTTCTCATCTCCCTTGTAGAGTGGAGAAAGCGTAATAGGTAATCCATCGGTGCATAAATAGTCTTCAACGAAGCTCTTAGAAGCACCTCCGGTGTAGGAGAAGTATCCCTGCACATTGTTATTGATTACGCCGGTTTTGTATTTACGCCAAGAGATTACTTCGGGGTTTCCGGTCAGATCCAGTACCCGGTGGTAGGCGTTGTAGTCAGAATCTGGTCTGCCCGTATTATAAAGCCGGTAAGGGCCTTTATCCATCAACTCTTTGGCAGCTTTTGCAGCTTCTTCCAGCCATATTTTAGAATCGCCCGCGCCGTGGTATTTGTTGAAAGTACCTTCGTAGAGGCATACCCGGGCCTTTACAAGTAGGGCAGCCCATCGGTTAAGGCGGCCCGGTGCATTACCATCACCCCAGTTAGCGGGTAGTTTTTCGACGGCAAAGTCTAGGTCGGCAAGCACTTTCTGCATGGCTTCTTTACGGGGGGTACGGGTGGCGTAAAGTTCCTCAGATTCCACGCTCAGTTCTCGTTCCACGTAGGGCACGTCGCCATACTTCGCAACCTTCTCGGCGTAGAACCAACCCCGGAAAAGCCGGGCTTCGGCGATGTACCTGTCTTTGGTTGCCTGTGGAATAGCCGCCTTGTCGTAATTAGCTAATCCTACGTTAATAGCTCGCACGAAGTTCCAGCCCTGATAGCCAAACCAATCGGGATTAGAAGGCGTATTGTGTTTACCAGCCCGTATCTGCTGAAAGAAAATGTGGCGCGCTTCACGCGGACCCATATTGTCAGATAGTTCGTCCTGTTGCCAAATGCCGCCGAAGTGGCTATTGAAGCCGTCGCTATGTCCCATCATTATGGGTACCGCTACGTCATTCCGTACCAGGTTATAAAGTGTGGTGTTGTATACCGCCAGATCGTTTTCTGTATTCCAGAAAGTTTCGTTGGTGATTTGGTCCAGGGGGTACTTTTCCAGCAAATCATCATTGCAACCGCTCGCCAGAAACGTGGCTCCCAACACAAGGCTAAATTTTAGAATTTTGTTTTTCATATCTTTTTTATTGTAAGTTCAATAAATGGAATGCGCTATATAAAGCCGTTAGCCTTTCTAAAATGATACATTAATACCCACAGTACCAATCCGTTGCATAGGGTACTCGATCGTCTGCGTTTGGATCGTTTCCGGATCGAGGGGTTTGCGTATTTTGGTGAGCTCGAAAAGGTTCATCCCTGATACGTATACCTGCGCGCGGCTCATGCCAATCTTTCTGCTGAGCGCCACCGGAAGCGTGTAGCTGAGGGTGACGTTCTTAGCCCGCAAGTAGGCGCCATTTTGCACGAAGCGTGTCTGTCCCTGAATGTTCTTCTTATCGCTGGTTGAGATGTGGGCAGCGGGGAAGTACGCATTCGGATTTTCGGGCGTCCAGCTATCGGTTATGTAATACTTTTCGACGTGCCCAGCGTTGAAGGGGTAGAACCAGGTCCAGTTGCCATTACCCGGCAGGTAGTCAGCCTGTCCGATGCCCTGGAAGAAGGCAGTCAAACGTAAATTTTTGTAGGCAATACTGCTGTTGACTCCGAAAGTGTAACGGGGTGAGGAATTACCGATAATACGACGATCGCCGGGATCGGCCAGCGTGTTTTTACCAGGACTGATGATGCCGTCGCCGTTCAGGTCGGCGTACTGAATGTCGCCAGCCTTCCAGCCATTACCTAACCGCGACTGATTCGGCGCTGCTTTAACAGCCTCCTCGGTCTGGAAAATACCAACTGTCTCGTAACCCCAGATTTCTCCAAGTCTCTGCCCCACGTAGAAGATACCTTGGCCTGGGTTTGGCAAGGCACCGCTAGGGTTCTGGAAGCGAGTAATGGTAGCTTGAGCGTCCGCCAGGGCCAGTGTTACATCATAGCTCCAGTTCGTCTTGAACTTATCGCGCCAGGTGAGGGACAGTTCCCATCCTTTTGTACGCAGATCGGCGGCGTTTTCCTGTGGTGCATTAGTACCCAGGATATCAGGATAATCAACGTTCATCAACATGTTCTTGGTGTCACGGGTATACAAGTCAAAAGAAAAATCCAGGCGACTCTTCAACATGGTGACATCTAGGCCAATGTTTTGAGAAGTAACCGATTCCCAGGTGAGCGTAGGGCTAACCAAGCCCGCAGGCGAAACAAACGGAGCAGTGGTGTTCGAGAATAAGAAAGGAGCCTGACCAGTACCCATGGCCGAAATGTAGGGGTAGTACAATTGGTTGCCGTTGCTGCGGTTCTGGATGGTCTGGTTGCCCAAAGTACCATAGGAGGCGCGCAATTTCAGGTTATCCAACCAGCCATTGGTGCCCGCCATGAAGTTTTCATTGTTGATCCGCCAGCCCGCTGAGAATGAGGGGAAGAAACCAAAACGGCTGTCCTGAGGGAAACGTGAAGTACCATCGTAGCGGCCGTTTGCTTCCAGCAGGTAGCGGTCGTCGTAGTTGTAAGTCATGCGGTAAAACACACCGCGCAGGGCCACGTGCGACTTGCCTCCCAAGGTTCGCTGTACGCCCGTTGTGGCGTTCAGATCGGTGACTAGCGGGGTAATTAGCTGCCGAGCCTGAGCGTACACCGAGCTGTTTTTACCGCTTTCCTCGTTGTAGCCCACCATCGTCGTAAGGTTGTGCTTACCTGTGTTTTGCAGCGTGTACTGCGCGTAGGCGTTTATCACATAATACTGATTGTAAGAATTACGGTTCTCGATCCAGTCATCGCCGCTGAAGCCATTACTGAGGGGGCTTTTGGCTAACAGGTCGGTATCTACGATCTCGATCTTGCTCTGGACATCCTGGTACATCTCGTTAAAGAGGTTGTAGGAGAAATTTCCCTTGACCATCAAACCGGGAAGTGGCGTGAGCGTTGCGCCCTGAGTCAGCCAGATATCGTTTCTCGTAAATGTCTGTCTTCCGCCGTCCTGTAAGTAGGGGAAGAAGTTAGTGCCACCGAAGTACTTGCCGATATACTGTGCATACTGGTCGCGGTCGCCCGGATTGACGTAGTATTCCAAGTCGGGAAACTGAATCGGCTGAATCGGATTAACGCGCGCCAGCGAGTTGATGTTCACGTCCCAGTTGTAGAAGTGGGGCTTATCGCTGTTCTGAGAGTTGAAAACTACTTTATTATCTAGGTTTAGCCACTTGTTGATCTGGAAGTCCGCTTTCACCAGCATATTGTACCGCTTGAATGTTTCATTGTTCATCCGTAAGTACCCGTCCTTGCTGTAACGACCGAGCGAAACGAAGAATTTAGACTTATCGCTGCCGCCCGCTACCGACAAATCCTGTTGGTTGGTTGGGGCATAGTCCGTCATGATTTTGTCCTGATAGCGGTTGAAACCGTAGTATTGGATCCGCCCGTTGACTACGCCCCATTCGTTGGCGGAGACTGGGTTTTCGGAATACTTTTTGGTGGCAGCTACGAAGTCAGGATCGTAGGACGGGTTACCGTTCGTGCGGATGTTGGCGGCGTTGCGAGCCTGAACGAATTCGTAGGGATCAGTCACCACGTCCATGTTGAAGATGGGCTTGGACATCGAAAACTGTGAGCCGAAGTTTACTTGGATTTTTCCCGCCTTGCCGCTCTTTGTCGTCACCAGAACTACACCAAAAGCTGCCCGTGCGCCGTAAACAGCCGCTGCCGAGGCGTCTTTCAGGACGCTGATACTTTCGATGTCGTTGGGGTTGATTCGGTTGATGTCCATCGGCACGTTGTCCACCAGGATCAATGGTGCGCCTCCATTGATGGACTCGTAGCCCCGGATGTTGAACTGTGGCGACTGCGAAGGGTCGCCATTGCGGACGGTGATGTTCAAGTTGGGAATAACACCCTGTAAGCCCTCACCCGTGTTGGCTATAGGACGGTTCTCGATGCGCTTGGCGTCGGCAACACCCACGGCTCCGGTCAGGTTGACCTTCTGCTGGGTACCGTAGCCCACTACTACCACTTCGCTAAGTACTTTATCCTCACTATTGAGGCTTACGTCAATCGTTGTCTTGGAGCCGACTAAAACTTCTTTGGAGGCGTAGCCGACAAAGCTGAATACCAACGTAGTATTATCACTGTTGATATCAATTTGAAATTTACCATCACTGTTAGTAGTAGTACCTCGGGTGGACCCTTTGATTACCACACTTACACCTGGCAGGCCGTTGCCGGTTTCATCATTAACAATACCTGATACTAGTCGTTTGGGTGATACGGTGACATTTTCAGTTACAATACCAGAAGCCAGGGTATTGATGTGGCCTCCCAGAAGAAGAAGGGGAATACTCAGTACCAGCGAGTAGGTCAATGACTTCCCCCTGAATCGTAAAGTAAGATTTTTTTTCATAAAAAATAGTAAGAGTTGTAAATTTAGTCTCAGGCGTTTTTTCGTGATACTTTAACGCCATAATTGCCGATTCCCAAGTTTGGACGGCACCCTTATCAGCCTAGCTGTTATGGGTATGGATATCTACTGTTATTTTTCCATAAATGTTTGATTAATAGATGTTTGAGACTTGAAAATTCTTAATGAATTCATCTAAATATCACTAGCGTTGACTCCAAGAATATTTTCAGATTCCAGTAAAAGACGATATTTGTTTTCAACTACCTGTACATTATTTAATTTTATTTTTTTCTAAGTAAGGTTACATTTAATTGTGAAGTACAGTATGAGGGGGAGCGTTGTGGAGAATGGAAGTGTGGGCAATGAAAAAAGTTTCGATTTGACCCTGAAATCAGGTCAAATCGAAACTTTATAATGTAATTAACTTTTTGAAATTGGCTAGGTTATTCCCATCCTGGATTTTGCTTGATAGCAGGATTCTGCGCCATAGTATTGAGTGGGATTGGCCACAAATAGTGCTTACTTTCGTCAAATACCGGATTGGCCCAGTCGGTACCCTTATATACATCAATGTATTCCTTACCGGATACGGGATCAATGGACGTCTTCATGGTAGTACCAGCAAAGCGAGCTTTGGCATCGGCGCTCCAACGGACACCCATATCGGGGACCAAAAGTTTTTTACCTTGCTTCCAGCGTTGCAAATCCTGATAGCGCAGTCCTTCCATGAACATTTCCACGCGACGCTCCCGGCGGATTTCCGCAATCAGAGGAGAAATACCGTCACTGGTATAGCGGGGGTCTGTCGGAATTTGACCAAGTGTCATAAAAGGCATTTTAACCCGGTTGCGCAACTTATTGATCGAGATGTCAAGATCAGCCTGAGTAATCGTTCCTAGTTCTGCCTTGGCTTCTGCATAAATCAGTAAACCTTCGGCAAGGCGTAGAATAATGGCGGGTGATTCGGCCGTATTGTATGCTTTTCCAATCAGGTCGCTGGCGTTGTAATGCTTGATGATGTGATAGCCCGTGGTAGACTTTACACCTCCGCCGGGCATACCTTCCAGCCGGGGGTAAGAACGACCATCTTCCCGGTCGTAGCGGTATTTACCGGTGTCGTCAGGATGTAGTACTGTCTGACGCAAACGTGGATCACGATTCTCAAATACATTTTCTAGTTTCTCATCCCCTTTGTATAGGGGTGATAAGGATATAGGCAGGCCATCAGTACACAAATAGTCTTCTACCATATTTTTGGTAGCTCCACCCGCGTAAGGAAAATAAGACTGGACGTGGTTAGTAAATACCCCAATCTTGTATTTTCGCCAGGCAATCACCTCCGGATTACCGGTCAAGTCCAGTACCCGATGGTAGGCATTATAGTCGTTATTGGGATCTCCGGTGTTATAAAGACTGTATGGCCCACTTTCGATTAACTCCTTGGATGCTTTGGCCGCTTCTTCAAGCCACATATTGGCATCGCTACCACCGTGGTATTTGTTAAAGGTGCCCTCAAACAGGCAAATTCTTGCTTTTATCAGTAAGGCAGCCCACCGATTCAGGCGCCCTGGAGCATTACCATCGCCCCAGTTATCTGGAAGTTTAGTAGAAGCAAAATTCAGGTCTGCAAGTACCTTTTTCATTGCTTCGGCGCGGGGCATACGAGTAGCAAAAAGCTCTTCTGAATCAATATTCAATTCGCGTTCCACGTAGGGTACATCACCAAACTTACTTACTTTCTCCCCGTAAAACCAGCCTCGCATCAAACGGGCTTCGGCAATGTACTTGTCTTTGGCAGCTTGCGGAATACTGGCCCGGTCATAGTTGGCCATCCCTACGTTTATGGCCCGCACGAAGTTCCAGCCGTCATACCCAAACCACTCATCACCCGAGGCAACGTTGTGTTTACCTGCTCTCACCTGCTGGAAACGAGTATGACGCGGGTGACGGGGCGCCATGTTATCGGTAAATTCATCCTGGAACCAAATGCTGGCGTAGTGACTGGCGAAGCCGTCGTGGTGACCTTGTAGAATGGGTATATCTATATCATTCCGGATAAGATTATACAGACTGTTATTGTACACCGCGAGGTCATTCTCGGTGTTCCAGAAGGTCTCGTTGGTTATTTGATCCAGCGGATATCTTTCCAGAAATTCATCGTTGCAGCCGCTCACCAGAAAGGTGACCAACAATGCGATGCTGAATTTTAAAACATTATTTTTCATATCTTTTTTATTAATTGTTCATTTATTGAATATTTGGCCGGAGCCAATGGCTATTAGCTTAAAACGACACATTAATTCCCACCGTACCAATCCGTTGCATCGGGTACTCAATCGTGGCAGTATTGATCGTTTCGGGGTCCAGTGGCTTGCGGATTTTGGTGAACTCAAAGAGGTTCATTCCCGAGACAAATATCTGCGCCCGGCTCATGCCGATTTTACTGCTGACAGCAACGGGTAACGTGTAGCTTAGCGTTATATTCTTGGCCCGGAGGTATCCGGCCTGTTGCATAAAACGAGACTGTCCCTGAATGTTCTTCTTATCACTGGTAGAAATATGCGCAGCGGGGAAGTAAGCGTCGGGATTCTCAGGGGTCCAGGAGTCAGTAATAAAGTACTTCTCTACGTGTCCGGCGTTGAAGGGATAGAACCAGTTCCAGTTGCCATTTCCGGGGAGGTAGTCGGCTTTGCCGATGCCCTGGAAGAAGGCCGTCAAGCGGAAGTTTTTATAGGCCAGACTTGTGTTAATTCCGAAGCTCAGTCGGGGCGTATTGTTTCCGATGATTTTGCGATCGCCGGGATCGTCGAGCGTATTCTTACCGGGACTAATTATGCCATCACCGTTCAGATCGGCGTATTGGATGTCGCCAGCCCGCCAGTTATTGCCAATGCGCGACTGATCGGGCGCATTATCAACCGCATCCTGGGTCTGGAAGATACCTACTGTTTCGTAGCCCCATATTTCACCGAGTTTCTGACCTACGTAATATCTGTTGCCACTAGGTAGCGCCCCGCTTGGGTTCTCAAACTTGGTGATAGTAGCCTGCGCATCGGCCAAGGCCAAGGTCACGTCGTAGCTCCAATCATTTTTGATTTTGTCGCGCCATGTAAGAGATAATTCCCAACCCTTGGTGCGCAAATCGGCGGCGTTTTGTTTCGGAGCCGAAGTACCCAGGATAGCCGGGTACGATACGTTCATGAGCATATCCTTAGTGTCACGGGTGTAGAGGTCAAAAGACATATCAAAGCGACCTCTAAGCATCGTAAGATCAATTCCAAGGTTCTGAGAAGTCACAGATTCCCAGGTGAGCGATGGGCTTACGAGGCCGGCGGCTGATACATAAGGAATGAATGCGTTGGAAAACATGTAAGGTGACTGCCCGGTACCCATTGAGGCCACGTAAGGGTAGTAGTCGTTCCCTAGTAGCTGGTTGCCCAATGTACCATACGAAGCTCTGATTTTTAGGTTGTCGAGCCAGTTATTGGTACTAGCCATAAACTTCTCATTGCTGATACGCCATCCGGCCGAGAATGAAGGAAAGAAGCCGAAGCGGCTATCTTGCGGAAAGCGGGAAGTACCATCATAACGGCCATTAGCTTCAAATAAGTACCGGTCGTCGTAATTATAAGTCAGGCGATAAAAAGCGCCTCGCAAGGCCACGTGTGACTTGCTGCCGTTGGTGCGCTGGGTACCGGTGGTAGCGCTAAGATCGGTTACCAATGGGGTAATAAGCTGTCGGGCTTGTGCGTATACGCTGCGATTGAGACCGCGCTCCTGGTTGAAACCCACCATGGTTGATACATGGTGCCGTCCCAGATTCTGGAAATCATACTGAGCAAAAGCGTTAAGCACGTAATACTGGTTATAAGTGTTTCGGTTTTCGATCCAGTCATCTCCGCTGAAGCCATTGCTTATCGGACTTTTTGCCAGCAGATCGGTGTCCAGAATATCAATTTTACTTTGTACATCCTGGTACATGTCATTATAAATGTTGTAGGAGAAGTTACCCGTTATTTTTAATCCCGGTAGGGGAGTAAGCGTAGCGCCCTGCGTAAGCCATACATCATTTCTTGTCCAGGTTTCACGCCCACCATTTTCGAGGTAAGGAAAGAAGTTAGTGCCGCCGAAGTACATACCTATGTATTGCGCATACTGCTCCCGATCGCCCGGGTTAACATAAGAGGGTAGATCCGGAAACTGAACGGGCATTACAGGGTTTACCCTAGCCAATGAGTTAATATTAACGTCCCAGTTGTAGAAGTGTGGCTTATCGCTATTTTGAGAATTGAATACTATTTTATTATTCAGATTCAGCCATTTATTAACCTGGAAATCGGCCTTCATGAGTAGGTTATAACGCTTGAACGTCTCGTTGTTTGTCCGGAGGTATCCATCCTTACTGAACCGACCCAGCGAAACAAAGAACTTTGCTTTGTCGCTTCCCCCCGAAACAGAAAGATCCTGCTGGTTGGTAGGGGCATAGTCCGTCATAATTCTATTCTGGTAATCATTATAGCCATAGTATTGCATTCTACCATTCACCACACCCCATTCATTGGCAGTAGTAGGGTTTTCTGAATAGCGCAGGGTAGCAGCTACAAAATCATCATCGTAAGCAGGGTTACCAAACGTGCGCTGATTAGCCATGTTCCGTGCCTGAACAAATTGGTAGGGATCAGTAACAACGTCCATATTAAAGATTGGCTTAGCTGCTGAAAACTGCGAGCCAAAGTTTACGCTAATCTTACCTGCTTTACCACTCTTGGTAGTTACGAGTACTACCCCAAAAGCTGCCCGTGCTCCGTATACTGCCGCTGCCGAAGCATCTTTCAACACACTGATACTTTCGATGTCGTTAGGGTTAATCCGGTTGATGTCCATGGGTACGTTGTCAACCAGAATGAGTGGAGAGCCGCCGTTGATGGACTCATACCCCCGGATATTGAAAGAAGTTCCTCGAGATGGATCTCCGTTCCTGACGCTCACATTTAAGTTAGGGATTACTCCTTGTAGACCCTCACCCGCATTGGCAATGGGACGGTTCTCGAGCCGTTCTGCGGTCGCTACTCCAACCGCGCCGGTCAGGTTTACTTTTTGCTGTGTACCATAGCCCACTACCACAACTTCACTCAGTACCTTATTTTCTACCTCTAAACTGAGGTTTAGTGTGCTTTGGTTTCCGACCATTACTTCTTTTGAAGCGTAGCCCACAAAACTGAATACCAGCATAGTATTGTCATTTGGTACATCCAGTTGAAATTGTCCATTGGTGTTGGTGGTTGTACCGCGGGTTGTACCTTTGATTACTACACTCACCCCCGGCAATCCTTCACCATTTTCGTCGCTCACCTTACCGTTTACCATCCTTTTAGGGTCAACGGCCGAGGCACTTTGGTTCTCTATGGTACTGACAGGTATTTTCTCTCTTTTCAAGATCACAATATTGCCAGACGAGGCTTCGTAATCGACACCCAATGGTTTCAGTACACCATCCAGTACCGTAGAAAGAGGTTCGTTTCGAACTGAAACTGTGACTCTTCGATTTGACTGAATAATTTTCGAACTAAAAACAAATCGTACATCCACCTGTTTTTCTAATTGGGTCAATACTCTTTTGACCTCAACGCCTTCCATTTTCAAGGATAGTTTCTGTCCTAGTACGCCCTGAGCCGTACTTTCTTCGGCGTAAGCTCCTCCTAAAATAAAGAGGGAGAGCACTAGCTGGGTAGCTGTAATGCGCATAATCCTCCGAAGTGTATCACTACATTGTAGGTGTTTTTTCATAATTTTGACTGTTTTGTTAAGGGTTTATTCAATTAGCAAACGGATCCTCTGTTTTGTGCTGTCAGAGGCATAGAAGGGCATGTGACGTGTTTGAGGGTTTTTCGGAGTCGGCGATGCGGGAACATCGTCGGCTCCTTTTTTTATAAGTACTTCTATATAAAGCAGTTAAGATTTGGGTTTTACATCTATTTAATTCTTACAACCTTTCCCCTGTATTACTATTTTACCATCGATTATTTCGTACCGGGCTTCTATGGCTTTACAGATTACATCCAGCTTTTCATAGAGGGTCAGGTCAGTGAGGGTAGCCGTTAGCGGGCAGCGCTTCATTACGTTCTCATCATACACAATATCAACACCGTAGGCTTTCTCAAGAGAGCGAAATACCTGACTCATCGGACTATCCTCAAAAATAAACGGGTACATCTTTGGCTTCGGAGCTACGATTTCTGGCTTTTCTACCAATGTCTTGATCATCCGTATCTCCTTTCGGGCGTAGATAATTTTCTGATTAGGATAGAGTACTACTCCTTCCATTCTGCGATGCATGGTACTTTCCCGGTGGTGTATATAGTGAGTTCCAAGATGTAGTACCCCTTCCATTTCGCGATGCGCGGTACTACCATCTTTCCCTAATTGGGGTTTTGTGTACACCGATACCCTTCCGGTTTTTACTTCCACGGTTATTTTTGTTGAACCTTCCCGCGCCTTCACCCAAAAGCTGGTTCCCAGTACTTTGGTAACTAGTTCGTTGGCATACACTAGGAATGGTCGGTTAGGGTCGGCCGTAATTTCAAAAAAGGCTTCCCCTAATAAATAAACTTCTCGTTCCTCGGGATTAAACGTGGACTGGTAACTGAGGCGACTTCCCGGGAGTAAGGTTACTTTACTTCCCTCCTGTAAGTTTATTCTCAGGGGGGAGTCAGAAGTGTTTATTTTTTCTACCAATGAGCTACCCATCTGGGTTCTCTCTGTTTGGTAGGCTTTTATATCAGGAGGAGTACCCGGGGAAGTCCTCCAAAACCACACTCCAAGGCCTGTAATAATTATAATGGAGGCCGCAGCCCGGAACCAAAGTTGTTTGAAAAAGGGAGTGGGATGGGAGACTGGATTGTTATTACTTTCAGAAGGAGTGTATTGTAAGCCTTGGGTAAGGGTACGTTGTATAAATTTATTGATCTCCTGAACCGGGATAGCAGGCTCGTATATTTTTAACGCCAAAACGACCTCTCTGGCTTGTTGCATCCGTAGCTCCATCTCCGGATTTTCTTCTCTGAAAAGATTCCAGAACTGATTTGATTCACGGGTTGGAGAAAATACCCACTGACGAAAGGAGTCGTCCCATATAAAGTCCTCCGCGCTATATTTTTTGTAGGGGTCCATTCAGAGAGATGCTTGTCTTACCTATTGATAGACTAAATCACTGAGTTGATACCATAAAAAGTCACTATTTTTTTGGAAAAGTTATATTTTTTGAGATTTGTATTTGTAATATACTGATAATAAGAAAGATAAATAATTAGGCAATTATAGAAATATAATCAGAATTTATCTGGTGACGGAGTTGCTTTATGGCAATTTGGAGGAGATTTGATACCGTTTGCGGGCTAATATCCATTACTTGCGATATTAGGTCACGCGATAATCCTTGATAGAATTTGAGATAAATCACCTCCTTTTGCCGGGCAGGAAGGTCATCAAGTATACTTTGGAGATGATGGCTTATGACACGGCTACTTTCAAGCCGAATATAGTTTTGTTCCACCGAAAACTCTGCGTTGAATACTTGGGTTAAATTATCCTCGTAGGTATCGGTTGCCGGAGTACGAAGGGTTACCCGGTGCATCATACGCCGTAAGGAGGCCATCAAGTAGGGGCGAACGGCATTCGTATTGCTAAGCGTGGAGCGGTGTTCCCAGATATACAAGAAAAGATCCTGAATTGTATCTTTTACAAATTCAGGATCTTTTGAAAATTTTGATCCGTATTGATAGAGTACCTGGAAGTGCTGTTCCATTAGATTCTCAAAGGCTCTCACATCCCCGTCGAGCATGAGAGACCACAACGTATTTTTACCGGAATCACTATGTAAAATGTCAGTCTGTACCATGAGTTTAGGGATGAATGAAAATAAAATTAATAAGATTTTCAAAGATTTTCAACGTATTGTTACATACAAGAACGAAAATTTTATATTCCTACCCTGACACCATCGTAGTATTAAGCTAAAAAAAGTAAGCTCATAATCAATTTGTTAAGCTTATTATTAGTGCGCTTCCAGCCAGTTAGCGCCGGTTCCGATGCCGGTTTCCATGCGTACATCCATTGGTATCGCATTGCGCATGAGTTCATCTACTTTATTTCTGAGAAGGTCAAGTTCGTCGCGATGGACGTCAAATACCAATTCGTCATGGACTTGCAAAATCATTCTCGACCGTAGCTTTTCGGCCTTAATAAAATCATGAATATGGATCATGGCCAGTTTGATCATATCGGCCGCAGAACCCTGAATGGGCGCATTGATGGCGTTGCGTTCGGCATACCCACGGTTGGTCTGATTTCGTGAATTGATATCAGGTAGGTAGCGGCGGCGACCGAGTATCGTTTCTACGTACTCCCGCTCTTTGGCATCTTCTACCACCTTATCCATGTAAACTTTCACCGCAGGAAATTCCTCGAAGTAGGCCTTAATGATATCAGAAGCTTCTCCGCGCGGTATCCCCAGCCGCTGTCCGAGCCCAAAGGCCGAAATACCGTAAATAATACCAAAGTTGACCATTTTGGCTTGGCGGCGCATTTCTGAGGTTACGTCTTCGAGGTCTACCTTGAAGACTTTACTCGCCGTGGTAGAGTGAATATCCCGGCCCTGATTGAAGGCTTCGATCATGCTGGGATCACCGCTAAACGCCGCCATAATCCGGAGTTCAATCTGCGAGTAGTCAGCGGCCATGATCACGTAATCTTCCGAGCGGGCAACAAATGCTTTCCGGATTTCGCGGCCCCGGGGAGTTCGGATCGGAATATTTTGTAGGTTGGGATTGGTAGAACTGAGCCGCCCGGTAGCCGTCACGGCTTGGTTGTACGAGGTATGAATATGCCCGGTCCGTGGGTTAATCAAAGTAGGTAGGGCATCCACGTAGGTAGATTTCAATTTTTGTAGCTCGCGGTAATCCAAAATTTTGCGGGCGATTTCGTGTTCGCTTTCCAGATCGGACAGTATATCTTCTCCGGTAGCATACTGTCCGGTTTTTGTCTTCTTAGGTTTTTTGACCAGCTGCATTTTGTCAAAAAGTACCTCACCCAGTTGCTTCGGGGAGTTGAGGTTAAACTCCACACCAGCCGCGGTAAAAATATCAGTTTCTAACAGCCGAATATCATTTTCAAGCTCGACCGACATCACAGCTAGCGTAGCGGTATCTACCCTGATCCCCTCACTTTCCATGGCGGCAAGTACCTGCACCAAAGGCATTTCTACGGTTTCAAAGAGTTTAATGGCGTCTTTTTTGGCGAGTTC
This sequence comes from Spirosomataceae bacterium, assembly GCA_041689775.1. Classification (GTDB taxonomy): domain Bacteria; phylum Bacteroidota; class Bacteroidia; order Cytophagales; family Spirosomataceae; genus JBDNFP01. The sequence goes on from JBDNFP010000445.1 coordinate 26,026, forward strand.
GGGCATCAGTTGCTGATGCAACTGCAAGGTAATATCGGCATCTTCTCCGGCGTATTCGGTGATTTCGGCCACGGGTACATCCCGCATATTTCCTTGCTTACTGCCCTTTTTACCAATCAATTCTTCAATGGCCACGGGCTCGTAGTTGAGGTACTGCATCGAAAGTCGATCCATGCCGTGGCGTTTTTCGGGCTCGATGAGGTAGTGGGCCAGCATGGTATCCAGAAGCGTTCCTTTTACTTCAACGTCGTAGTTTTTCAGGACAAGCAAATCATATTTCAGGTTCTGCCCGATTTTAGCAATCTGGTCATTTTTCCAAACGGGTCGGAAAAGCTCAACAATTGCTTGCGCTGCTTCCTTATCGGCTGGAACGGGTACGTAAAATGCTTCACCGGGCCGGTAGGAAAAAGCCAGACCGACCAATTCTGCATTCATGGCGTCGAGGGACGTTGTTTCCGTATCAAAGCAGAACGCATCTTGCAGGCTCAGGTACTCAATTAAGCTCGCCATGAGCTCAGGAGTATCGACGGTTTGATAGCTGTGGTAGGTAGTAGCAATGGTACGCATGGGCACAGTTGCCGCTACTTCATCATCTTGCTCGGCTTCCTGTGCTTGGTAGGAAGTGGGCGTGGTAGCAGTGGTGATTGGGGCTCCAAATAAGTCTAGCTGTCCTTTGCCGGTGGCGGTGTTTTGTTTTGGGGTAGCGGCGGGAGCATCTTCACCTAGGACGCGCTTACGCAGGGTTCGAAACTCCAACTCAGCAAATAGGGCCTCTATCTTTTCACGGTTAGGTTCTTCGTAGCGTAGCGCCTCGGCACTAAACTCGATCGGGACGTCGATTTTGATGATAGCGAGTTCTTTACTCAAAAGCCCTTGCTCGGTATTGGCCCGCACGCTTTCGCCTAGCTTTCCTTTTATTTCGTGGGCGTGCTCAATGATACCTTCGATGCTGCCGTACTGGGCAATGAGTTTTTGGGCGGTTTTCTCACCCACGCCGGGTATGCCGGGGATATTATCGACGGCATCACCCATGAGCCCCAGCATATCGGTTACTTGCTCAATGCGCTCGATTTTCCACTTTTCCAGTATTTCGGGTATGCCTAGCTTTTCCACCCCTTTGCCCATGAAGGCGGGTTTGTACATATAAATATGGTCTTCTACCAACTGCCCATAATCTTTATCGGGCGTCATCATAAAGACTTCAAAATTTTCCCGGGCTGCCCGCTTCGCCAACGTTCCGATGACATCATCCGCCTCAAAACCATCGAGTTCGAGGCAGGGGATGTTTAAAGCAGCTACTAACCTCTTGACGTAGGGAATGGCAATCGTAATATCTTCGGGTTGGGCTTCCCGCTGAGCCTTATAGGCTTCAAACTGAATGTGCCGAAAGGTAGGTTTGGGAGTATCAAAAGCTACCCCGATATGCGTAGGTTTTTCTTTTTGAAGTACTTCCAATAACGTATTGGCAAAGCCGAAAACCGCGCTGGTATTCAGTCCGGTGGAAGTAATACGGGGTGTTTTTATAAAAGCAAAGTGAGCACGGTAAATAAGTGCAAATGCGTCTAACAAAAATAGCTTCTGGGTTGGCTTGGACATGAGTAATGACGGTAAAGATTGGTTAAACAACCTACTCAGAAGTAAGTAATCCGTTTATTTCTCAAAGATAATGTCTCTACCCCAAAGTAGGGCACGATCCGGCGATTACCTTACGATAATGCAAACCTATGTTTGAACATTTTTTGCGAATGTCTCACCAAATCAGCATATTCGGACGAAATTTTACGTTACGAAGCAAGCGAATCAAATGAAAAATATGAAGAAGTTACTTAATTGGGGCCTACTGGTAGTCGCATTGATTGCAGTAAATGCGTGTGAAGGGCCTCAGGGACCGCAAGGCCCTGCCGGGAGTAATGGTTCGCAAGGACCAGCGGGTTCACAGGGACAGCAGGGTTTTCCGGGTACTGCTAACGTGGTGTATTCGAATTGGGCGAAGGCAGGTACCTGGTCTACGGTTGATGTGTATGGTGTGGTACGTTCTTTTGTTGATGTTAACGCTCCTCGCCTTACGCAAGAAATACTAGATCGGGGAGTAGTAGTGATGTATGTGAAGCTAACCACCGATAATAATCAGATAAGACAGCTACCTGTCACGGTTTTTGCGCAGTTTACCGAGGAACTCATTGATTTTTCATTAATTGTAAGTAGGATTCGTGTTTGGTCAACCCCGATAAAAGGCCCTGCTTTTCCCTCTCCGAATTACGAATTCCGCTACGTAATTATTCCGGGAGCACAAGCTGCCCGTATGAATTACGAAAATATTCCTTACGACGATGCGAAGGTGATGTTTAACCTCCCTGAATAATTATACCAGGATCATACACAAAAGCCGCAGCTCCACGTTCGGGCTGCGGCTTTTGTGCACATTTTTATTTCTTTCCTAGGTTCTTCAGAATTCTCCGAACTGCTGGTACATTTCCATCAGTTTTGGGTCTCTTTCATTAGTGCGAATATCTTTTCGAATGGAATTTACTCCCTTAATGTCTGTCAATAACCCAAGCACCTGATACGCGCCAAAACGTACAAAGTAGGCCGGACTATTCCGGGCTAAACCTTCCAACGTAGGGATACTACGGCGTTGAATATCAGAGCCTGATTTTATGAGATACTTGCCAAAAACCTGCAAGAAGTTATAGCGATCGGTCGGGTTCATCCCTTCCATTTTCTGCAAGAACCAATCGTACCGGTCAGAAGAAGCAAGTCCGGCGTAGTAGTTACCTACCGCCGCTACAATGGCGTTATTTGGTGAGTTTTCGAATCGCGCGGCAACTTCCTTTGCATCAGAGGGCCGGCCAATAAGGTAGGCATCCAAAGCCACCGAAACCACAAAATAGGAAGTATCGTTGAGTGCTTCTCTAAACAAAAGGTCATTGGCATTGTCTCCGAAGGATGCGAGGGTTAGGATGGCCTCTGCCCGTACCTGAGAGTTAGGGTCTACCTTGGCGTGGTTCTGCAATAATTTCTCAATCTGTACAAATTCGAGGCCATCATACTGCGTAAAGTTAGCTACTGCCATCTGGCGTATTTTCCAGAAAGGGTCCGACATCGCGGCCATCATGGTATGACGAACCGTAGAATCAATCAGCTTGCCTTCCAACTGGGTAAGGGCGTCATACTTTGTCAGAAACTTATCAGCATTAAAGTATTGGAATACAAATTCAGAACGGTTCTTTTCGTGGTCGATCGTGCCCAGTACCTGGGTCTCGGCGTCAAAAACAACGAGGTCTGGGCGGTACCTTGCCGGAAATTCAAGTGTTTGTTTGGAATGACTGAGTACCACATCATACTGTATTTTTTTGTTTTCGACCCACACATCCACTTTGAGCGGTAGGCGGTATACAGGGTAAGCAAGCGTATCCTGCAATTGGTTAATAATCAGCTTTACTTTTTGATTTGCCGCTGAGTACTCCTGCTCAACCTTAATAACCGGGTGACCGGCCCGCATAAACCACTGATCAAAGAACCAGTTCAGATCTTCTCCCGTTACTTTTTCAAATGCTATCCGTAAATCATTGATTTCGGCGGTTTGGAAACGATGCTCTCTTAGGTAGATTTGTAGTGATTTGAAGAAAGCTTCATCACCCACGTACTTGCGAAGCATGTGCAAAATACGCCCGCCCTTAGCGTAGGAGTGGCTATCAAACATATCCTCCCGATCTTTGTAGAAGTACCGGATCATGGATACTTTCTTTTGGTCTGCCTCCCCAAGGTATTGCTTGGTTTCCTGCAAATTCAGCCAATCAGCAGCATCCGCACCGTCGTGGTATTCCGTCCAGAGATATTCCGAATAGTTGGCAAAGGATTCATTCAACGGTAGCTGTCCCCAGTCTTCACAGGTAACGAGGTCGCCAAACCAATGGTGGGCTAATTCGTGGGCAATCACCCCGTCAGAATTTCCGTCGACGAGGTTACGGGAGGTAGTCTGTATGCTTTCCTGATGGACGGTGGCGGTGGTGTTTTCCATGGCCCCCGCTACAAAGTCACGTACGGCTACTTGGGCGTACTTATCCCAGGGAAACATCATGCCGAAAATATTGGAGAAAAAGGCAATCATCTCCGGCGTTCGGCCAAAGATAGCCTTGGCATCCTGAGCGTATTTGGGTTCTACGTAATAACTCAATTCCAAGCCATCGGGCATCATTTCCCGGATAATCGCAAACTTGCCTACGGCGAGCATGGCTAAATAAGGGGCGTGGGGTAGTGATTGCTTCCAGTGATCAGTGTGGGTACCGTCGCCATTGCCGATACTGGTCATCAGTATTCCGTTAGAGAGGGTCTGGTAGCTGGTGTCAACCGTGATGTAAAAGTCATGGATAAACTTTTCGTTGGGGGTATCGACGGTAGGAAACCAGCAGGAGTTAGACTCGGTTTCTCCCTGCGTCCAGATCTGCTTAGGCTTCTCTTCGTCCATTCCGTCGGCGTTGATGAAGTAAAGACCTTTGTCATCGGGATGATCGCCTAGTTCGCCCTGAGGGAGTTCATTAGGTTTGGCGATATAATCAATCTGGACGTATATCGTTTCATTCCGGTTGTAGGTCCGGTTGAGTTGAATAGTTAGTTTTCGACGGTCGTACTCAAAACCCAAGGAGTCCTGCTTATACCGGGTGATCGTTTGGCCCGTAAGTGTATCAAGCTGCCTTAGGCTGTCGAGTTGGAAAACGGCTTTGATTGTAAATCCTTTGGCGTCAAGTATCAGCGTATTCTGTGGGTAAAAATAGGGCTTAAATGTAATGATGGCCGAGCCTATCACTTGCTGACGAAGCCAGTCAAACCGGACATTCAGGTTTGTATGAATAATATCATTCTTCAAGGTTCTGGTGGGACGATAGGGCCCACTAGCCGTAACCGCCCCCGGTACCCGGCGAAGTGTATCAGAAGGGAGCATTTTCTCTGCCTGGGCATCTAAAATGAGAAAGCAGGAAAGTATACCAACCAGGAAGATAAGTTTGACCGAATCGAGTAATCTATTCATAAAGAATGGTTTGTCTTGGGTAGAGCGGCAGAGTAGTTTTATTCAGAATATAACTACCCCAACGTCTTAATTAGTATCACAAATAGTAGCTTTTTGGTTTTACCTAAAAATGTACTGCGTGTTCTTTGAGGAATACCTCTCAGATGACGGGTGAGGTAGTAATAGTCTGGGCGGCTCTTCGGGCTGGTATGTAAGAAACGGCTATGGTAATACATATGATAATCAGGGCTGTTAATACTACATCGGTCCAGACTAGCTTGACGGGATAAGCGTCCACCAGGGAGCTTACCATTCCCATCGATACAAGCCCGTATTTTTGTTGGAGCCAACAAAGCCCAATTCCAAACGTTAGTCCAAGGGTAGCTCCCGATAGTGCCACAATTCCACCGATTGATAAGAAAATCTGCCTTACCATGGTGGTGGTTGCGCCCAGGGCGAACAGCATTCTGATATCTTCCTTCTTTTCAATGGCTAGCATACTAAGCGAAAAGAAAATATTGATGGCAGCTACCAAAATAATGAAAGAAAGAGTGACGGTAATAAAAAGTTTTTCTACCCGAATTGCTCTGAGCAAGTCGGCGTTTAATTCGTCACGATCTTTTACCACAAAATCGGGCCCCAAAATACTTTGGAGCGCACCACGTACTTTACTGACCGATGCCGTTGGGGTAAGCTGAAATTCAAGAGAGGTGCGTTGCTTGCCGTATTGTAGTAACGAAGATACCACCGAGAGAGGTGCAATGACGTAATCATCGTACCGGCTTTCAATGAAGAAAGTGCCCCCCGGGCGAATTGCCACCTGATTAAATGCGTCGGGTGATGAAAGATTAAGGGTTCGGCCGGAGCGCGGATACCATAATTCGAGCGGTGCCAGTTGATCATTGAGGGAAACCACCAAAGAGTTTCGAACGCCCTCCGAGATGACTGCATAGGGAGTACCGCCGGGGCCAGTAAGCCGTAAGCTTCCTTCAATCATGGAGGTATCTAGCTGTCCTCGCTGCTCAAAAGTACTGTCAACCCCCTTCAACCGAACCACCATCTGGTAGTCGCGGTAGCGAGCCAAGGCGTTGTCTTCAATTACCTGAGTGACAATGGCCACCCCATCGGTACCTATGATCTGACTATATAAGGAATCAGTAATTTCAAAACGACGTCCTTCGCGCAGGGTTACTTTAATATCAGCATCGAAGGTCTTGAAAATTTGCCGATTAAGCTCTTCCATGCCGTTAAATACCGAGAGCACCACCACCATAGCCATGGTGCCCACGCCTACGCCGATCATAGCGATGAGCGCAATGATACTTATAAAGCTACGTTTGTTGTGCGAGAGAAAATAACGTTTGGCTATCCGAAAAGGTAGATTCATGCTGTCTTAACGAAAAGGTTATTCTTTTTCGTCTTCGTCGTCCTCCTCAGGTGCTGGTGGTATAACCAGACCAGAGAATAACACATCCATCTTAGCGGCGTATTCGGCGGTATCGTCCAGGTAAAACTGCAATTCCGGTACAATTCGAAGCTGATGACGTACTCTTTCGGCTAGTTTCTGACGGATAAAGCGCGTGTTGTCCTGAATGCTTGCGTGAAGGATTACTTTGTTTTTATCGGGTAAAAAACTTAGATAGGCTCGGGCAATTCCAAGGTCAGGCGTCATGCGAACAGCCGTAACCGTTACAAATGTTCCATTGATTAAATGCCGGGCTTCCTTTTGAAAAATATCGCCCAGATCTTTTTGTATCTGCCGGCCTACTTTCTGTTGTCTTTTCGATTCCATACTACTTACTTTTCTATTGAACTGCCAATCGATGAATCGTCACAGACGACAATCACGATTTATTATTCTATTCCTGATTGGTACACTATTTTTACAAATATCCGTACTTATTTTGTTTTTGTAGAAGTAGGGGGTGTAATTTCGTAAAACTATTTGCGTATCCTTACTAACCTGAAAACGCCTTGCTGAGTTTCTTTAGAGTAAATGCCACTTATCAGAACATCTCCTTAGTGTTATTTTTCGCTCTCTTGCGATTGCCGTTTTTATGGAGTGAAGTTCCTTTGCTTATCCCTGAATTGAGCTGGATGCTGGTCGGTGAGCAAATGAACCGTGGTTTTATGCTTTACAGGGACATCTGGGACAATATCAGCCCCCTTTCTGGTATGGTTTACTGGGCCATTGATTCTCTATTTGGTCGATCACAGCTGGCTTACCAGGCAGCTGCCGCAATGATTTCTGTATTTCAGATACTCTATTTTAATTATGTAATTCGGGCGCGGGATGTATTTTCGGAGAAAACCTACGTTCCCGGGGTTATTTACGCACTCTTTCTTTCTGTCTCATTTGACTTAGCCACTTTGTCGCCGATGCTCATGGGCAGTACCTTTCTTCTGTTGGCGTGGGGTGCTATGCTTACAATGCTGCAAAGACGGCAGATTACCAACGATATTTTTGAAATGGGGCTTTACATCGGAATTGCCACCCTTTTCTACCTTCCCATGGCGCTTTTTAGTATTTGGGCTTTTGTGTGTTTATTGTTCTACACGGGTACCTCATTCAGACAGCACATTCTGGGTTTTTTTGGTTCGGTTTTCCCACTATTGATGGTGGTGCTTTTCTTCTACCTGAATAATGGAGTTGAAGACGTAAATCGTAACCTGCTTACTTCGGTATTTCAGGTGCGGCAATATAACCTGAATGACTTTTCAGCGCTGATCATCACCCTGATTATCCCCTTAGCCGTGGGGTTTGTTGGATTTATGCGGATGCTGACGAATAACCGAATCGTGAACTATCAGTCAAGAATTCAACAGATTGCTGCCATTTGGTTTATTGTATCGGTACTGACTATACCCCTAATGCAGTACCTGGCACCTATGCAGTTTATCCTGTTCGTCCCGGTAATGGCCTACTTTGCAACCTATTATTTCCAGAGCTTTAAACGGCGATGGATCGCCGAGTTACTATTTATAGGTATGTTTGGCGGAATCGCTCTGATTCAGTATCAGGGGCTACTGTCTATGACGCCACGCCTAACCGTCGGTCGACTTGAAAATCTTCGGGCTAAGCCTGCGCTATTACCCGCAGAGATTCGTAACAAACTAATTTTGGTAATTGGTGAGGACGAAGGCGAGTACCTCAATAACTTTACGGCTACTCCTTATCTCAATTGGGATCTTGCCCGCTACGATCTAGAAAACCTAGACAACTTCGATAGTGTGATCCATATCTACGACAACTTTCGCCAAGACCCCCCGGACTATATCATTGATAAGGAGAATCTGATGCCCAAACTACTTGACCGGGTACCGGCCCTTCGAAAACGCTATAAACTTAGCCCTTGGAAAGGGATTTACGAGAAAATAGGGTAGCGCCTAGCAGGCTATTTTCCCAACCCGGGTTTGGTGCCTACCGCCTTCGAACTCAGTTGAAAGAAACTTAATGACGCACGCCAACGCAACTTCCAGTTCGATGAACCGAACCGGTAGACAGATGATATTGGCATTATTATGTTGCCGCGAAAGTGCGGCGAGGTCTTCCTGCCATACGAGTGCGGCCCGAATACCCTGATGCTTGTTGGCGGTAATACAAACACCTTGCCCGCTACCACAAAGTAGTATGCCGTTCTTAAACTCCCCGTTTTCGACCGCGCTAGCTACCGGATGCGTAAAATCTGGGTAATCAACCGAATCAGCCGAGAACGTTCCGTAGTCAACTACCTCGTAACCGTTTTCTTGTAGCCATTCGCTGATGGGTTGCTTGTAGGGGAATCCGGCGTGATCAGCGCCGATCGCAATTTTTTTCATTATTTTTTTGTTAAGTAGAGTTGTAATAGCAACAACCTTTACAGGTTTCTCGTTAGTATTGTCCCTCTTTTAGATAATACCACAAAGGTAATATGTATATCCCAAGTACTAGTTAAATACCCTTTTTATTATGAACGAAGAAAATAAGAACAAAACAGTGGATACCATACTAGATATTTCCCTGCTAAACCCAGCAGTATACGAAGACGATGCCAGGATCAAAGAAGCCTTTCAGGACCGCGATTGGAACGAAATAAAAAGTGCCGATTCCTGGGTTATTTTTAAAGTATTAGCTGAGTTTGTGGAAGGCTTTGACAAACTAGCCAAGATTGGTCCCTGTGTGTCCATATTTGGTTCGGCCCGGACCAAGCCGGATAACCCCTACTACGTCATTGCGGAAGAAATTGCCGCTAAACTGGTACGCCACGGGTACGGTGTGATCACGGGTGGCGGACCGGGTATCATGGAAGCGGGTAACAAAGGTGCTTTTGAGCAAGGTGGAAAGTCCGTTGGGCTTAACATTACATTACCTTTCGAGCAGCACAGCAACATCTACATTGATCAGGATAAGAATATCAATTTTGACTTTTTTTTTGTACGCAAGGTCATGTTTGTAAAATACTCGCAGGGGTTCATCGTGCTACCTGGTGGCTTTGGTACCCTGGATGAGCTTTTTGAAGCATTAACTTTGATACAAACGAAGAAAATTGGCCGTTTCCCCATTATTTTGGTTGGTCGCTCTTACTGGTCAGGCCTGATCGACTGGATGAAGGGCACTATGTTAGAAGGAGAAAGTAACATTAATCCCGAAGACCTTAAACTGTTTAGCATCGTGGAGACCCCCGATGAGGCAGTACGGGTTATTGATGAGTTCTATTCGAAGTACCTGTTGAAGCCAAACTTCTAAGGAGGTAAGTACTAATGCATAATTAGTTTATATTATTAATTTAGTCAAATTACTGGCTAATATTCTCTATATCAAATATTTACAAAAAAGGTAACAGCTACAAGCTAATAGCTATCAGCTACTTAACTTACTAACAGCTTTACATATATCACCCCAAATCCTCGCTTTCCACGAGGATTTTTGTCTTTAAAAGGCAAGGTAAGGGGTTATCTTCCGAAGCGTAGTCTCATCGAGAATCCGGATAGCTTTCATGGACTCCGTGGAGGTAAACGGACCGTGTTGCTCGCGGTACCGGATTATCACTTCGTTCAGCTTGCGGTTTTTTAGGTAGGTATGGCGGTACAGGTCATCGGCAGAAGCACTGTTTATATTAATTTTCCTCGGAGCACTTTGAATCCGGGCGTACCGGCGGAGTTCCGAGAGTGCGAGTGAATCTAACCCAAAAACTTCCGAATACTGATTAATGGAATGGAAGCCCCCTAGTCCATCTCTGAATTTTACAATACGAGCCGAAAGTTTACTACCAATGCCCCTAAGCGAAGCGAGTTGTGAAGTATCAGAAGTATTGATGTCAAAGGGGGCGATGGTTGGCTTACCAAAGGCCTTAATTTCGGCGGGAAGAGGGGCTCTTACCTCTTTGACGGTGCTTGATGGGCTGGTACTTGCCACGGTATTACCATCGGGCAGGGTTACGTACGGAGACAGGCGTTCGTACAGCGCTGGTGGAAAGTCATAGATTTTACCCAGGTCTTCTTTCTTTCGAAACTTTCCTCCCTTATTCCGGTAATTTTGAATGCGGAACGCCAGAAAACGGGGTATTCCAACGCCTTGTAATTGGTCAATGGTTGCCGTATTTGGGTCAAAAGTAACAAGCCTGGTTTGGCGGGTCGGTATGCTCGTAGTGATTTTATCGCTAAATTCAGGAGTTTCATTCGGCGGTCCGTTGGAAATTAGTGCTGCGGTACTATCCAACTGCTCAAGGGTGTAGGGTAGGGTGTCGTCCTGAAAGTAGGGGAGAATGACGCGCTTGAATAGGGTAGGAGTCCAGAGCAAGCAAAAACTCAAAATAATAAGTACCAAAGCTCCCCGCGACTCTTTGGGTGAAATTCCGAAAAAATCTTGTATTCGATTGAGAAGTGTACGGAGCATGGGCTACTTCGTTTTTGTTGGGTGGGAGGGTGTAGTAACACGTAAAAGTACCTAAACAAAATTATAAAAATACTTCTAGTGAACGCTCGTTGCTGACAAAATGCCTAATTTTGCGACCGCTAGCCATACTGGCTGCTAATTATAGAACAAAAATGATTTTGAAATAAAACGTATGAGTCAATCATCTGCTGCCCCAACCACATCTCTTCAAGATATCATTGGCCACGCCAAAGAGTATGGTTTTGTATTCCCTTCGTCCGAAATCTATGATGGACTGCAAGCCGTGTACGACTACGGTCAGAACGGGGTTGAACTAAAAAATAACCTCAAAACAGCTTGGTGGAAGGCAATGACCCAGCTGAATGATAACATAGTGGGCATCGATGCGGCTATTTTTATGCACCCGCTTACCTGGAAAGCATCCGGTCACGTGGATGGCTTCAATGACCCCATGATTGACAATAAAGACTCCAAGAAGCGTTACCGGGCCGACCAGCTACTGGAAGGTAAAGCGGAGCAATACGAGGCCGCCGGAGAGCCAGAAAAAGCCCAGGCCTTACTGGCTGAAATGGGACGTTTACTTTCTGCGGAGGACCTCAACGGGGTACGTGAGCTGATCATTGCGGAGGGTATTAAGTGTCCGGTATCCGGCACGACCAACTGGACCGAAGTACGCCAGTTCAACCTCATGTTAGTACACAAATAGGTTCCGTGGCCGAGGATGCTAGTACTATCTATTTGCGTCCTGAGACTGCACAGGGTATATTTGTAAACTTCCTGAATGTGCAGAAAAGTGGCAGGATGAAGGTGCCCTTTGGTATCGCCCAAATTGGGAAGGCATTTCGTAACGAGATCGTGGCCCGCCAATTTATTTTCCGGATGCGGGAGTTTGAACAAATGGAAATGCAATTCTTTGTTCGCCCCGGTACCGAAATGGAGTGGTATAACGAATGGAAGGCAACCCGCCTGAAATTTCATCAGGCGATTGGTCTGCCCGCCGAAAAACTTAGGTACCACGATCACGACAAGCTGGCGCACTATGCCAACGCGGCCGTTGATATTGAATACCAGTTCCCGTTCGGATTTCGCGAAATTGAAGGAATTCACTCCCGGACCGACTTCGATCTTCGTAATCATCAGGAGCTTTCCAAAAAAAAGCAGCAGTACTTTGATTCTGATCTGGCCGAAAACGGTAAGCCTTACGGTAACTACATACCTTACGTGGTAGAAACCTCCGTCGGGGCGGATCGACTATTCCTGGCTGCGTTTTGTAATGCCTACACCCGTGAGACCGTGGGGGAGGGAGATAATACGAAGGAGCGGACCTATTTGAAACTGCACCCTGCCTTGGCTCCTTTTAAAGTGGCGATACTACCATTGGTAAAAAAAGACGGACTAGCCGAGAAAGCACAAGCGATTGCGGCTTCGCTTAAATCTTCGTTTCGTACTGTTTATGACGATGGTGCCGCCATCGGGAAAAGGTACACTCGTCAGGATTTGATAGGTACTCCGTTTTGTATTGCGGTTGATTACCAAACCATGGAGGACGATACCGTCACGATTCGTGACCGTGATTCCATGGAGCAGGAGCGGGTAGCCATCAGCGAGCTGAAAGAGAAAATAGGATATGCCGTTGCTATGGAAAGAATACTGGAATCGATCTAGTTAAATACGGCTACATGTCATTTTAAGGGTCGTCCTTCGCCTTTGCGCGGAGGATGATCCTTTTTTGTATTTATTGGCTTCAAAATAAATATTACATAGGGCCATTAGTTGGTAAGTTTCTACTATTCTTGATTGAATTTATTTAGTATAATATTTTGCTTTCAGTCAAAAATTAGTCATTAAATATTGAATATATTGGTAATAATGATACAATAAGTTGTACAATTATCATGAATGCGCAATAATATTTTGTTCTGCCAATATTTTATTCTTTTTTCGTGCAGCATTGCTACTTGATTTGCCCCACGAACCTTATCAGTGAAGGTAAATCTGGAAGTACCAAAACACATTTTTTACTTAACCAATCCTTCTTACCATCATGAAAAGAGTAGAAGCAATTATTAGAAAAACCAAATTTACCGAAATGCAGGACGCTCTGCATGAGGCTGGTATTGACTTTATGACTTATTGGGAGGTACGTGGCGTTGGAAAAGCAGTGGAAGAGAGATCTTACCGGGGTATTGTGTATGACACAAGTATTATTGAGCGTATCATGGTTACTTTTTATTGCCAGGATCACTTGGTTGATCCGGCGATAAAAGCAATTCTAGCATCAGCCCAGACAGGTGAAATCGGGGATGGTAAAATCTTTATTTCGGACGTTGAAAAAGCGATTAAAATACGGACATCGGAGGAAGGTACAGACGCCTTAAACTAAAATCCGAAGTGGGTTGAATACGGTTCTTACCTATTCGAATACCCCTTCTACCTTTTATTAA
>JBDNFP010000446.1:0-2848 GCA_041689775.1 Spirosomataceae bacterium
AATTTTTTTCTTGCTAAATTCTCTGCCAAGGGCACGATATTCAAAATATTTATAACTTGGGCATTGATGATTTCTTTCATCCTTAAAGGCTGGTTTTGATGATTTGTCGCTTCAAAGTTCAGCCTTTTTGTTTTCTATGCCGATTTTCTTCGGGTACAGTAAACTTTTCTACCTATCATAAACAAATCGCTTCCTATCCACATCACGCCTATTTCGTTTTGGAGTAGAATATCCATCGTCGAATTTCCTATTTTAATCGTACGGGTGCGATCGCTTTTCCAGGCATATATGTACTTGTCAGTTTCAGCGCTTCGTTCTGGTTCACTTTTATTATAATCTATTTCAGCATCCGGCATTTCGCCGGTATAGTACTTCTTGACTACATCCAGTGGTAACAGCTCGTCCAGCTTACGCTGATAGGAAAGGATGTAGAGAATTGTCGAGATGCACAGCGATTGGGTAAATGAATAGAAAAAACTATATTTCCCAGCAAGACCGAGTTAGCCAACGATCGAGAATATTATTTAAAGGCATGACCCCGACCTACCAAAAACCCCAACGCGGCTGCGCAGAATTTATGATTGATCGGTAAGCCGTTATTTAATCTTGCAACTAGACGTCCCATATTCAAAGTCCGTTCTGTTTTTACCCTTTATCGACCAAGAAAATAGTTTGCAACAACACATTAGCACTATTCGTCATATCGGTTGCCTTGGTAAATTCTTTGGGCGAGTGACTTATTCCGCCTACGCTCGGGACGAAAATCATCGCAACTGGGACAATGGAGGCCATCTGTTGCGAATCATGGCCAGCCCCGCTTTGCATATACTTGGTTTTGAGTCCAAGGGCTTTGGCTGATTCGCTGATTTTCTGTTGCAGAAATTTATCCGTTAGCGCAGGTTTTGAGAAGCTTGCCTCCCGTACGATACTGATTTTTGTATCGGAAGCAGTTGCAATGGAAGCCGCACGCTTTTCAATTTCACTCAGCAACATCTCGATTTTCTCCCACGATAAATCGCGTATCTCCAAACCCAACGTTACCTTTCCCGGAACAACGTTGTACGCCCCAGGTAATGCCACTATTTTCCCTACTGTACCAACCTGATTACCCGGTACACTATCAATCACTTCATTGACGACAATTATTAATTTCGACGCCGCTAATAGGGCATCTTTCCGCAACTTCATGGGAGTAGTGCCCGCGTGGTTGGCAAGACCCTCGACCGTAATCTCACAATCCAAAATACCTACAATACCCTCAACGATGCCGATTTGCAGGTTTTCATTTTCCAGAATACCCCCTTGCTCAATGTGCAATTCAAGAAATGCGCGTATGTCTCCTTTTTTGCGCGACGAATTTTGCAGGCTATCGGGCTTACCGCCAATCCCCTTGATGCCTTCTGCCATCACCAACCCACTTTGGCTGATCTGTTTTAGTCCATCGGGAGTCAGTTTACCCACCATTGCACTGCTGCCAATGAGGCCTCCTTCTTCGTTGGCAAAAATAATTACTTCAAGCGGGTGCTGCGTTACTACGCTGTTTTCGTTCAACACTTCAATCACCTCTAAGGCGGCTAACGAACCCAACGTTCCATCATAGTTGCCCCCATCGGGTACCATGTCAATGTGTGAGCCAAAGGCAATCGGTTTTAACGAGGGGTTTTTTCCTTCCCGTTTTCCTAGGATATTACCGCCACTGTCAATGATTGGATCAAGACCCGCACTTTTCATAAGTTGCACAAACCAATCCCTTGCTTCAATATCGCCTTGGGTATAGGCAACCCGATATCAATGACCATTTTCGTTTCGCCCGAATGTAGCCAACTCGGCAATACGACTTTCGATACGTTGTCCGCTTACTCTAAGCGAGTTGGCAGGGAACGCTTTTCCATTTGAATCCAGGAGTCCGAATGCCGTTACACCAAGCCCAGTTACGGCCGAATTTCTAATAAAGGTTCTTCTTTTCATCGCTTCTTACTAAGGTTTCCTGTCGTGGTTTCTGTTCCAGAGTTTGCGCACAACCTCTGGATGAGTTATCTGTATTTAAGACTCAAGATAGCAAAAGGAATCCTAAATTCTTTGGGTATAAGTAGCTAACAGCTATTAGTTTGTAGCTGTTAGCTTTTTTTAAGTATTTGATATATAGAATATTAGCTGTTAATTTAACCAAATTAATAATATAAACTAATTCTGCGTTAGTACTTACGTCTACTTAGGAGGGTATAACCCCATTCGGCCACCGCTACGACCAATGAGATAATAAGAGCGGCCGGCCTTAACGACCATCCGCTCTTATTCAAACCGAGAAAACTAGCCTACTGCCGAGGCAAAGGCTACTTCGGCGTCAGGTAATTAGTTCAGAGTCTTATGTCAATTAAGCCTGACGCAAAACTCGAATTATCTATCATTTTTCTGTTTATCAGTCAAAAAGATTGAGCTGCTGGTTTGGCGATAGTTTTGAGAAACCCTTAATTATTCTTCCGCCGGGTGTAGGACAAGTTTAAATTTAGCATAAATTCACTAACTCGTGTGATGGAAACAACAGAAAGAGCCGAATTTGAGGCATTATACGGTAAATACCTGACTTGGAAGTCAAGTCAGTCGAACCAGACGAGCGGTTATGAGTACGAGCGCAGCTTCGCTTCTTTTTGTAAAGAGTTCAACAAGTCGCTTTTTGAGTTGTCTGTGGAGACAGAGACTGATGGGCAAAAAAAAGTCATCACGCGTTACGGCGAACTAGAAGTGCCTCCGGGCCATTGTATGGCACCCGTCGGTAAGAAAGGCTTCCGCGTCAGCGAACACTTACAGGAGCTGGCGTGCTATGTTGGCCAACAAATGAGTTTCGACC
>JBDNFP010000447.1:0-3116 GCA_041689775.1 Spirosomataceae bacterium
GCTTTCGTTGGTCGGCAAGCAAGTCTTTGATAACTTGCCATTGGGTGTCGGTCAGGTCTGTGGGATACATTGGTAGTTCTTTGTTTCCACAAAGCTACCGACTCTCATTTTGTCAAATTATGATTTCTAGACAGCCTCTAACAATTGTAAAAGTTAGTCATTCTTGAAAGAAAACCGATCAGGTCGTTTGTCTTTTTGGGTTAGAAAGTTAATAATAACCGGGCCTGATCGTCAATCAACTGGTTGATGAAGCTATCCGTGATCTCTCCTTCCAGAAAGTTTTTTTTCATGAACGGTATCCTTACTTTCTGCGCAAGCACGTGCATCCCCAGGTAATGTAGCACATCCGTGAGATGGCTAAGACCCAAGGCATTGCCCTGCACACCATCAGAAATACCCACCAAAGCACATTTTTTGTGTATCAGGGCGTTTGGATAACTCAGGCCGTCGATAAATGCTTTAAAAACTCCCGGATAAGAATTGTTGTATTCTGGTACAATAAAAACGAACTTCCGGGCCTCCTCCATCACTACCCGAAGGGAATTGAAGTCCTCGTTTTTTCCCGAGTTTCCGTACAGGGCAGAAAACACAAAATCTTTGGGTAAGTAGGCCAAATCTAATATCTGACTATCGGTATCGTGGCTTTTTAATAATCTCTGATAAAACTCCGCCATCTCGCGTGACTTGGAATCGGGGCGGTTAGTTCCTACTACAATCGTAATCATATAATGCAAAATCTTTGTTTACCTGATATAATGAAAACCAGCTTCAAATAGTTTTAATTATATCGATATTATCTCCGCGCGATCTGTTGGTTTTGGGATTTCCCCTCAACCTGTGGTAACTTGCCCAACCAATCCTAAACCATAATTAGTACATCCCTACCCATGAAGTATTCTTTTCATAACCGTCGCGGTTTCCTCAAAAAAAGCGTTTTAGCATCCGTTACCACCTTACTAGGCACGGAGCTGGTCTTTGCCAATAAGATGCCCGCGGACTATGTGCCCCTTATTCTTGAAGAGGGCGAGATTCCTGCCGGAAAGCATAAAGACCTTACCATACTGAGTGATCGCCCCTGGAACGTTGAGACTCCTGCGCATCTCCTCGACGACATCATTACTCCCGCCGATAAGGTGTTTATTCGGAATAACGGTAACGTACCCGCAGAGATCAACGTCAAGAACTGGACATTGACCATCAATGGAGAGTCGGCCAAGGCACAAAAAGTATTCACGCTGCAAGATCTGAAAAAGAACTTCAAGCACCATACCTATCAGTTGACTCTCGAATGCGGTGGAAACGGGCGCTCGGGCTACAACCCACCCGCTTCCGGTAATCAGTGGAACGAAGGGGCCGTAAGCTGTGCCGAATGGACGGGAGTAAGGTTGCGCGACGTACTCGAAAGTGTCGGGATCAAATCGGATGCCGTCTATATAGGCTACTACGGAGCCGATACCCATCTGAGTGGCGATCCCAAGAAATTGCCCATTTCGCGCGGGGTACCCATGCGAAAGGCACTGGAAGACGAAACTTTGCTGGCCTGGGCCATGAACGGTGAGGACATGCCCCTGATGAACGGACATCCGTTACGCCTTGTGGTGGGTGGGTGGCCCGCTTCTACATCCGGAAAATGGCTAAACCGCATTGCTATCCGTAATATTGAGCACGACGGCGAAAAAATGGGCGGAGATAGCTACCGTGTACCCGCTTATCCGGTAGAGCCGGGTGCCAAAGTACCCGACGCTGATATGAAGATTATAGAGTCGATGCCTGTCAAATCAATTATTACGTACCCCCGCTCCGGGGCTATGCTAGAAATGGAACAGCCCTTGGCCGTACGCGGTCATGCCTGGGCGGGCGATTTGGCGGTAAAAGAAATGATGGTATCCATCGACTTTGGCTCCACCTGGCAAAAGTGTACTTTAAAAGCCCCCAAGAACCGGCTCGCTTGGCAGCAGTGGTCTGCCGATCTGAAATTTCCGCAGAAAGGCTACTACGAAGTGTGGGCCAAGGCCACCGATTCGGAAGGTACTTCTCAGCCCATGGTCATTCCAGGTTGGAACCCCAAAGGCTACCTCAATAATGCCTGCCATCGCATTGCCGTTAAAGTAGTATAAAACCAAAGCAGACAGAAAAATGAAACTATATAAAATTCAAGCATTTGGCTTCTTAGCCGTGAGTCTGTTTCTCGGGGCAGCTTTCCGACCCGATAGCCGGCCAGTCCCAACACAAAATACCTTTGTGGCGATTGATACCGTCAAGGGCCTTGACCCTACCACCGGCTTTGTGGTAGCCGAGGGCATAGAGCTGACGCGGGCTCATTGCACGGGCTGTCATTCCAGTACGCTTATTACCCAATACCGGGCCACCCGCGAAGTGTGGTTAGAAAAGATACGATGGATGCAGCAAAAGCAAAATCTGTGGGACTTGGGCGAAGCAGAACCCAAAATACTAGATTATTTAGCCAAATACTACGCGCCAACGGATGCCTATGAGCATCGGCAACCTTTGAAAAACGTAGACTGGTACAAGCTTTCTGAGGCTAAAAACTGAGCCTATAAAACCGAGTGTTTGGGTAGGTTTTAGGATAAAGTGAAAGGGTTATAAATGGTGTAATAGTACCATTCATAACCCCTCATTGCGTTGCTCGGCTCTATCGAGTAACTTGTATGACGTAGCCCTCCGGGCGGTCATCGCAAGCACTACTTCTCCCTGACACCAAGAGGAGGTATTAACGTTTACAGAAATAGGCTCCATACACAACCGAAGATAATTCTGATTCCTTCAATGCCCTCAAAAATTATGTCTTGCGCGGCTCTATCGAGTAACTTGTATGACGTAGCCCTCCGGGCGGTCATCACAAGCACTAATTCTCCTTAGCACCAAGAGGAGGTATTAACGTTTACAGAAATAGGCTAGATACACAATCGAAGATAATTCTGATTCCTTTCATGCTCTCCAAAATTTTGTCTCCTAGTACTAAGATTATGTTTTGGAAACTAATTTTGCATTCTGCCCAAGAGAATACTCGAATAGGCTATTTGTAACATTGCTTCGGAAGATTCTACTGTTTTCTCATAATCCTTGCTCAAACGGCGCCTGAAGTTAAGCCACCC
>JBDNFP010000448.1:0-29717 GCA_041689775.1 Spirosomataceae bacterium
ACTTGGCTTTCAAGCCGAGGAAAACCCGATGCTGGCGCTCGTCCAGTTGACTGTAATATCTGATTTCGTCTTCGCTGATCAATGTAAGTTAGTCGTGAGGTGAAAAGCAATTTTACCAAGTTATTTTTTAATCGTTACTAACCTAAGAAAAAAAATTAAATATATAGATTCTATTCTGAATTAAAAGTACCGTTCATGAGGCGACTGATGCTTTATGAACGATTTTTAATATAACCTCTGTTTCCGTAACAATAAGGATCTTCATAACCGACTCGCTCATTAGCGAGCCAGCACGCAGACCTGTTTTGGCCAATAAAATACCTTGCAAAGTATAGCTACCAATTTCGACTTTGACTACTTCATACACCAAGCGTTAGTAGGTCTACTCAAATAGGGGCAAATCTACCTTAGATTTATAAGTAGCCAATTTCAAAGCAAGGGTTAGAAAATAAATTAACGGCGCTTTACTACTTTAAAGCTGGTAAGGTGAACTCCAACCTTTTTGTTACTAACCCATCCTCTGATACAACCACCAACGCATGACCCTCTCTCAGAAAAGCGGTTTTTGGAGTGGCCTCCTAGTCGCCTTGTTTATCATCCTCATGCCAACGCCAGAGGGATTGTCCGTACCCGCACAGCGTGCCGTAGCAGTTACACTACTGATGGCTATTTGGTGGCTATCCGAAGCCATTCCTATCTACGCAACGGCCTTCGTTCCGATGGCGCTATTTCCGTTGCTGGGTGTGCTCGAAACCGACGCCGTGGCCGAAAGCTACGGGCATAGCTACGTGATCATGCTTCTGTGTGGTTTCTTCATAGCCAAAGTCATTGAATCGCAGCAGCTCCATAAGCGTATTGCCCTCCTCGTGCTCAAATACATGGGTACCAATCAGCAGCGCATCATCCTGAGCTTTATGCTGGTATCGGCGTTCCTATCTATGTGGATAGCCAACGTAGCCGTGGTACTGCTCATGCTACCTATCGCTACGGCTGTCATCACCAAAACCGATGAGTCTGAAAGGGAGGCTACTTCACAGTTTGGTCTCGCCCTAATGCTAGCTACGGCCTACGCGTGTAGTATTGGTGGTACGGCTACCCTCATTGGTACACCAGTTAATATGGTGTTTGCCGGTATTGTGGGAGAATTGTTCCCGGCGGCACCCGAAATTACCTTTTTTACTTGGCTAAAAATCGGCTTCCCGATGGTGGTCGTTTTCATCCCCGTGATCTGGCTCTACATCATCAAGTACTTCAATATTACCACCAAAATCCATTTTGATAGCACCACCTTTTCTACGGAGCTGGCCGCCCTTGGCCCCATATCTGACGGTGAAAAGAAAGCATTGGGCGTCTTTTTGTTCACCGCAATGGGCTGGATATTCCGCAGCGATTTCGACTTTGGGTCGTTCCGGGTGCTGGGTTGGGGGTCGCTGCTCGGGGTAAGTGAGTACGTGCATGATTCCACCGTAGCAGTGGTGGGGGGGCTAAGCCTGTTTGTATTGACCAATAAAAAAACCAATAAACCTTTGTTGACCTGGAATGAGGCATCCTCTGTGCCTTGGGGCGTGGTTATGATTGTAGGCGGAGGTTATGCCATCGCACGCAGCTTTCAAGCCACCGGCCTAGCCGGATGGATCGGGCAGCAGTTAGACTTCATTGGCACCTACTCTCCGCTGATGATTCTGCTAATCGTGACTACCTTCATCGTCTTTTTAACGGAAATCAATTCGAACACCGCTACGGCTAACATATTCTTGCCCGTGTTGGCCGCTGTGGCGGTGGCGGCCCGGATCAATCCGCTTTTTCTGATGATCCCAGCGACCTTTGCCTGCTCGTTTGCCTTCATGATGCCTTCGGGCACGGGTACCAACACAGTGATTTTTGCCAGTGGAAAAGTATCCATTCCCGAAATGGCCAAGTGTGGGTTATGGCTCAATCTGATTTCGGTAGTACTATTGACCGCGCTACTCTATTTCGTGGTGATTCCTATTTTGGGGCTGGACATGACGCTGCCGGACTGGGTGAAGTAGGGTGACTACTTGAAATACCGAATCATAAAAAATAACACACTTCATAATATGATATTTTTCTATATTTGTGTACACAAATAAGTACACAAATGAAAATCATAACCACCCGAGAATTTCGGGAAAACCAGAAAGCTTACTTTGATCTCGCCGAAACCGAACGAGTAATCATTCACCGGGGCAAGAATCGTAAGCCGGTATTACTTACTCCCATTAATGAAGGCTCCGAAACTGACATTTTCTTTTCCGACCCTTCCATACTCGCGTCCATCAAGCAAGGCATTGAGGATGTGAAAGCCGGGAAAGTTACCCGCATCAGCGACCTTAAGGATATATGGGCCGATATCGAGTAGAGGTCTCAGAAACCGCCCGGAAGCATTTGTCTTTCTTTCATAAATCGGGCGACAAAGTGATTATAAAACGGATTGAGCGTATTTTCGAAGAACTTGGTGAAGACCCCTATCATGGTGTAGGAAAGCCTGAGGCTTTGAAACACGACCTTGCTGGTCTTTGGTCCCGGCGGCTAGATAGAAAAAATCGTCTCGTCTACCAGGTAGTTGAGCAAACCATCACCGTGATTGTGGTTGCAGCCCGAGGGCATTATGACGATAAGTGAGACCAAGGTATTGGAGTAGATGCAGCCTGATTTGAATAAAATTTGCTCGGTTGCTCGTCCTGTTGAAGATTTTATACGAGTATGAGCACTTTTTTAGGGCCTTGACCTGAGTTGTTATTCCAATTATAGTTTCAGAAAGGCTCGGCGTCTATTTTCAAATGAAAGGATACCGCACTATCCTGACTGTATCCCTCTCGGGTGAGTTTTGTTAGTGTTCTGAAACTACATCTAGCTAGCTAAAAGTTGTAATCGGGAGAGCCACCAGTAAGCGTTAAAGGTGCATTCTACTCAATCACAAAGTAGGGCGAACTTCGAAATACAAGCCCAACTCACTGGAATACAACATTTTGTGTATCTTTGGGAATCAATATAATGTAAAATAAACCATGACAGTAATTGATAAAGAAAGAATCAGAGAGGCAATTCTCGAACTAGCTAAAAACGATCCTAGCTATTTGCGGGGGGTGTTACTGGAAGTAAAGGACGACCTAAAAGTGGCAAAGCGTCAACGGCTTGAAGAAATCGTCAATCAGGATTTCGATGAGTATGAGGAGGTGTTCCGAGCATTGGCATGATCATTGACTATCTCGAAAAAGACGATATGGTTTACATCAATAGACGGACTATTTCGGAACATGGAGGGAATTATATGCCGCCTGCTAACTTTCTGCACGAAGAAAACCTAGACTATCTGCTAGAAGCTGTTCAAGCAGAAATGTTTGGTGAACCTTTGTACCCAACCCTTTCAGACAAGGCAGCCTTGCACTGTTTCAATATCATTGGCAATCATATTTTTACCGACTGCAACAAACGTACTGGCCTCGAAGCTGCTTTGGCTTTTTTAAAACTAAATGGGATGCGTTTGAGTAAGACCCTTTCCAAAAACGAACTCTACGACTTCATCATCAAAGTCGCCTCCGGCCAATCTAGCCTAGACGAATGCCGGGCTTGGTTTGCCAAGCACTCTGTACGGATCTCTTAGCTCCCCAAAACCGCAATATCCGGATTGCACCCTTCGCTGGCAAGCGATATCTTTGAAGAAAAAAGATCCCAATGGAAGAGCCGACTAATACCTCTCTGGACTACCAGCGCATCGAAAAAGCCATCCGCTACATAGAAGACCACTATAAAACTCAACCCTCTCTCCGTCAGATTGCCGAGCACGTAGGCTTATCGGAATACCACTTTCAGCGACTCTTTACGCGGTGGGCTGGTACCAGCCCGCAGCGGTTTGTGCGGTTTCTGACCAAGGAGTACGCCAAGCAGCAATTAGCAGCTTCGGAAAACTTACTAGAAGCCACCTATGAAAGTGGCCTGTCCAGCCCGAGCCGACTGCACGATTTGTTTGTGACCTACGAGGCTATGACACCCGCCGAGTTCCGGGCCTTGGGCCAGGGCCTTACGATTCGGTACGCCGTACACCCCACACCCTTTGGCGAATGCCTCATCGCGGTTACCGAACGGGGTATTACTGATCTTCGCTTCCTGGACGAAACCCATACGGCCGAAGCGCTAATTGGGCAGTTGATTACCGAATGGCAACAGGCCGACTGTGTGTACGATGGGAAAGGAACACTACCCTATATTCATCGGATGTTCGCCGCCGACACCATCTCACCTATGCCTCTTTTGCTTCGAGGCACCAACTTTCAGATTAAGGTATGGGAAGCTTTACTGTGTATACCGGCGGGCCGGCTAGTAAGCTACGATACCATTGCCCATGCAATCGGGCAGCCCACCGCCTCGCGGGCCGTGGGTACGGCCATTGGAAGCAACCGCATTGCTTACCTGATTCCCTGCCACCGGGTACTCCAAAAATCCGGTGGATTGGGTGGTTACCGCTGGGGCACAGCCCGTAAGCAAGCGCTTATTGGCTGGGAGGCGGGGCATAACTATCAGATCGAGCAGAACGAACTCTTTGACTAAATACGTATTCTTTTTTGTACTTCTCCTAGTCCAATGAACGTTTTTTCTCTATTTACGATTATTTAATTGTAAAAAACTGTTATTCAGTTAAAAAGTCCGTACTTTTGCGGCTTATTTTACAGAGAATAAAGACACCATTGGCTTCTTTTTCTCTGCAAATAAAGAAATTCAACTGTTGATCTGAAAAAAGAAATGCAATCCATTCGTAACATCGCTATCATTGCGCACGTTGACCACGGTAAAACCACTCTGGTTGACAAAATCATTCATGCTTCTAAGCTTTTTCGCGAGAACCAGGAGTTTGGCGACCTAATTCTTGACAACAACGATCTCGAGCGTGAGCGCGGGATTACCATTACGTCCAAAAACGTATCGGTTCGCTATAAAGATGTTAAAATCAACGTAATCGATACCCCTGGTCACGCCGATTTTGGTGGTGAAGTAGAGCGCGTGTTGAAAATGGCCGATGGAGTACTATTACTTGTCGATGCTTTCGAAGGTCCAATGCCACAAACCCGCTTTGTATTAGGAAAAGCTCTCGAGCTTGGGTTGAAGCCTATTGTTGTTGTAAATAAAGTAGATAAAGAAAACTGTCGCCCGGAGGAAGTTCAGGAGAGTGTGTTCGACCTGATGTTCAACCTCGGTGCTACCGAAGATCAGCTTGACTTTACGACCGTTTACGGCTCGTCAAAGCAAGGTTGGATGGGCGCCGATTGGCAACACCCTACTGATAACATTACCTTTTTGCTCGATACTATTATTGAGCAAATTCCCCCCGCTCCTATAAATGAGGGAACTCCTCAAATGCAGATTACCTCACTTGACTACAATGCATTCGTAGGCCGTATCGCCATCGGGCGTGTACTTCGTGGTACCATCAAGGAAGGTGTTCAGATGTCACTTTGCAAAGCCGACGGAGTAATCAAGAAAACCAAAATTAAGGAGCTTCAGATATTTGAAGGCCTCGGCCGTCAAAAAGTAAGTGAAGTAGGTGCGGGTGATATTTGTGCCGTAACCGGTATCGAAGATTTCGAAATTGGTGATACCATCGCTGATCTTGAAAACCCTGAGGCACTACCCCGTATTGCGGTAGATGAGCCTACGATGAGCATGCTATTCACGATCAACAACTCTCCATTCTTCGGTAAAGAAGGTAAGTTTGTGACTTCACGCCACCTGCGTGACCGTCTGATGAAGGAAACCGAAAAAAACTTGGCTCTCCGTGTAGAGCAGGCCGGTAGCGAAGATAAATTCCTTGTGTTTGGCCGTGGTATTCTTCACTTGTCGGTATTGATCGAAACCATGCGTCGTGAAGGATACGAATTGCAGGTTGGACAGCCGCAGGTACTTTTCAAAGAAGACGAAAACGGTCAGCGCCTCGAACCCATCGAAACAATGGTAGTAGACGTACCCGAGACTTCAGCCGGAAAAGTAATCGAACTAGCTACGCAGCGCAAAGGTGAGCTACTCGTTATGGAGCCTAAAGGCGACCTACAACACCTCGAATTCGAAATCCCATCCCGTGGATTGATTGGTCTGCGTTCTAATGTACTGACCGCCACGCAGGGCGAAGCTGTGCTGACGCACCGTTTTAAGAGCTTTGAGCCTTTCCGTGGACTAATCCCCGGCCGTAACAGCGGTTCGATTATTTCCAAAGGAACAGGTATGGCTACCGGTTATACCATTGACAAATTGCAAGATCGTGGACGTTTCTTCGTCGATCCAACCGAGGAGATTTACGGTGGTCAGGTGGTAGGTGAGCACAATCGTCCCAACGATATCGTGGTAAACCTTCAAGAAGCTAAGAAACTGACCAACATGCGTGCTTCTGGTACTGACGACGGACTGCGTATCACCCCGAAGATAAACTTCTCACTAGAAGAATGTATGGAATATATTCAGAAGGATGAGTACTTGGAAGTAACACCTCAGAGCATCCGGATGCGTAAAATATATTTGGAAGAAACCGATCGTAAGCGCAACGCCGGTAAAATGGAGATGGCGTAATATATCCGTTGGCTTTCAATTTTACTACAAAACGCAGGCAGTATTTAAAACACTGTCTGCGTTTTTTTATTCGTGGTCTTTATACCAATAGCGACCTAATCCACGTAAGGCTGCTCTATCTTACCAAGATAAGTACCCATCAACTTTCCTTCCACAAAAGCCTTGATTTCTTGTCCCACGTGCGGGTACAAATGCTTACGTTCCAGGTCGGCTACCGAGAGCCACTCTACGGATAGCGCCGTGGTATGCTCCGGGTTAATTACTGGTAAACCCGCCACCAAGTGAACCACAAAAATGGCGTGCAACGCGTCTTTTCGCCCATCTTCTCCGATAACCTCTCCGCACATAGCCATCTGATCTACCTCAGTCTCAATCATCAATTCCTCGCGCAGTTCTCGCACAATCACCTCCAACAAGCTCTCGCCGGGGTCAGGGTTTCCTCCTGGCAGTGCGTACACATCCGTATCGCCGTAGCGGTACTTCATCGTTAATACACAATTTCGTTCAATAATCAGGGCGGATGGTCGCACTCTCATAGTTGTATATTTCAGTAAGGATACTATTCCAAAAAAGGATAATACCATAAATAGGCAAATTATCCGTAAATCTTAGTCACCGAGTCTCTATTTATTTTAGATATCCAAGCAGAATCCTTGTACTGCCGGTGTCTGCGTACCGCCTACACGGTTAGAGTAGAGTTAAAACCTTTCTACCTTTTGGCTACTATATTTCTTGTTTACTAATCCTTCACTTATGAAGAATATTACATCCTTCCTTATTTGTCTACTCTGCCTGTTTACGGTGGTAGCTCAGGCAACCCCGGCTACCGATGCCATTCTGGTTTTCTCCAAAACTAAGGGGTTTCGGCATAAGTCTATTCCGGCGGGGCAACGCGCTATCATGAAGCTTGGAGCCGAAAATCGTTTCAAGGTAGATACTACTGAGGATGCTGCTATGTTTACGGCCGCTAATCTTAAAAAATACAAAGCGGTCATTTTTCTGAGCACTACCGGGGACGTACTTAACCCTGAACAGCAGACTGCTTTTGAGCAGTACATCCACAATGGTGGTGGCTACATGGGTATTCATGCCGCAGCCGATACCGAGTACGACTGGCCTTGGTATAATAAACTTGTGGGAGCGTATTTTCTACACCACCCCAAGCAGCAAAATGTGGATATAGATGTCTGGAATAAAGTACATCCTAGCACAAGCTTTCTGCCTAATCGCTGGCGTCGGTTTGATGAGCTATACAGCTACAAAAGCATTCAGCCTGGTATCATAGTATTAGCTACCCTCGATGAAGCAAGCTACGAAGGAGGACGGAACGGGCGTATGCACCCGTTTATCTGGTACCACGAATTTGAAGGGGGACGGGCATTTTATACTGGTGGTGGCCATACCGACGAGTCTTACGAGGAGCCTTTGTTTGTAAGGCATCTACTTGAAGGAATCAAATGGACGATGAAGCGTACTAAGTAAGTACCATCTTCTCAATCAGAAGAATAAAGAGGTGAATTACTTTGATATGTATTTCCTGAATGCGATCTGCGTATCCGAAATGGGGTACGCGGATTTCTATATCGGCCAGATTCACTAGCTTCCCTCCGTCTTTACCAGAAAGGATCACTACCTTCATGCCCTTAGCGCGAGCGGCTTCTACGGCCCGGATAATATTAGCGGAGTTACCACTGGTGCTGATCCCTAACAGTACATCACCCGATTGCCCCAAGCCTTCAATAAAGCGGGAAAACACGTACTCGTAGCCAAAGTCGTTACTCACGCAGCTCAAATGACTCGGGTCGGAAATAGCGATAGCGGGCATAGCCCGGCGGTTATCGCGGTAGCGCCCGGTAAGCTCCTCGGCAAAATGCATCGCATCACAGTGCGAGCCACCGTTGCCACAAGAAATAATTTTATGGTCATTTCTAATCGCCTCGGCCATCAGTACGGCTGCTTGTTCAATGGCCGTCGTATGAACAGGATCTTTTAGGAATGCATCCAAAACGCGTTGCGCTTCGGTTAATTCCTGCACTATAATAGATTGATACTTCATGTGCTGTTTGGGATTACAGAAAACTATCAGCAAAAATAATGGGACTTTCCCCCAATCGTAACGTGATATTAGAAAGTTTGCTGGCGGTAGGCAATATTATAACGAAGAGCAATAGACCACAAACGGGTAGACTGTTGCACGGTGTACCGTGGTGACTCCTCCCGACGTGATAGGTACCGGCCCTCCAAGAATAGATTATGAGCCAGCATCTGCGAAACCCGGACGTCTATAAAACGGGTGAATAACGGGACGCCTTGCGCAATGGTATTACCAAAATCACCCGCACGGGTGTCGTAATCCAGCAGAATATTACCTCCCCAGTTCTTGCCGTCGTAGTCTACTCCTTTATTGGCCCATACCATGGTAGAATAGAGCGATAAATTCGGTGTGATTTTATAACGAACAATACCTAAAATCTCCCGAAAATTAGCCCCCAACGGATGGGCGAGTGGCTGCCTAAAATGCGTATAATTACGAGCACCATCGCGGTGCGAGTACGTGAACGGTCGGGCTACATTATACTCTCCCTGAAGGTCCAGGTTAGGTACCCCAAAAGCGTCTACGTACTTAAACCCAAGTTGTCCGGCATACTTCTTGGTCCAGGAGCCTTCCTTGTTAAAGTAAAACTTAGTCAAAAACTCATCCAGCATAAACTGCCCGTAAATAGAAACTCGTTTGGCTACCAGCCAGCGAAAATCTGCGCCCAAAAGTGCGTTATCTTCACTGCCCAGATAGGATTCTACAAAACGGTAAAATATAATCGGATTAAGGTAGTTAAAATCATAGCCTTGCCCCGCGCTGTCGCGACTAAAAACCTCTGCCTCAAAAATCCCAATATTGAACTTATCCGAAAGATTTATACTCAGATGGTGCATGGCCGTAAACTTCTTTGCCCGTAGCAGATCCCCTCCCCGAAAATTCTCGTAATTGATCATACTCGTCCAGAGATTGGTGTACTGAAACTTGCCAAGATGGGTATCTATGCGAAGGAAAAGGTAAGGGCTGCTATTATCCGAAAGGATCATAGAACGATAACCGCTTCCGATAAAGTTTCGGTCATGACCAAACTGCACATTAATACTTTTCAGGGGACGAAACGAAATATAGCCCCGGGCGGACAAGAAGTCTGTTCCATTGTTGCGGGTTTGCTTCGCGAGCCCCTCCCCCGGCATATTGTACTGGGCGGCATAGTCACGGACGTATTTTCCAAAAACACCCTGATTGTCTGACACATAGGTATAAAACCCCAACTTTTTATTGATAATACCCCGAATCTCTACTCCCCGCCCGGTAAACCACAACCTCGAATCAGTATTATTGTCGTTGCCGATGTAGTTATTTGTCACAAAATTGACGTGCAAATCAACGTCTTCATTGTGGATGCTGTACAAGTCAGCAGGATTGGAGAAAAAAGTGCGGTTTTTACGTTGACGGGTTGTTGGTATGGAGCCCACGCGGGAGAGTTGATGCTCTTTTACTTCGGCATCAGGCGCATCAGATAATGTCCACTCCCAGCTATCTCCCCGGAGGTAATTAATCGTAGTGTAGTCAATTTTCGTGAGTACTACCTTTCTTTCTTTTCTAATACTATCCGTAAGCGCAACTACTGCCTTACGTTCAAAAGGCTTCATGTTGGAGTGGAAACCTTCCGAAAACTTTCCTCGTTTGATTTCAAGGCGATCAATCAGATGATAGTAGTCGTCGTTTAACGGAATGAATGTACTTTGTGCAAGGCTGCACGAAATACCCAAAACGAAGAGTGCTGTATATAATATGAAACTACGGATTAATTGTATCATGCGGGGTGGTGTTCCTTGCCTTTCTGAATATAGGAATTCTACATAAAGAATGCCAATCAACATCTATTCGATTTAAAAGTGCCAAA
Source organism: Spirosomataceae bacterium (assembly GCA_041689775.1). Lineage (GTDB taxonomy): Bacteria > Bacteroidota > Bacteroidia > Cytophagales > Spirosomataceae > JBDNFP01. The sequence goes on from JBDNFP010000448.1 coordinate 10,518, forward strand.
TTTAGATAATCAATTTGTATAATCGCTACTGTTTGATCAAAACCTTACCCACTATGTATATTCTTTCTGAGACACCTTCCATTGCCGATCGTTTCCTGGCAGAACTTCGCGATACCACTCTACAACAAGACCGCATGCGTTTTCGTCGTAACCTCGAACGCATGGGGGAACTACTGGCCTACGAAATATCCAAGACCCTATCCTACCGTCAGGCAGAAGTACAGACACCCCTTGGGAAGGCAAAGTCGATGGTGCTGCGGCAGCCGGTAGTATTAGCCACGATTCTTCGCGCCAGCGTACCTTTTCACCAAGGGTTTCTTAGTATGTTCGACCAAGCCGAGAATGCCTTCATCGGTGCCTACCGTGGGCATCATTCCAAAAGTGACGATTTCGAGGTTGAGATGGACTACATTACAAGTCCTAACCTCCAAGACAAAACATTGATACTGATGGACCCTATGCTGGCAACGGGACGATCGATGGAGAAAGTATACCACGCTCTACTCCGATTTGGAGTTCCGGCCCAAACCCACATCGTATCGGTCATTGCTAGTCCGGAAGGTGTTAAATACATTAAAACCCGGATGCCCGAGTGCCGTTTATGGCTGGGTGCGGTAGATGACCACCTCAATGAGCAGTTTTATATTGTACCGGGGCTGGGCGATGCCGGTGATCTGGCGTACGGCCCCAAAGAGTAGCGGAGCCATTATCTCTCTCCCAAAATTAAAAAGCGAGCGCCCCGATTGGAGCGCTCGCTTTTTACTATCTCGATTTCGATACATCCTATCTCAGGAACTCATCAAAAGTAAGTGATACGTAGTACATGGAGCCTATGGCTGCACTACCGTACGCTTGTACATAAGGCTTACCAAACAAGTTGGTGCCACCTACTTTCAAAATTGACTTCATTACTGGTAACTTCATGCTCACCTGAGCGTCGAGGTTATTGATTGCTCTCACCGTGGTATTTGAGAATAAAGCTGCGTTTGTGCTCGTTGGCTGTACAAATCCAGCCTCCCAAACGAATGCATCCTGGTGACGGAATGCAATGTTAAAACCTATCTTATCAGAAGTACCCAAGCGCTTTCCGAATTTCAGGTTGTAGCGATTCTTTGGTGTATTGAAGCCCGCAAACTGCTGCTCAGGAGTAGGTACAAAACGAGTAAGTTCGTTGTTGGCCATGTTGGCTCCTACAAAGAATCCCTTCATCAGAGAGTAATCGGCACTAATCGCAAATCCTTGCACATTAACCTTCTCGTCGGTATTAGCCGGGCGTGAATACACAGCACGAGTGCTGGCGCTAGCTACTCCTGATTCGATTGGAAGCCCCGGGCCGGCGGGAGCTGTTGGTACGATGATTACTGTACCACCAATAAAATTGGTATACTGGCTTAAATAGTAGTATGCGTCTACAAATAGTTTCTTCCCGATCAGACCTTTGTAGCCAATTTCATAAGAAGCGATTCGCTCGGGCTGTAAAGCAGGTGCCTGGTACTTAGGAATAGCAGCCGTAGCAAAGGCAGGCAAAACCTGAGCAATTACACCCGGTAGGCTAGCTTGCAGTGCTCCGGGGAGCCTTGCAGCCACACCCGCCTGAATGGCTCCGGCAATTACCTGGGAGTTGTTAGGTATCTGACCGGCTGCTACCGCTGAATTTACTGCGGCAGTTACACCAGCGGTTACCTGCTGCGTAATAGCGGCAGTAGCGTACTGGGTAGCTTGCTGTATCACCGCCGGTAATGCAGCATATTTAGCCACTACGGCTGGGGCTAGATTTTGACGTAATATTCCTCGGTTCAGGTTATAACGAGCGTCAAACTCGGGAAGACCTCCGATCAGGATAGCATTGGGCGTACGTAGGTCAATGAATTGGTTTTGGGTAGTTGGAATCCGAAAGCCTGACTGATACGACAAACGAATGTTATGATTTCCGAAGGTAGTAACTGCCGAGACACGGGGGGTAAACTGGCCATCAAAGTTCTGGTTCTTATCGTAGCGAAGTGATCCGGTTAGTTTCAGGTGATTACTAAACAGTGTCTTTCCTGCCTGTACAAAGCTACCAAACTCGGTAATACCAATAGTACCATTACGACCGTCTTTGGTATCGGCAAACAAGGTACCATTAGAACGTAGCTGGTACTGACGCACGTTGGCACCTACCAAGAGTTCTACTACCTTAATCTGATTCTTGAAGTTATATACACCCTCTGCGTGATAAAGATTGGTCTTATCGGTGAAGTTACTACCTCCCTCAGAAATAGGGGCGCTTCTCCACTTATCCAAAAGCGCATTGTACGTCTCTGAACCCGGAGCCGGCAGATTCCGGTCGGCAAACTGACGAGCAGCTAAGTACGCTTGATCGACTGGGGCTCCTGCCGAACGAGCCTGCACAAACGCCCCGGTGTACTCTCCAAACCAGGTAGCGTGCGGACTTACCTCATTTAGCATCGAAATAGAGGCTAAACCAGAGAGGTAAGAACCTCCCGAGCGCTCCTGCGTTGTGTATGCACGCAGCGTAAAGTTATCTCCACGCAGTTCTAATTTAGCCTGCGCCAGGTTAAAGTTACGAAGTGAGTAGCGGCCTGTACCCGTATACACGGTGGTACCAGTGCCGTAGTTTATTTGTCCTACTGCTTCTATTTTATCGTTAATCCGGTAGTGAAGAGCCACATTGGCTTTTAGAGACTTGGTATTATAATCCACCAAATCTTTTTCCATATAACCCGTTCGGCTAATATTGGTACTCGGTAGTAAGCCAAGGGCCGCTGCGGGTAACAACCTGGCAGCTACCAAACCTTGCCCAACGGTATTGAGGTTAGCTTGCACCTCATCACCGTAGATGTTCATACCGTCGTAGTCGTTATTTACACCCACTCCACGGCTACCATCCTGCACTCCACCTACGTTGAGATTAGTATGGTCATTTGCCTGCCAGTCCTGCGCTCGTATGTAGGAAACGTTTACTTTGTAGGCAAATTTATTATTGAACGCTTTGGCATACCGAATAGAAGCATCGTAGAAAGGAGTATTTTGTACGTCGCGGTTGCTCGCGCTCATTACTCCGGTTTTTACGGTTGCGCTCAATCCCTGGTACAAGAATGGGCTCTTGCTGTTCATTAGCACCAAGCCATTGATTGCGTTGGGGCCGTACAATGCTGATGCAGCACCCGGAAGAATGTCAACACTTTCCAGATCCAGTTCAGGAATACCCACAATGTTATCAATCGGGAAGTTAAGACCCGGTGCTGAGTTATCCATTCCGTCAATCATCTGCACCGTCCGGGGGTTACCCGTAGCTCCAAAACCGCGCATGTTTATTGACTTAAAAAGAAGTCCTTGCGTAGTTAGGTCAATTCCTTTCAAGTTAGCCAATCCATCGTAGAAGCTGGCAGCAGGTGTTTCGCGAATAGCCCGAATATCCATCCGCTCCACCGCCACCGGCGACTTCATGATGCTTTCTTCTATCCGTGAGGCTGACACAATCACTTCCTGCCCCATAATCACTTGCTCTTTCAGACTAATTTCAATGTTAGTCTTATTACCCTTAATCTCCATCTCCTGGGACTCATAGCCCACCGAACTAATGACGATACTAAAAGGAGGAGCTGTAGCTGTAGTCAAATCAAATTTTCCATCACCGTCCGTAATTGTTCCAATTACTTTGCCCTTCACCTGAATACTAACTCCAATTAGTCCCTCGCGGTTACCTGCATCAAGTACTCTTCCTGCCACCCGTGTGGTTTGATTCTGGCTAAAAGAGTAAGAGGTACTTAACATAATGAGCAGCATCGAAATAAACGATACCTTTCTTGTAAATACTTTACACATGTTCTTTCTTAGTTGGTTTATGTTTGTTTTTGAAATTAAGCACAATATTAAATAGAAGTATGATTTATATTCTATTTTTTCTTCATATTATGAAAAAATTACAATTTATATTTACCCTTTATTTAAAAAATCCAAAATGAATCGACACGTACAAGCAATTTATGCTCTTTTCTGTCTATCCATGGCGCTTACATCTCTCTTAGGATGCTCCAATAATCCTATAACTATTACTAGTTCATACGCCCCCGCACCTACAATCTCTTCCCCTGATTACAAGGATAAATCTTACTGGGCAGCCCTACCCAAAATAAGTAATGAGACCGATAAACTACCCTTGCAATCGACCTTTTCAGATCAGCAGAAAACTGCCCGGGCTGATGTTTTCCTCATCCACCCAACTACCTATACGGAAGAGCCCTCAGACGGTCACATTTGGAATGCTAGTTTGGATAATCTATCCCTAAATCACAAGACTGATCAAAGTACGATTCTCAATCAGGCCTCAGTCTTCAGCGAGTCCTGTCGGGCATTTGCACCGAGGTACCGTCACTATGCGTTTGTTGCTACCAACCTACAAGGCAAGAAACAGGCGCTTGAATTTGCCTATGCTGATATCCGCGCGGCATTGGGGTACTACCTCAAACACGATAACACTGGGCGTCCCATCGTCATCGCAGCCCACCAAGGCACACTTCACGCTACACGCCTTCTTTCTGCGTTTTTTAATCAAAAGCAACCGCGTAATCCGCTTGTAGTTACTTACCTCATCGGGATGGCTGTACAACCCGATGTATTTTCATCCATACCGCCGGGTACTTCTCCCACCCAGATCCGCTGCTTTGTATCATGGAATACTTTTGCCAAAGGGTACGTACCTGATTGGTACGAAAAAGGCCTCAATACTGCCGTTTGTACCAACCCTCTTTCCTGTACTACCGATAATGACCATGTTTTCCCAGGGAAATAATATTGGCGGAGTAGGTTTAAGATACACCTACTTTCCAGATTTAGCAGATGCTCAGTGCCATCAAGGGGGCCTTTGGATCGATAAGCCTGTACCAAAAGGGCCTTCATCAAAACCAAAAACTGGCATCAGGCCGATATTAATTTGTTCTGGGGAAATATCCGTGAAAATGTAAAAACTCGCCTTGAAACATTCCTCACCAATTAAATTACCCTTGAAAAGTAATAGCTTTGTTTAAATCCATCATCAGTAAAGCGCTTTAATTTATGCAAAATACATATGTAATTATTATGGCAGGTGGAGTGGGTACCCGCTTCTGGCCTTTCAGCCGTAAAAGTTATCCCAAGCAATTTCATGACGTACTCGGATCCGGGAGATCACTTATTCAGCAAACCGTGGATCGGTTCGAAGGGATCTGCCCCATGGAAAATATTTATGTGGTCACAAGTGCGGAGTATAAGAATCTGGTCAAAGAGCATCTGCCCGAGTTATCCGACGATCAGGTCTTATTAGAGCCCCACCGTCGCAATACGGCTCCTTGTATTGCCTATGCCTGCTACAAGATAGCATCCCGAAACCCAAAAGCAAACGTGGTAGTAGCTCCCGCTGATCATATCATTTTAAAGGAGGATACCTTTAAGAATACCATCCGGATAGCACTAGGTGCTACCCGACAGCAGGAGATTCTGGTAACGTTGGGTATCCAACCGACCCGACCTGATACCGGCTACGGTTATATTCAGTTTATACCCGATAAGACCATGGTAAAAAAGGTTAAAACCTTTACCGAAAAACCCCACCACGAGCTAGCTGTCCAATTTTTGGAAAGCGGTGATTTTGTCTGGAATGCCGGTATATTTGTCTGGAACGTACAAGCGCTGAAGAACGCAGTAAAAAAATATTTGCCAGAAACAGCCGAACTTTTTGAAGAGGGCGAGAAGCTTTACTACACGCCGGAAGAAGCCGGGTTTATCAACAAAATTTACTCCCATTGTGGCAATATATCCATTGACAACGGAATTATGGAGAAAGCGGACAACGTGCACGTGGTACTAAGTAGCTTTGGCTGGTCGGACCTCGGCACCTGGAAATCCTTGTACGAAGTATCCGAAAAGGATGAGCATGAGAACGTAACCGAAGGAAAACTGATCATCCACGATTCCACGGACTGCATTATTAAAACCCCCAAAGACAAATTGGTGGTTGTTAATGGCCTCCATGGGTTTATCGTAGCCGAATACGATGGTGTACTACTTATTTGTAAGAAAGACGACGAGCAAAAAGTAAAAAAACTTGTGGCAGAAGCCAAGGAAATTGATCCTAAATTCAGCTAGGGAAACTGTATAAAAATAGAAAAGGACGGGTGAAATCCCGTCCTTTTCTATTAAAAATGATTCCAACCCTGGGCCGTAATCGGATGTTTATTCCCTCCCTTTGTTGCTAATACTACCTCCTGGGGTTGATCTGTCATATAGCCAATGACGCTAATCTTAGGGTTATTTTTAACTTTATCATAGTCGGCCTGGCGTACCGTGAACAGTAACTCATAATCTTCACCACCGTTCATGGCCGCCGTGATAGGGCTCAAGTTTAGTTCCGTTGCCGCCAGGTACGTCTGCTCGTCGATCGGTAGATTCTCTTCAAAGACCATTGCTCCTACCCCAGACTGTGTACATAAGTGTAGTAGGTCAGAGGCCAATCCATCCGAGACGTCGATCATAGCGGTAGGTACAACCCCGGCTCCTGCCAATTCATACACAACGTCCATCCGGGCTTCGGGTTTAAGCTGCCGTTGAAGTACGTACTCCTTACTATCAAACTCCGGCTGCATATTCGGATCAGCTAAGAATACTCCCTTTTCCCTTTCCAAGATTTGTAAACCCATGTAAGCACCACCAAGATCGCCGGACACACACAATAGATCGCTAGGCTTTGCCGTGTTTCGGTAGACAATTTTATCTTTCGCAACTTTCCCAAATACGCTTACAGATATCAATAAGCCTGAACGTGAAGAAGATAAATCACCGCCAACAAGATCGACGCGAAAATCCTTACAGGCGGACTGAATTCCTGAATAAAGCTCATCAATTGCTTCCACCGAAAACCGGTTGCTCACGGCGAGACTTACCGTTATCTGTCCCGGTATTCCATTCATGGCGGCTATATCCGATACATTAACGGCTACCGCCTTATAACCTAAATGTTTAAGCGGGGCAAATGTTAGATCAAAATGGACACCTTCCAGCAATAGATCGGTGCTCAACAGACCATATTCGCCTCCGAGGTCGATGACTGCGGCATCATCTCCGATGCCTTTTACGGATTCAGGTAGGGTGGGTTTGAACGATTCATTAATACGGCCAATCAGGCCAAACTCTCCCAGAGATGCTATTTCGGTTCGTGTTTCTGACATTTTGCAAAATTAGTAAAAAATAGAAGAAGCCGATCCTGTACGGAATCGGCTTCTCTTCACTCAACAACTTTTAGTATATTAAGGTGCTGAAAGTGTATACTGATTGATAGTACCACCCGTTTTTACACTCGAAGTAGTGCGGGTAATAACCATCGACGTATCGTCAAAAGATGTAATAGTAAATTCGATTGTTCCATTAGTACCCGTTGGCTGAGGATTGAGATTTTTCAAAATCAACCGCGTCTCACCTACCAATTCCCATTGGCCGGTAAATGTATTTCCATCGAATTCTGTGTAGGTAACAGTACCAGAGCTACTTAATGCTAGCCTAAATCCAGAATACCCAGGCTTGGCGTTACTGCCTCCTCCTAACGTAAATACGATTGTATTTCCTTCTCGTACCGTTTCGACGCCCCAAGATTTAGCAATTCTTTCGATCAATGGAGTTGGTGCTTTGTTGCAACTAACCGTTAGTAGCCCGATGGCAACGAACAGTATCCATACTGCGGGTTGAAATTTTTTCATATCTTACACTGACATTATTTTTTCTCAAAAGAACGAAAATTTACTGTTTTATTATATCTATTTACTGAGGATATGACAAAACACGACCACAATTTCTACATTTATATTGACTTTGTCAACAGAATATTACAGTAACAATCAAACTTTCGACTCTACGCTGTGAAAGAATACACCCGCGCCCAGCTTGCTTTACGCAATGGCCAGGACCGTGATGAAATATGGTGTGCCTACAAGGGGACGATCTACGATGTGACTTCTTCACGCCTTTGGCGGCACGGAAAACACTATGAGCACTGGGCAGGGCAAGATCTTACTCCGGAGCTCACGGACGCTCCACATGCAGATCAAGTTTTTGAACGATTCACAATTATTGGAAAACTAACATGATTTTATTAGCAGACAGCGGCTCTACCAAAACAGACTGGCTTTTATATGATACCGAAGTAGTGACGTTTCAGTCGGCAGGTTTTAACCCATTCTATCAGTCAATAGAAGCGATACTTAAAGGGTTGCAGCATGAAGTTGTCCCAAACATAAAGGGCTCCATTGACAGCCTATTTTTTTACGGTGCCGGCTGTGCCGACGAGATAAGTAGTCGTCCGATCACAGAAGCGTTAGCCGCCACTTTTCCCTCGGTCAAGACCATTGAAGTTAACAGCGACTTGCTGGCGGCAGCCAGGGCATTGTGCCAAAATGAAGCCGGCATTGCCTGTATTTTGGGCACAGGTTCCAATAACTGCCTCTACGACGGAGAAAAGATCATCAATAATATCGGATCTCTAGGCTTTTGGCTGGGAGACGAAGGAAGCGGTGGCTACCTGGGCAAACAGCTCGTTGTGCGCTACCTACACGGCGAACTACCTACTGAATTGCAGGAAGATTTTGCCAGTACCTACCCTGCTGTCTCTCGATTGATGGTATTGGATCGTGCGTACAAACAGCCTTTCCCAAATCGATTTTTTGCCGGATTTACTCCTTTTTTGAGTCGTCATGCTTCCCACCCATTTGTTCATAAGAACCTTACTGATGCATTTGGAGCTTTTTTCGAAACCTATGTCTGCAAACATCCTAACGCATCCACCTTTCCGGTTCATTTTACGGGCTCAATTGCCTATTACTTTGAAACCGTGCTGCGTGAGATCACGACCAAAAAAGGGCTACAAATGGGTAGTACACAAAGAAGTCCCATGCATGGGCTTCTTTGTTATCATCAAACTGTTGATATTTAGGTGTTTATATATGTACACATTAAAAATGTAACCTTTCTAAAAATCATCTATCCACCGCTTTTTGAATCCTCAGCGATTTGCGCTTTCCGGCATCGTCCGTAATCAGTAGGAAGTAGGTACCTGGCAAATCCAAGACCTGCGATAGATCGACTTCAAGTAAAGGACCCACTACTTTCCACATCGAACTGCTCAATGACATAACGCTACCGTTGGCCGTCGTAACCTCAACCGACTGGGGATTGATGTAGCCATCCAACGCCATCCGTACCTTCACCCGATTAACAAAAGGATTGGGATAAGGCTTCCAAAGCTCTACATCCGGAAAAGGATTGAAGGTGAAGGATTCAATAATGCTTTCTCGTCCTCCGCTGGGGTTAATTGTAAACTTAACGGTTCGTGTTACTACCGTGGTATTATTACGGAGTGCCGTTACTTTAAGCTGATACGCACCCGCAACGGGTTTGAAGCTTCCTGCATCTCCATACAAACCAAATGGGTAGCCGTTATCAGTGTTAGTCTGATTCACCGGACCGGTCATTTCAAAGGTCACTGCGGTGATCGTGGCGTTACTTTCAATGAACATACTCGTTGCCGCAGGTAATGTCCCAATAGGTATAGAAGTGCCATCTGTTATTTCGCGTATCTTTCTTACCGGGCCGCCTTGCATTTCGTAGGCAAAAATATTCACTACCGGGTTTTGAACACTCAGCACAAAGTCCACCAAGATCGAAGCTCCCCTGTCATCTTTGGCCCTCACTTTCAATAAGTAGTCTCCTACGGCCGTTGGATTTCCTGATAGTAAGGATCCGTTGGCTGTAATGCCGGAAGGGAGAGCGGAAGTATAGGTAACGGAGGCGATCTGCCCGTCGGAATCCTTGAAGTAATACTTTACGTCAAAGGAAAATACCTGACCCATAATAGCCACTACAGTCGGAATTAAATTTGCCGTAGGCGGTATATTCTCTTTGAGTACAGTAAGTTTAAAAGTGGTATGCACTGATGCATTCTTATTATCGAAAGCCCGAACACTTACCTGTTTATCTCCAATGACTGTTGGCATTCCAAGGATGGTATCCCCCTTCGCCATCAGCCCAGCAGGCAAACCCGTTATTTCTAGCCGAACTATCTGACCATCTGGATCGACAAAAGTCTCCTTCGGAAGAATAAACTGGTATTCTACTCCTTTTTCAGATACTTGGTCACCAATTATTTTGGCCACAAACGGTGGTTTATTTTCGGGGAGTACTGTTAATTTAAAAGTGGTTTGTACCGATGCATTTTTATTATCAAACGCACGAACAACCACAGTAAAGGCACCCAACACGGAAGGAATCCCTTGGATAGTATCGCCTTGCGCAAGTATACCAGTTGGTAAGCCTGAAACTTCGATTTTCACTACCTGCCCATCAGGATCAGAAAATGTTGTTTTGGGAACCACAAACAAATAATTAGAGCTTTTTTCAACAGACTGATCAGGAATAGTCTTTGCCACAACAGGTAGTTTATTCTCTGGTAATACAGTCAGTTTGAAGGTAGTTTGGACGGATGCGTTTTTATTGTCAAATGCACGTATGGAAACCGTAAAATTTCCGACAACTGAAGCAATACCCTGAATGGTATCTCCCTTAGTCGCTAACCCTGCCGGCAAACCAAAAACCTCTAACCTGACTACCTGCCCGTCTGGATCTGTAAACGTTGCTTTAGGAATAACATACGAGTACACCGTTCCTTTTTCAGTTGTTTGATCGGCTATGACTTTGGCCACAACAGGCGGCTTATTTTCGGGGAGTACTATTATTTTAAATACCAGCTGTGCTGAGGCATTGCCGTCATCCGTCGCTATCGCGATAGAAGAATACTCCCCTTCTTTATTTGGAGTACCTGAAATCACTCTACCGGAAGCAGTCAAGCCACCCGGTAAACTCACAATTGTATAGAAGGCTATTTTTCCATCGGGGTCCGTAAAAGTATTCTCCGGTACCGTAAAAGTATATGGTTTATTAACCTCTGCCGTTAGCGGGGGAATTCCCCCAGATACTACCGGCGGCTTATTATCCGCAGAAATGGTGAATTTAAACGTTGTTTCAGAGGCTCCACCAGCATTATCGGTCACTCTTACAATGACGAGGAATATACCCTGTTTTGAAGGTGTTCCTGAAATCAAAGTTCCATCTCCCTTCAGGCCATCCGGTAAACCAGTAATGGTGAAAGAAGTTAAATATCCATCCACGTCCACGAAAGTACTGTCCGAAAGTCGATGGTAAACAGGGTTTCCTACTCTGCCGTTGAGTTCACGTGGCGCAACGATCAGTGCTGGTAACTGATTTCGGCTTGCCTGCTTCTCTGGTAGGATTCTTAGCTTAAATACCAGAAAGGCCGATGCATTACCATCATCGGTTGCAATAACAACGATCTGTTGTTCTCCTTCGGTCTTGGGCACGCCAGAGATCAGTCTCCCGTTTGCACTCATCCCACTAGGTAAGCCTAAGATAGTAATCCGAACAATTTGTCCGTCAGAGTCTATAAATGTATTCTCAGGTATTGTATAACTGAATGGTGTATTAACATCAGCAGTCATATCAGCCACGGAGTTTACAACAACTGGTGGCTGATTATCAGCCGATACCGTAAACCGGAAGGTTGTTTCCGAAGCATTATCACTGTTGTCCGTTACTCGGACTTTAACCATAAATATGCCTTTTTTGGTTGGAGTACCGGTAATTAGCGTTCCGTCTCCCCTCAAACCATCGGGTAAGCTTATGATTGTAAAGGAAGTAATTGTTCCATCCTGGTCCACAAATGTACTATCGCTCATGCGGTAACTGAATGCTGTACCTACCTTTGCAAACAATTCTCCGGGTTCTTTGACCAGAAAAGGCGGGTAATTATTGGGCTTCAAGTCTTCTGCTACAACAAAATTGATCACTTGCTGGCTTAGCAGTGCGCTACTCAAATTTATGCCTGAATAGGATTTAACGGTAAGTTGGTATCTACCCGGCAGAAAGGTAACCCCGCCATTATCCCCAAACAGCCCATAAGGAGCCTGACTATCTTCGCTACCAATCGAGTATGGGCCAGACATAGCGAAAGAGTAACTTCCAACCGAGCCGCTCCGAGGCGAGGCCATAAGATTCACTGTTTCTTTAATGTCCTCGCCCCGGAGTGTATCTCCGTCTTGTATATACCGCATAAACCGCCGTGTCAGGAAGTTTCCAGCCTTGAAAAGACTGATAAAGTTAGTGGAGGGAGACCCAACCACGCTAAACTTAAATGTAGTAGACACTTTGGCTCCCGAGTTATCGGTAGCAGTAATAGTTATAGTACTTTCACTTGTTGTGAACGCTTTCCCCTCCAAACGCCAGTCTACCAGGCTGATACCGCTGGGAAGCCCAGTCACCGTGATTCCGGCAATAAATCCATCAGGATCAGAAAATACATCTCTTGGGATTTCGTATTGAAACCATTGGCTTAGTATGGCCTGTTGGGTTAGAACAGCCTTATTGACAATTGGAGGCTTATTTTCAACAGTAGTTTCTCCCAAAAGATCTTCCTCTAAGAGGACCCTTATTGGCGTTTTCGTTTTGTTATACTCAACCTGCCACTTATCTCTCACATCATTAGTACCTCGTTTGATCGCCTCAGAAAGGGTGTATGTTACTGTTTGGGTAGTCTGAATCGATTGAACCGGAGATGTTAACCACTTGGCGGCAGTTTCTCTAATTATACCTTCTATTGGTTCAATATTTGACAACCGATCAAAACCCATAATGTTAACCCAATCAGCACCGTGTTCGTAGCTTTGATTAATGTGGTTGCGCCAGCTTTCAAATTTCCAGTCGCCCTGAAAGTTTTCAAACTCATTCCCAATAATCTTACCTGGAAGATTTGATCTGAGTAAATCCATAGCAAAACGGTGAGGGTAGGAATTATGATCATTAATTTTAAGTCCATCTGCATCCTTAGCCAAGTCTTTGAAACCTAAGGTTGCCCTAAAAATACTTAGGCCATCATAACAACTCCCCATATCCTGGTAATAACGATAGGATGGATCAACCTGCTTGGTTGTATTTATAAATTTCGTGACCAGCTTTTTCAGAACATCATGCCTAAATAAGTACCAATCCTGTCCGATATTACCGTAAAAGCCACTCCAAATATCATTAGCAGTATAGGGAGGGTTCACATCTTCAAACCGGGAATAGTCAGAAGACCAAGCTTTATTGAGATTTGTGGTAGTCCTGTACTTATTCTGCACCCACTGCCTAAATGCTGCTTTGGAATAGTAGCCGTAGTCAAATAATTGGAAATTAACCTGTCCGTCAGCAGTAAAATCACCCAGAAAGTTATAGCCGATCTCTGCTTCACTGGTCGTAATGACAGAAACGAGTACAATTTGCCCAGCCTGCTGTCTGGGCCGAAAGTGCTCTAATACTTCCCGAACAAAACCATTTGCTTCTTCGATCGCATTGTTATCTGAAAAGCTGAAACCACCTAATAGGCTTTTCATCTGCCCATCACCAGATACCGGCCGGGTTTCCACAGGCCACCATTCCAGATCATTATGACGGGATACCCATATTCTTAGCATAATTTTACAATCAAGCCTTGCGGCTAGGTCTGCCTGTTTGTCGATTTGGTCCCAATTGGCCTTATCGCCTCTTTTACCGTAGACACGCTCCCAGTTAACATTCAACAAAAAGGAATTTACCCCAGCCGCCGCTGCTCTCTCCATTACGGGGAGGTAACTATCATCACTCTCAACATTCATAATCTGAAAGCTTAAGTAGCGCGGATTACCCGGAGGTATAGCAGCATTACCAGCCTTTGCATCAAAACTAAACGAACCAGCCACAACAAAAGCTATCACAACACACAACACTTTGGCAAGTGTATCAAATAGGTTCATACTAAGTAATAATAATTTGAGTTAAAAATATTTCAAATAGAGGTAGTATACCCTGATCATCAATACCCCACTGTCACCAATAATTAAGCCAATCAAGGTGCTGCCCTAGCAGTAAAATGTGTTCTGGATAATTCCTACGTGTGTGTGTAGTGTGAGGAAAAATAATTTTATTATCTGTACATAACTCTGATAATCAAATACTTGAACTTAAATAGTGCTTCTTAAGCGTCGTTATTTAGGCACAGAGTTTTCCTAGACAGGTAGATTTCCACCATCTGAAAGCGGTCTTTAAGAAAATTGGAGATAAATAAAGTGTGTTACTTTATTTATGTATTAAATAATTTACTAATAATCTGACAATCAATTATTTAAAATAAATGCCCCATTAAAACAATTTCACTTTACTTCCTTTGAGGGTTCTTCAAAAGGAAAAGATTAGACTATATAAATTTGTCTTTTCCAGTGACATACGTAGCAAATTTAATGCCAAACCTTACCGATTACACACCAAATCTTCCACCCTCATCCGAGATGGAAGCCATGTAGTGGCTATTCATATTACAAATGACTATTCATAAAATTGGATCGCTTTTGTAGAGCGCTATGATGTCATCTCAAAACGTGGGAGGCATCTTACTATTCGTTTGTTTCGCTGGTCAAACCCGCGCGGGAGATATTTTCTCCGGGCTCCGCAAAGGTTATACTATCAAGAATTTTCCAAAAAATGAATCTTTAAGTATTGACAAAGCATTTTTTTATCCCTATTTTTACACTCCAATTTAAAACAATTCGGGATGTAGCGCAGCCCGGTAGCGCACACGCCTGGGGGGCGTGGGGTCGCAGGTTCAAATCCTGTCATCCCGACAGAAGCAAAAACCTGATAATCAACAGATTATCAGGTTTTTTTTGTCATGAAGTTAAAACAAAATAACATAGTTAAAACATTCGGGTGTGTTTCTTTGCATCAATTTGATCCGGGTTAGCACTAAAATAAATTCCCTAAACTTCGCAAGTAGTGGCTAAACGACTAGCGCTTTATAAGGGTAGCCGTAATAACTGCTGTAATAGGCGAGAAGACATGTAAGGTGATGGGTTGACGGGTGGATCCAGCTGAGCAAGGCGTAGGAAAGTTTTATCTACCACTTTATTACCAATACCGCTAAGAAAGTCCTATTTTTAAAGCCCCAATCGTTCTATCCGTACCCTTCAAACCACACTGAAAACATGACCCTCCAAAAATTAGCCTCCTGGCGTGCCTCCTTCGATCTCTATGCTCAACCGTACTACACAAAACCTATGGAGTACACCTCGCTATCAGAGGTAGCCAACTACTACACTATATAATGTCAACAACTAAGCATCCCCCCACCCATGGACCAACGAGTACATAATCAACTGGTAAGCTTTATTTGGAGTATTGCGGACGACTGCCTCCGCGACGTTTACGTGCGGGGCAAGTACCGCGACGTAATTCTACCCATGGTGGTGTTGCGCCGCCTCGATGCCCTACTAGAACCCTCCAAGGATGCCGTCATGGAAGAGCTGGCTTTCCAGCGCGACGAAGCGAAGTTTACCGAATGGGACGAAAACGGACTCCGACAGGCTTCCGGCTACGTGTTCTACAACACCAGCCCCTGGACGCTGCAACGCCTGAAAGATACCGCCACCAACAACCAGCAGATTTTGCTGGCTAACTTCGAGGATTACATCAACGGATTCAGCCCCAACGTGCTCGAAATCGTGGATAAGTTCAAGCTCAGAAGCCAAATCCGGCACATGGCCGCCAAGGATGTGCTGCTGAACGTGATCGAGAAATTCACCTCGCCCTACATCAATCTTACGCCTTTTGAGAAACTTGACCCCGAAGGCCGCAAACTTCCCGCCCTCACCAACCTGGGCATGGGCTATGTATTTGAGGAGTTGATCCGGAAGTTTAACGAAGAAAACAACGAGGAAGCCGGAGAACACTTTACCCCCCGCGAGGTAATTGACCTCATGACGCACATTATTTTTGAACCCGTCAAAGACAGTCTACCTCCGGTGATGACGATTTACGATCCGGCCTGCGGAAGCGGTGGAATGCTCACCGAATCGCAGAACTTTGTGAAGGAGGAGGAGGGCGTAATCCAAGCCAAGGGCGATGTGTACCTTTTCGGCAAGGAAATCAACGACGAAACCTACGCCATCTGTAAGTCCGACATGATGATCAAAGGCAACGATCCCGAGAATATCCGGGTAGGCTCTACGCTCAGCACCAACGAATTTGCGGGAAAAAGCTTTGACTTCATGCTCTCCAACCCACCCTACGGTAAATCGTGGAGTAGTGAGCAGCGGTACATCAAGGACGGTAAGAACATCATCGACCCGCGTTTTCAGATCCGGCTCAAAGACTACTGGGGCCAAGAAGAAGACGCCGACGCCACACCCCGCTCGTCGGACGGACAATTGCTGTTTCTGATGGAAATGGTGTCCAAGATGAAGGCCCTCAATAAAAGCCCCTACGGCTCGCGTATTGCCTCGGTGCATAATGGGAGTAGCCTCTTTACGGGCGATGCCGGGGGCGGCGAGAGCAACATCCGCCGCTATATCATCGAAAACGACTGGCTGGAAGCCATCGTGCAGCTACCCAACAACCTGTTTTACAATACGGGCATTACCACCTACATCTGGATTCTGAGCAACCACAAGGTACCCCATCGCCGGGGCAAGGTGCAGCTCATCGACGCCGGACAACTCTACCGCAAGCTGCGCAAAAACCTGGGGAACAAAAACTGCGAGTTTGCGCCCGAGCATATCCGCGAGATTGTGGAAGTGTATACCGACCTCCGCTCCGTGGAACGGACGGGCGAGGAGGGTATCGCCGCGCAGGTGTTCGACAATAGCGATTTTGGCTACTACAAGGTAACCATCGAACGCCCCAAGCGCCTGAAAGCGCAGTTTCGTGCCGACCTCATCGCCGACCTCCGCTACGACAAGTACCTGCGTGAGCCTATGGAATGGGCCTACGGGGAGTTTGGCAACGAGCTATACACCCAACTGACCAAACACGTCCCGGCTCTGAAAGCCTGGTGCGAAAAACAGGAGCTAGACCTGACCACCAAGCAGCAGAAGATACTGTTCAGTGCGGATACCTGGCGCAAGCAACTCGACCTGCTCAACGCGGCCACGGCCCTCATGCAGGCCGTGGGCACCGACGAGTACCGCGATTTCAATGTGTTTAGGGATAAAGTAGACTCCGCCCTGAAAGCCGCCAAGCTGAAACTCTCGGCCTCGGAGAAGAACGCCATCCTGAACGCCGTGAGCTGGTACGATGCCGAAGCCGAAAAGGTAGTGAAGGGCACCTCCAAGCTGAACGCCGAAAAACTGGAACAACTGTTGACCTACCTGGGCTGCACCGAAGCCGGAGCGGCGGCTCCCGACCTGCCTGACTTTGGCTATTACCCTACCAGCCGCAAAGGCGAGTACACCGAGTACGAAACCGAAAGCGACCTCCGCGACACCGAGAATGTACCCTTGAAAGAGGAGATACACGCCTACTTCCTCCGTGAAGTGAAGCCCCACGTGGCCGAAGCCTGGATCAACCTCGGTGCCACCAAGATCGGCTACGAGATCAGCTTCAACAAGTACTTCTACCGCCATACGCCGCTGCGGAGCCTGGAAGACGTAACAACCGATATACTGGCTCTGGAAGAAGAAAGCGATGGTCTAATCCGTGAAATATTGGGATTTGTTTGATTTCTGGATTTTGGGATTTTGGGATTTTTTTTCTAATCCTGTAATCCCCCAATCCAACGAATCCCAATACGTACACTGTCAGAATTAGGATTTTTGGGATTTGTTTGATTTTGGGATTGTTTGATTTTTTCTTTTATTAATCCTGAAATCCCTCAATCCCACGAATCCAAATGCGTACATTATTTCTAAAAACTATGAAGGAGGAAATTAACGATGACCTAACCTACCGGATTATTGGCTGTGCTATGAAGGTACATGCTGTGCTTGGAAATGGCTTCCAAGAGGTGATCTACCAGCGAGCTTTGGCCATCGAAATGGCAAATCAGGGGCTGTCGTTTCAGCGGGAACTTGAAATGCCCCTTTTCTACGACGGACAATCCATTGGTAGCCGGCGGGTGGATTTTCTGGTGGAACAAAAAGTAATGGTGGAGCTGAAAGCCTTGATAAAAATGGAGGATGTGCACCTGGCCCAGGGGCTTAATTATCTCGTAGCCTATAAGGTAGACCTGGGGCTACTCCTGAACTTCGGTGCCCAAAGTCTGGAAGTAAAAAGGCTCCGGCACCCCAAAAACAAACTAAATCCTAATGCAAAATCCCCTTAATAACCCATCTCATTCTCAATCTAATCAAAGTCAAGACTCAAATACTAATCCCCAAATCCCATCATCCCCAAAATCCCAATTCAGACCAATGGAAGCCATACAGAATACTACTGAAATGGAGAGGTACCCTGCGTACAAGGCTTCCGGCGTCGAATGGCTCGGGGAGGTACCTGAGCATTGGGAGCTTACAAGATTAGGTACCAGATTTGAAGAAAGGAGAACAAAGGTTTCCGATAAAGACTTCCCACCGCTTTCTGTTACAAAAAACGGTATTGTACCTCAATTGGATAATGCCGCAAAAACCAACGATGGAGACAACCGTAAACTAGTCAAAGAAGGTGATTTTGTAATTAATAGTCGCTCTGACAGAAAGGGGTCAAGTGGAATTGCTTTTGAAGATGGTTCAGTATCATTGATAAATATTGTGATGGAACCCAAAAACATCCATCCAATTTACTGTAACTATTTGCTCAAAAGTTATGCCTTTATTGAAGAGTTTTATCGGATGGGACACGGAATAGTAGCGGATTTGTGGACTACCCGGTATGACGAAATGAAGGCTATAACGATTGGAATCCCGCCCCTTCCCGAACAAACCGCCATTGCCAACTTCTTAGACCGCAAAACTGCCCAGGTCGATACCGCCATCCGCATCAAGGAGCGGCAAATCGAACTCCTGAAAGAGCGGCGGCAAATCCTGATTCACCAGGCCGTGACAAGGGGTCTGCATTGGGATTCGTCGGATGAAAGGATGACAGGATTAGATAATCCCAAAATCCAATCATCCCAAAAATCCCAATTCAGACATAGTGGCGTGGACTGGATTGGGGAGATTCCGGCGCACTGGGAGGTGACATCTATTAATTACGCAATCAATGCTGTAGGAGACGTCGATCACTACATGCCTCAAACTGTTGAAAGTGGTGTACCATACATTATGACAGGAGATTTAGAAGATTTTGCAAGTGAGATAAATTTTGAAGGTTGTAAGAAAGTAA